>CAYTDB010000121.1:0-16370 GCA_964436455.1 uncultured Anaerolinea sp. | reverse complement strand
AATTTCGTTTCTCGAATTATCGCTTGATAATTCTCATTTTGTCCGGTAGTAAATTATCAAACCTGTGATTGCCCCTCCTGCAACACCAGCCAATAAACCCAGCCACATGTTTCCCACAACTTCAAACTTGCTCGTAAACTGTCCAATTGCGAAACCAATGATCGATCCAACCACAAAGCGGCTAGCTAAAAGGTAAAGTCTTTTTTGTAGACTTGAATTTAACCAGCTTGGCTGCAGTTGTTCAATAAGGAAGACCACCTGATTATGCTGGATCATTTTTTGCGCCAACCAAGGTAGGTGTCCAATAGTTTGTTTTTCCAAGGGTGCATTCTGTTTGGTTCTGGCAATACGTGTAAACATTTTCTGCACATAAACTTTTAACAAGTGCGTATGGAACTGGTCTGGCTGGTTATTCTCGGCTGCCAACTCATCGGCAGTTAGTCTTCCGTAAGCCAAACTCATGATACCTAGCATCAACGGCGATCGAGCCAACTCTAGTAAGTTGGCATCCAAATTAATAGCTTGTCTTAATCCTGCGAAGGAGGAACCTTTACCCACAAAATAATGATCAATTTGCTCGGTTGTAAGTGGCTGTAATACTATAGCTCCAGATAGATTTAATTTGCCTTTTAGCCCCTCATAATCAGCAATACGGCTACAAACTGCAATTGGCACTGTCAACCCATGTAGCTGGCGAAAAGCATTGATTGCTTCGACGCACGTTTCGCGGGTCTCTGGCTTAACTTCATCCAATCCGTCAAGTAGTAATTGGAGGTCATCGTTTACCACCCAGTTTTGAGCGATCTTTTTGGGAATGTTGTATTTGGTATTCAGTTCGCTTACCAGCCAATCGTCTATTGTCTGTTTGCCATTCCAAGATGAAAGATTGAATATAACAGGTATAGTCCAGTTTTCATCTTGTTTCGCTCGGGCTACGCACTCACGCGCCAGTTCCAGCAACATGGTGGTTTTACCCGAGCCGGGTTGTCCTAGAATGAGCATTGCCCCGTTCATCTCGTCGAAAATTTGCGTTATGGAATTACCGGAAGGAAGAACGCGGTTCGGCTTGTCGGGCATCTGAACCTGTACATCCCAGGGACGAATTACTGCATCAGGGTGTTCTTCCATACCCAGTTCAATAAGCATTTCATCGTAAAGGGATTTTTCCAGTACACCTTTGATCCATGTGGAATTCACCAATTCCAGCATTGCTTGGCGATTTCTATGAGCGCGTTGCTGTTCGGTGTCACCAGCAAAAAAATTGGTAATTCTGGTAATTACATTATTGCTGCCAACAACCTGAATATTGTCATTACCAATGGCAGTTTGATTTATTGATGGTGGAGAAGTATTTTTAGGCATTGAGATACCTAAACAATTTAGTGTTTGCTTTTTGGTGTGTTCACATTTACAACATTGCCATCTCCTGCAATTTGAATATTCTGATCCCCCATCACCATTTGGACAATTTGCTCCCCTCCAGGTTTCGCCTTGATGGCATTCAGGAGCGCCTGGGCAGCCTTGAGCAGGTCCGCGTCCTTATCCGCTTTTGCCGCCACTACTTCCTCTTTCACAACCGCCTTACGTGCTTCCGATTTGGGATTGGTTTCCAATTCCTTCACGGCCTTGACAACCTTGCTTTTTGCCCCAAATTTCTTTCCAAGGAGTTCCTTGAGTTTGCCGTAGGCATCGGAAATCGCCTGTTCAGCCACCTTAGTCGCTCCAGAAACTGCACCAGCCGTCAATGCGGCTACGATCGCGGCGGTAATTGGATCCATGACTTCCTCCTTTGTTCGGAACAATCCAATTTTGAAATTTGTCACATCTATTTTACGACAGGTTTGGAGTTTCTGTCGTCGGAAACTTCCGTATCATAGTCTTGTACTGATTTTTGCCGTATACTTTCGCCAGCAAGCATCGGGTTAGAGGCAGAACCCAAGGAGCCAAATGAGCGAATATCAATACTACGAATGGCAAACCATTGACCGTCCCCTCACCGCCCGCGAGCAGGCAGATGTGAAGGGTCTTTCCAGCCACATGGACACGGTCACCTCCGCGCAGGCTATAGTCACCTATTCCTGGGGAGATTTCAAGCACGATCCCAAGCAAGTCCTGCTGAAATACTTCGACGCCTTCCTGTACGACTCCAATTTTGGCGTGCGTGAGTTGATGTTGCGCCTGCCCAAAAAGCTGGTGGATGTTGATCTGTTCCAGCCATTTCTCATCGAAGATCACATCATGCTTGAAGAGCACGGCGCATACTTCGTCCTCCATATCGAGATCAATGACGATGCAGATTATTTCGAGTGGATCGAGTCGGAAAACATCCTGGGTCAACTTGCTCCCCTGCGCGAACAACTCCTCCAAGGCGATACCCGCATGCTCTATCTTGCCTGGCTCAAAGTGATTTCAATGGACGAGGAAGAATGGGAGGACGAACCTGAGCCGCCCATGCCAGCAGGACTCAAACATCTGAATGCAAGTCTGCAGGCGTTCGCGGAATTCTTCGAGATCGACCCGCATCTGATCTCTGCCGCGGCTGAATCCAGCAAAATTGCCGAGTCCAACTCCGAGGTGGATCTCGAATCCGCCATCGCAAAACTGACCCGCAAGGAAAGCGATGCTCATCTTCTCCAAATCGCACAGGGCGAGCCAGGAGCGGTCCTGTTACTGAAAAAACACCTGATTGAACTGGGCGGTCAAAAATCACCCGCACGGTCACGGTCAACGCGAACGGTGAGCCATCTATTTAAGAGGACGGACGAAATCGCAGAAGCGGCGAAACGCAAGGCACGCGCAGATGCTGAACGCAGAAGGATCGGTCGGTTGGAAGAACTGGCGGGGAATGAGGAAATCAACTGGCAATACGTGGAAAAGCTCCTCCAGCAAAAACGCGGCTCGACCTATGACGAAGCCACCAAACTTCTGGTCGAATTGCGGGATATGTCAGTGTACAAACAACAGGAAAACAAGTTCAAGGAACGCTTCAACAAGATTCGTGAAAATTATGGAAAGAGTGTTGCACTCACGGAGCGCTTTCGGCGGGCGGGTCTGATGTGAATCGTCTCAACAATTGTCATCAGACCCATCCTCGCCTACTATCCGCTTCTTTGTGAGTTCCCCCTCACCTTCCGCCTACATCCCTGTTCTACCTGCATATCGAGTCACTGCCCTTCGCACCATCCGTGGCCGAACAGGCTCACGACAACCAGCGCGGTCCGCTGAAATTTACACGGTTGTTTGGGTCAGGTCTTGCGTTATGATCCCATACCTGCCCAGGTAGGACACAAGCTCGTTCTTGTTGATAACCCTGCCGTTTTCGCCGATCTTCCAGCCTTGTTCGCCCCAAGGGATGCAGGGGAGGGGCTGGTCTTTCATGGAAAGACCGGGCCAGAAGGGCAGTCGGTGCTCAATGCAGGTCCTGCGAATCTGTTTTAGCAGTCTGATCGGCTGCAACTTGTTCTTCTTCTGGCCGGAGTATCTCTTGACCCATGCAGCAATGGAGCCAGGCTCGAGAGCGGACAACACCAGATTCACAAGCTCGGATGGGTATACATCCAAGACTTTTGGGATTCTGCTTTGGCTGTCTTCCACGCAAGAAAACAGATTCGTTCGTACACAGTTTCCCTCGACAATTGGATATGTCTTTCCCTGGTGAAGGTTGTGACTGGAGGAAAACCTCTTTCTGTTGGTTGCGATGCCGGCACAGCCAGGACCCATACCACGGGCAATACTGACTGGATCACGCAGGGGTCTCCCGCATTTTTTGCATCTTGGTTCCATTCTTTCTCCTTTCTAATATTCGCTGGGCAGAAGGATGATCACCCGCTTCTTCCTGCCTGCTTCATCAACCGGCTCGACCGATGCGTATAGCTGAATTTCTTCGAGTAGAAAGTCGGTATATTCGATCTTCTGCTCAACAATCGGCTTTTCGTTGTTCCCGTTCGTGCAAACCAATCTGGCGCTGCGGGAACGGTCATCCGACTCCGTTACAGTCAGTTTCCAGACCTGGAATGGGTGACGGGCCAGAACCTTTTCACCCTGGTAGGACGCGATCGCGTCCACGAGCCAGAACGCAGTGCCGCCATTCCTGCCGCCGCTTTGGGCAAGATGCATGACACCGTCGGTGAGCAGGATCTCGTGCCGCCAAAAGCCTCTGTGCCGGTACCACCGTTCCGTTCCTGAGAAATACGCCAATTCGCGCTCCAGCTTCCCGGCAAGCATCCTATAAAAACGCTTCCTTTCCGCAGGGCCGCCGGCCGAGAGCAATTCAACCTGCATGATGTTGGTGCTTGAGACGACCCACTCAAATTTCTCAACGCTTGTACCAATCCCGTCCAGCATCGCTTTCAACACAGCATCCTTGTCACTCGCTTCAGGTATGGACTCCTCCGGAATGCCAAGCCGCCTGAGCATCGCGATGTAGGGATGCACCGTGCTTGCAGCCTCACCTTTGGCATCTTTTTCCACGAAGCTCCTGATATCCTCCATCAATCCCTCCACCTGCCGGGTGGAAGCCCCAGCAACCCCAAAAGCGCGCAGCTCACGGAGTTCCTCTTCGTCAAAGGAAACGTCTATCGCATAATCCAGGACAGTTGTTTCCGTCAGGACCATTTCCCCCTTAGCGCCGTGCTCAACGCGTGTGAACTCCAGCCTTTTCAGGCATTCCGCCAGGCCGTCAAAGCGTTCGTGAGGTGTTGGTCTTTGTATTTCCTCGGCGACCTCAGCGAGCCGGCAGGTCTTGACGTATTCCACGAACTCAAACAGAAGTTCGTCCGGATGGAGCAATACGTTGACGGTGCAGTAGGCCAGGTCCTGGGAGTTGCTCCAGTGCTTGAGGAGGAAATCCTGGGCTTCCTCACCCGAGGATGGCGTATGCACTTGCGCCGCGTGCTGAGATAGATCGAGGAGGGAAAGTTGAATGTTACTCATTGCCCACCACCTTCTCGTGAAGTTGCAGGAACTTGCCGACGAAATTCTCGTAATCGGGGGTTCCAAGCAGCAGTTCGGGCTCGTTGTATTCCAGTTCCCGCCCATCCACGTACACCGCATCATGGATCACGGTTGCCACCATGCCCAGATTTCCATCGGCAAGGATCTTCGGTACCAAATAGCAGTGGCTGGAGACATAAACATTCAATGCTTGCAGGGTCCGCGCCTTTTCTGCAATCTCCAACATGGCACAAATCGCCCGTGCGAAATCCTTGTTCGGGCAGACGCAGATCAAATGCGGAAGATGATCGCCTCCCAGGGCAAAGATATTGAAACCTTCCACTGAAAAATCTTTGTAGTTGGACGCCAGATTTTCGATACTTACATTTTCAAAATTCATTTGGACCTCTTGAAATAAAAACAGCCCGGATGGATGTCCGGGCTGTCTTCTACATTTGGATACGATAGGAAATCGACACTAAAACAGCGTGAGTTGGACCGTTTCCGCGTTGGCGGGAGCCTCCTTTTTCCTGGCGGCAGATTTTTTCTGCACAGCCTGGTCGATCCGGTGTGCGTTCCACAAGTCGTCGAGAGTCATTTGCTTTTGCGATCCGACCAGCAGGTTCTCCCCAAGTTCTGCCAGCGCCTGTGCCGTCTGCGCCTGCACTTTCAGGTCAGCGATCAACGCGGGCGTAACGGGAATGGCGGTGGATCCTGCATCGAAGGAGGGTATGGCAATCGCCATTTCCTCGGGTGCAGTTGTCGAAGCGACAAGCTGGGCAATGCGGTCCAGGATCTCATCGAGATTGAAATCGACAACGGCCACAGGCTCGACCTCCGGCCCGGCCTCCACCACCTCTGCTGTTACGATCTCTTCAACAGCCTCCACATCCTGATTATCCGGGGCAGGGGAGGTCGAGTTGGATAGGTGCACACCCGCGTCAATCAGTTCCCGGTCTATGAGGGCAAGCTTGGCCGAGAGTGTTTCCAGCTTCGAAGCGTGTTCCCATTCTTCCCCCAGCGCGGCATTGAACTTCTCTACCTGCCTTGCGAGATGCTCGATCCGTTCATCGTTCTTCATGATCTCACCATCAATCGAACGGATGGTTGCATCCATGCTCATCACCGTTCCCGTGTCCGAGTCGGATACATGCGCAACCAGGACCTGAGGGACGCCATAATCCAACAGGATCTCTGCGCCGCTGCCCCCTTCCTCGATGAGCGAGCGCATACTGCGTTCGCTGTTGGGCTTGACCCTCAGCCACATCGTAAAGCCCCGATAGCTCCCCACGTTCTTTCTTGCCTCGCTGCCGGTGCGTTCCGCCTCGAGCTTCAGGATCCTGGCCGCTTCGATCAGTGCAGCTCCTGCGGGTCGCCTTTCCTCGTAAACTTCCCCATTGATCTTCATGATGAATTTTTCACCGGGATGAGCATCACGGATCTCGGCCGCCTTGTGAAGATATCCAACGCGGGTTTGGGCCTGTGCAAGCTCTTCCCGGTTCTGGGAGAGGCGGCGCTGGGAATCCCTGCGGTTGGATTGCCATGAGGCGCGCAGGTTCTCGAGCTTGACCACCTCATTTTGAAGCATCACATGCTCGATGATCTTTGGGTTGCCGCTGGCCAGTGCCTTGATCTCCGCCATCGAGAGGACCGTATCGCCGACGTCATCCATCTCGCGGACCTGGGTGTTCCCGGTCAGGAATTGGGCAATGAAGCGGGCTTTTGTTTCGAGGAGGCTCCACACATACGCGTCAAAGCTTCCCTGGGTGATGTACACAAAGGAGAATACTGCGCGGTAGATGTTGCCCTGTCTGAGCAGGCGGCCATCTCTTTGTTCGATGTCAGCGGGTCTCCAGGGAGCATCCAGGTGGTGCATGGCAATGGCGCGGGTCTGGACATTCATGCCTGTCCCCATCTTTTCTGTCGAGCCGATCAGGACACGGATGCGACCCTTTCGGACTGATTCAAACAGCTGCGCGCGGGCTTCCGGATTTTTGGCATCGTGGATGAAGGCGATCTCATCTGCGTGCACGCCCTTGTTCACCAGTTTCGTTTTGAGGTCGGCATAAACGTTCTTGAAGGACGGTTCATCATCGCCGCCTCTGCCGGCATCCAGGTCACCCTCCTCATCCCGCAGGACCACACTGTCTTGATGAGGTTTGGGAGTGCCAAGGTCACAGAACACGAGCTGTGCCGCCTTGTGCGGTTCGGTATAGTGGTAGATCTCTGAAATGACCCAGGCTGCCGTATTGATCTTCGATGTCCCAAGGTCGGGGGCCTGCGGAAAAAGCAGGCGCATGTCCAGCGCCGCCTTGCGCCCTTCGCCAGTGATCTTGAGAAGATTATCCTCTCGGGGATCGACCTTGCCGCCCCGCACTTCCTCCGCGCGTTCGGCCAGCTCTTTGACAAAGTCCTTGAGCAATTTCGAGCCGGGCATTTTGACCGGTGTAGGTTTGTTGTTGTACAAGAGCGGGCGCTCCACCTCGTCTGACACCTGTTCCCAACGGCGCATGATCATGAATTGCGCCAGCATGCTGGCCAGTTCCGGGATGTTGGTGAAGCGGGCCAGTCTCGTGTTCACGCGGAAACCGCCGCCGTCCGGGGTCATCTCCGGCAGCATGACCGCGTCCGCGAACATTTGCGCCCAGGCGTCGAAGTGTGAGAGTCCCAGATCGACCAGTGTGTCGTACTGGAAGTATCGCTGCATGGTGAATATTTCTGCCATGGTGTTGGTGAGGGGTGTGCCGGTCAATCCGATGAAGCGTTTGCCGCTTTGCAGGAGATTGCGGACCTTGACGAACATATCGAAGGCACGTTGTGAATCTGTATTCGGGAGGCCGGCGATGCGCGTCATCTTGGTGTGGAAATACAGGTTCTTATAACAATTGGAAACCAGGACCCCTTCCGCAAAGAAGTTATGTGTCTCGGCTACTTCGAGGCAGTAAACTCTCTGATCTCTCTGAGTACGGCCTCCAGTTCGGAATCCACTCTCTGATTCGAGAAACGTAACACGGACCACCCGAGAGCGTTCAATACCTCCGTCTTCCGTTTGTCCAAAAACTTCCATTTCTTCGTGTTGTGTGTCCGTCCGTCGATCTCGATCGCCAGCCTGCGCGCCGGGTCGGCAATGTCCACCTTGTAGCAGCTGGGCAAAGACTTGAAGTGTTGCGTCACTGGTTTGGTGGGGATGGCATATTCCATGGGTAATCCCAGCGCGTTCGCCACCGCCTCCTGTTGCCGGGTCAATTGTCCATTCCCACCCCGGGCAAGAAAGGTGCGACCGGACATGATCGCCGACATTTTCCTCTTCCATTCGGCCGTTTTGTTTGTTTTCATGCGGGCGGAGGCGCCGGGATTGGGTTTTCCTCTGAGCGCTGCTTGTGAGGCTGCCCGCATACGAGGGAGATGCTCCTTCGCTCTTTCCCTGCTTTCCGGTTGAGCCATCCGCCATTTGGCTGCACAGGAATTCCTGCAGAACCTTCGCTTGTCGTTGTTCCTTTTGCCCGTTGACGGAAACGTGAATTCTTTTCCGCATAGCTGGCAATGTTTTATTACCAGTTTGTTTCCACGCCATTTCCAGCATTCCCGCGAACAGTGGATCTGCTTTTGCCCAGCTTTCCCCCGTTGGCTGGAAATAAACTCCTTTTTGCATACCGGGCAAAATTTTGAGCGTGTGCTTCTTCGTGAGTTTTCCTGCTTCGACATATCCTGCCTCCTCCGTCCAAACCTTGTGGTTGGCGGTACATTCCAATACCCCGCGTTCATGCACGACCCGCACCATGGGCGCGGATTGTGGGTTGTTGAACCAGCCTGTGACCGGCCTCCACCTGGCTTCCTGGGTGGACAGGTCAACCGATTTCACCCGCACCGGCAGGTGTTTTTCGACGATCTCCCCGATGGGGAGCAGTCCGCGATCCGTGAGCACGCGCGCGCCGTAGGGCAGGCAATGGAACTCATCCACCACCAGCAGGTCGATCCCCAGCTGCTCCCACGTGATCGTGTTGGTGCTGTCCTTGGCCATGTCGGACTTGTCCACCAGTTTTGCCTCGAAGCGCTTGATCGCCTTTTGGATCTCCTTCATGGCGCGGCGGTCATAATCATCGGAGGATTTGAGTTGCTGCAGAAAATCCCGCAGTTCCTCCAGCTCCGCCTCGATGAATTCATTCATGGTTTCCGGTTTGACAGGCAGAAGTTTGAAGGACGACTGCGGCACGATCACCGCATCCCAGCCTCCCGTGGCAATCCGGCTCATGAAATGTAGGCGGTTCTGTTTGCTGAGGTCGTCCTTGCCAGCGCACAGTACTTTGGCATTAGGATATGCCGCTATGAATTGTTCCCGCCACTGCTCGGTCAAATGGTTTGGCACGACGAACATGGCCTTGTTTGCAAACCCAAGACGTATCGCTTCCATGGCGCTGAGTATGGCCGTCAGTGTCTTCCCAAGACCCACTTCATCTCCAACCAGCGCCGACCGGTTTTGCAGGTTGAACCAGACCGCATCCTTTTGGAGTTGTCTTGGAGTGACATCCAAGGACAGACCAGGGAAGGTCAGGTGGGAACCATCGTATTTCGGCCGAGCGAACACATTGAAGAGTTCGTTGTAGATCCTGGCTAAATGATCCGCGCGCTTGCCGTCCTTCCAAAGCCATGTCACAAAGTGCGCTTTCAATTCCTCCAGCTTGGCTTGTGCGGCCAGCGTGGCTTCCTTGTTGATCACGCGCTTGCCATCCATTTCATCGTAAACAACCGGCGTCTGGGCATTCAAGCCCGCCTCCAGCAGTTCCAAAGCGCCCTTGCGCTCGGTGCCCCAGCGGGTTGTGTTTTCGGCCGGGATGGCCCACTTGTTGCGGAGGCTCAATTTCCATGTGCCAAGTTGGGGGATGTAGGTGACCTGCGGCGATACGCCTGGCAGGATCTCGCGTACAAACTCCTCGATGTAGTCGGTCGGGATCCATCCGGAGCCCAGGCGTGCCTTGATCTCGTTTGGCTTGAGCGGCTTGGGCAGTGCCTGTGTCAGCGCATCCATGGTCCTCTTTAGACGCGCGTCAAGCGCCACCATCGCCCGGGCGGCCTGCAGTTTTTCCACGATGTTGCCGGACAGGTATTTTTCCGCGATTTCCCAATGGCCCTCCGGCGTCGGAAGGATCCTGCCGGTCAACTCGCTCTCGGCCTGCTCAACGGATACTTTTGCAAGCGAAGCGATCCACTCCATGTCCACACCGCCGGTTTTGTTCAGGCAGAACAGGAATGCATCCTGGCAATCCTTGACCTCCTCGGGCAGTCCCAGACCGCGAACCGTTGAGTCGTAGAAGATACGAGCTTTCTTTGCCGTATTGGTAAGAGCCTGGTAATCCAGTTCGAGCGCCAGCAGGAATGGCAGGGCCGCGCTGCCGGTCACGATCTTTTGATTCAGTTTGTTGGTGATGGGTCCGAAGCGCGAGACAAAGGAGTCGTATGTTTCATTGAGCGCCTCGCGCTGTTTCGCAATCGCAAGAAGGTTCCCGCCTGAGGCTTCCTGGTCCAGTAGTTTTCGTGCGGCATCGTAGATCGCTCTCAAACTTTCCAGGCGGCGGCGATGGTCCAGCGGCATATCGTCCGGGATGGGAATGACATGGGGTGGGGGAGTTGTTGCAAGGACAACCTCATTGACATGCGCTGCTCTGTATCCTGCCAGCAATCCATCTTCCGGCAGGATGTTCTCCAGGATGTCCGCAACCACATCACCGATGGGCTGGTCGCCATCGTATTTGACCGTATACTCACCGGCGCTGTACATTCCCCGCTTGGTCGCGACATGGCCGACCATCCACTCCGGATGTTCGCAGTAGATGAGGTTGTGCCGCACCTTGCCGTCCTTGTCCTCATCGTTCTTCCAGTAACCGTTGTGATCCAGCTCGACTTCCTGCGTGTCAACCCAGGACGGCCAATCGCCCTGGCGTACTTCGTAACGCTTTTGCAGGAAAAGGATGTCGGTCACAACCTCTGTGCCGGCGTTGCTCAGAAAGGCAGTATCGGGAAGACGTACTGCGCCCAGAAGATTGGTATGCTGTGCCAGCCACTCACGCACGGTCTTGTTCTTCTTGTCGAGGGTGTACCGGCTGGTGATGAAAGCGATCACGCCGCCTGGTCTGGCAAGCGCCACCGCTTTCGCAAAGAAGTAGTCATGAATGCACGCCTTCAAGCGTGCATCCTTCATGGTGCGGTCGATGACCGGGTAATTTCCGAATGGGATGTTGGAGATCACCAGATCGAATTGTTCAGATATGAGTGGAACATTCTGAAAGCCAGCGTTGAATGTCGCGTTCCTGCCCTCTGTATCCGGATGCAGATACTTCAGGATGCGGGCGGTCACTTTGTCGAGTTCGATCTCAACCCAGCGAGAGTTCGCGCGAAGGACTTCCGGCATGGCGCTGAAGAAGTGACCCACGCCTGCGGATGGATCCAGAACGCGGAGGGTTGGGAGTCTGCCAGCGCCGAGGCGCATCACCCCAGACCACATGGCACGGATGATCGAAAGCGTTGTGTAGTGGGCGTTCAGTGTGCTGCCCTGGATCGAAGCCCACTCTTCCTCGGTGACCGAATCAACCACCTCGGATAATTTGTGGTGGAGCACACTGGAATCTCCCCAACCGGTGTAGGTGGCCAGAAGAGTCTGTTCCTCCGGCGTTGCATTTCTCGCTTCTTCTTCCAACTGCTTGATGAGTCGAATCACTCGCAGATTGTTCTCGGCTTTTTGCGCATCCCCACCCAGATGGACTCTTTCGATGTGTGGGGAAAAGTAGAAAGTACTGGTCATAGTTCACCTCCTTAGTGAAATGAAAAACCGCCCGAAAGGGCGGTTTGATGGAATGGGTAGTGAGTCGTTTGTGTTTTGATCTCTCACCTCCTGTTGGTCATGATCTGCCATCGCTTTGCGAGCGGTGTATAGGTTGTTGGTATTGGGCCGTTTTGCACCCTGGCAGGTTCAGCGCGTACCAGCCTGGGGTTGGGTTGGTAGCTGATACGAGTCAATCCCAATTCGTCCGGGCGCATGTTGAGCAGTTTGCGGTACAGGCGTTTGCGGTATATCCGGACAGTTGTTTGAATTTGAATCTCTATCCTGTTTCGCTTTGCGTGTGTCTTCATTGCTTTCACGATTTTCTCCATCGCATCTTCCAGGGCATCAGCAAAGCCTCTATGTCTTGGGATGCCCGGTGTCACCATACGACCGCGACCGCGTCCAACTGCGGTATAGATGGAGTAGAAATTCGAGAACTGGTTTCCTTCCCGGACCTCGATGTACAGCTTTGGTTTTCCGCGGGCTGTTTCAATGACCGCCCTTGCGGCGAGTCCTTTTGGTATCGACATGCTTACGTTCCTCCTTTTCTGATGGCAGGTAATTACTTCCTGCACAGTGTGGTTATGGTTTGATTGGCTGCGCGCTGGCAGGTTGTACGAAACGCTCGTACAACACCGCTCTTGATCACCAGGGCAGCGGCAGGTCTGGGTTGTAGACGGATTGATCCAATTCCCACTGCATCTGTGCATACTCATTCTGTACTTCGTCAGCCAGCTCGGGTTGCAAATGGGGCAAAGACGCGGAGAGTTCTTCAGGCTTTTGAGTTTCCTTTCCAGATCCTGGGAATCCACAGCCCAGGTCCTGACAACAGCCCAGTCGATACCAGCCTGATTTACGGCGCGCAACAACTTGGCTCCTGTGTTTGCCCGGCGGGTAATGATCCGGAGCCAAGGGTGTTTGGTGTAACCCAGGTAGTGACCTGCGTGGTGATATTTTTGCTCAAAGTGAATGAGATAAATGAGAGATTTCTTTCGTGTCATAGTTCCTCCAAACAAAAGAAGGGCTGTCCAAAAGGACAGCCCTTCTTTTTCTATTGAAAAATGATTATGTATTTATCTGGCGATTAATTGTTCCAGGTAATCGACGCTCGTAGTAACGGCGAGAATCACACGGATTACAGGGATCAACTTTGACGCTTTCTTCCAGCCTTCTCTCCTTCGCGTCTCACAACTTGTCCATATCGAAATTTGGTATAAGCATGGGAACCTCCTTGTTGGATTTTGATAATCGATTTCATCACGAACGATATACGGTGTCGAAACAACACTAGCATTGGATTGGTGGAGCGAATTGTTTGAGTCGGAGACTCCTATCGGCTGATAGACTTTTTATATTTTCGGGCCATACAAACAGATCTCATGCGATCCGGAGTGCTGCAAGGATATGTTGTATCCCGCGTAGTGTTCTAAGCGATGATGCTTATTGTTGAAGTAAATGGGTTTTGCATGAGCCATGATCCCTTCAAACAAAGACCGGAGATTCGTTCTCCGGTCTTTGTTCAATCAAGGATGTTAATAGTAGTTTGACCGAATAGCCGACGGTTTATTGGCCCCCGCCAGATGATCAAGGCAATGCTCACCAGCGCAATGGCGTCGAGGTTGGCACCCTGATTACTTTGTTAATGTCAAGGTTTGGATTTGACATAGGAACCTCTGTATGAAAACTGATATCAAGATTGGTTTGTTTGATGAACTATATCGTTGGCAACCCCACTGAACGCAAGACCCTCTGGCTTTTTACATGACGCAAAACGAATAAGGCAAACCGGTGCCCAACGATTTACTTTGAGACGAACTAATAAACACAACCTGCCCGAGGTCAAATTTTCTCAACTGTTTTGCGCTCTTCCATTCATGTCATCCGTATAAGCAAAGTTATTACTTTCAAGCCATGAGATGGCAATTTCTTTGTAAGCTTCGTCTCGAAATTGATACCAATCTTTTTCAATGTCGTACCGATAGATCAAATCTTTGAATCTCCGAAACGCACCTGAACCACGTATCATGTCTAAAAACACATTGCTAATTGTATTGTTTGGAATGGAAAGACAAAATCTTTCCATAATCTCATACTCATCAATATCAAACTTGCTTGGGAGTTTCAGATAATCATCATCCAATGACAAAATATTCTTTACGTCTTGGAAGAACTCTGTCTCCAAATCTGAATATTCGCTCAAATTGTCGGTAATTTCACTGTCATCATTTTCTTCAATTTCGTCAAATTCGTCTGCATTTCTTACCATTGCAAAATCATCATCTGTAATCGTGATAACTTTGCCAGTGGTTTTATTCAAGTAGGCATGACTCTCGTCTGAGAGCATTTGTAATTCATCAACCAATTCTCGAAGTGAAACGATAATAGCCATACGCGGATTGTAACATTCGCCAAATAAGGGGTTGCCTAACGAGACTGTCGAAAAACTCTTTGCTTGAAAAATCTTCACAAAAATCTCCCACAACAGGCTCAAAAATCGCCAAAATGTTGTGTGGAGCGCCAAATATCAGGCGTTTTTTGATGCTTCCTTTCTACTTTCCAAAGATCAATTTTTGAAAAGGGACTTTTCGACAGTTTCAACGGTTTGCGTACCCGCTTGGGGTGGGAGGGTGGATTCGCCGTCGAAACGGAACCAACCTCAAGCCAGAAACATGCTCAAAAATGCGGCGCGTACCCCAAGTCGGCTGCACGCCTTGTTGGTCACCTTGTGCCTCTCATAACGATGACCAAAAAAAGACTTTATCGCCAACACACCAAACTTGACGCGCCACTCAATCTTTTGCGCTGATTTTAAGAGATGGCCACTCAAATACCAAAATGGACAAAATGAATCTTTCTCAAGGAATTACTGACCGAACAGGAATGCTACTCTACCGAAAAAAACTAAACAATCAGAATACAACTTGGAGCGACTGTAAATATAAGGGAAAATCGAAAGAAATGTCTAAGAGAAGGTTAACCTACGCTTTTATGAAAAGGAGAATGCCAACAAAATATAGCATAAGAAGGGCATGTCAAAGAGCAATCCAATACCTGCTCCTTTCATTGTTTGCTCTAAACGATCTTCATTCTCACGGGTATTTTTGTAGCCTCTAAACCCTAGAATTAGTGGTGCCAATGAAAAAAGGAATAAGTACAGGAAGGGGGCTTTTTGAATTAGGTACATAGTTTCTCTTAATTTATCTCGATGTCTGAATTAGGTTTGAAAGGCATACCTATGCACAAAACATATTGCTTACTCTTGGTGCGAAGCTGCATTTCAAAAAAAGACCATAACCTATTAGATGGGTTGCCCAACGGCTCGCGCTAGTGGCAGGTGCGAGGGCTAAGACTCCCTGTCGAAACGGGAAATGCTCGAAGCCACGAAAAATGCCAAAATAACGCGGCGCGTACCCCAAGTCGGCTGCACGCGGTGTTGGGCGCTATCGAAGGATTTTTTATTTGCCATTGGAAAATTACATACAGCCTGCAGGACCTATACCAGCACAACTAACAACAAATATGAAAATAGAAAAAGCGGCGGTGATGATTAGTAGTACTCTACAAATCCACCTAATGATAACATTTCGGATTTTATTGGTTAATATCCAAAATAAAGGAATCGCAAACCATATTAACATCCACATGCTAGCGAGGTTAATACCAAAGAAGATACGTTCTTCAGGGTACCACATGACTCTTGATAATACTTGGTAAGTTGCAATGACTATAACTGTTATCCCAATAACGAGAGTCAACCTGAATGGTTTTTTTCGTGTTTCGTGCTTACCCATTGAACTCACGTTCCACAGTATTGGTATCCCAAACATAATCAAGACCAACAGAACTAATAAAATAAACAGAAGTGAAAGTTCCATTTTTCCTCTTTTAGAAACCTAGTTTGAACTTCTTGAAGTAAGCCTTATGGAAAGATTTACTCTGAAGAAAATACTATCCTTGTGTCTTTGTAAATGAACTTGGTACAAAGAATAAATTCACAAGAATTGTGTAAGACTTGCAGAATCTACTGCGGTACTGCAATTCCTACTCCTAATCTTGCCAACAAAAATCCCAACCCAGTCCCAATGATTGTTCCAAGTATTGCCCCAATTTGGGTGACGCCTTTTGTTTTTTTCCATCGCATGCCTATCAATGCGCCAATCACTCCACCTGGTATACCCATTGGGATATTTAGTGCTAAAGGTATTATGAACCCATAAAAAAGACCGGTTGTCAGCGAAGAGAATAAGAATGCTAATCCTGTAGGGATAAACCCAATTACGAGTCCAACTCTAACTGTCTGCCAGTTCGACATGGTTTTCAGTAAATAACCACATTCTCTACAATACAGGTCGTTAGGTTGGACGACATTCCCGCAGTTTCTACAATAGATTTCTGACATTTCCTATGATCCTTTATGGAGAACACTAATAGACAACGACGAAAGCTATACCCGACGAAAATGACAGGAACTTGAAATCAAGCTGTCCAAAATTTGGTACTCAGATGCAAACTGAAGAATCAGCTACATTTCAAAAAAGAAACTCCAAACTTGAAATTCTTCTGGGCGCCCAACGAGACTGTCGAAAAACCTATTTTTCAGACAGAACGTCGGGCTGACGAC
>CAYTDB010000120.1:0-16442 GCA_964436455.1 uncultured Anaerolinea sp. | reverse complement strand
TTTGCCTGCCTTATTACGATTTCATCGATGCCCGGCTTCTCCTGTTTGGAAAAACACAGGGATGTATTCAGGCTTTATACAGTCCTTGAATTCCCAATCCAGTTGATTGATTTCAGCCTGACCCATCCAATGATAATCAAAGATCATGCCGTCATCCTTATCATGGCTTTGAACTGTGTATGAAAAATTATCCGGCAATACATCTGATGCTTGTAAAAGAAAATCGTGCCGCTCTACGTGCTTATCAACGTCAGGTTTGTAATAGCGATGAACTCCTAATTTGCGCAAGACCTTGAAGTCACCTATGTCCATCTCTTCATGCAGTTCGCGCGCCAAACCTTCGAGCAAATCTTCCCTGTCATTCACGGTGCCGACAGGGAAGCGAAGCACGCCATTGGGCGCGGCATAAACACGCAACTCCGCACTCTTGTGTGTTACGGATCTTATGAAAAGGGCGTACGCTTGCCTGGATATTAGTTGTTTCATGCTGCCTGGATCAAACCTGACACACTTCAAGCCGATTTTCATCGGGGTCAAAGAAACCGAATGACAATACTCCGCCCGTATTGACAATGTCCTCAACCCTGACGCCAAACTCCAACAGCAAATTGCGCGTCATCACCGCGTCTTCCGCAAGAAAGGTCGGATAGGCACCCGTGATTCTGGCTGCTGTGAATTGCTCTCCTGCCTGGATCTGCCATAAAGTCACGCTGGCGCCAACTCCCAAATCAAAGGTATGAACCTCGGGGCAAGCCCCGAACCCCTTATTCCACCGCAAGCGGCGGGGTATGTATCCCCGAAGGGAATCAAAGACAACGAGCCGTTCATGGTCATCTACATAACTGACAGATAGGCCAAGGACCTTTTCGTACCAGGTTTTCGAACGCGGAAAATCGGTAACACGTATCAGGATCGTATCGAGCCGCTTAAAAATTCCGGCAGTCGCAGGCATATATCACCTCACAGGATGGGGTATGCGATGAATTATATTGCCACTCCAGTCTCGTAGTTCATATATTGTTCCATCGCGGTATCTGCAAATGGTCGGTCGCTCCGACGATAGATCTCTGCCATCTTGTGCATGTCGAGCAGAATGCGGCGAAACTCAAGGCTTGTATGCCGTCCATCAACCGTCAGGATAGCATATTCCGCCCACGGGTCGAGCAAGGCCGCTCCCGACTGTTCATGGTTGTATGCCACGCCAATACTGCCCGGGTTGAAGAAAAAATTCTGGCTGTCGCGCAATCGGCGCGTATATTGCAGGTGCATGTGCCCGCCGGTGAGGATGTTATTCGCGTAAGGTTTTAGTATTTCCTGAAATTCATCTTCAGACGTGGACGGTAATAGGAATTGGTCGAACGAGGTCGGCGAACCGTGGAAGGCGAGCAAGTTTCTGCCACGACCCAGATCCAATGCTACGGTCGGCTGAAATGCATTTATGAAGGCGAGGTCTTCATCATTCAATTTGCTCAGCGACCATGTGCGGACAATATCGAGTTTTTTGCGGCGCTCCTCCGAGATCAGATGCGCATCGGTCTCGACCCCGGTTATCAGCCACGCATCGGAATTGCCCATCACGATGGAGCATTTCATCTCTCGCAGCAATTGAACGGTCTCATGCGGCTGGGGTCCGCTCTGGATCATGTCGCCGTTGCAGACAATGTGATCGTAGGCGGTTTGCTTCATATCCGCAAGCGCGGTTTCAAGCGCAAAGGCACTTCCGTGAACATCTGATAATACAACAATTCTCATTTTACTTCTCCTTTGTGGATATATATTTAACCAGGCTTACCCGAATGACATCATCCCATATGGGTCCACTGCGGACTACCTCATACCCAAGCCTGCGATTCAATTCCAAAACGTGAAAGTTGACTTCCCGGGTATGGGTGTAGATCATCCCGATGCCCTGCCGGGCAGCTTCAATTTCGATATGTCTCTTGAGTTGGGTTGCCAGACCCATCCGCCGGTATTCCGGCTCGACCCATAACTGGAATATCTCTACAAAACGTCCGTCACGAGGAAAGATTGCGGGCTCGAGGTTTCCGAACACTGTCCCGTCATGGAAGATCTCCGGGGATTCATTCGATTGGTCGCGGAAACGGCAGAGCAACATGCCTGCAGGTTTTTGCTCCGCTGTCCAGCCGATCCATGCGCCGTTTTGATCATCATGGATAAATTTCTCGATCTTTACCCTATGATTCTGAAGAACAGTATCCTCTTTCAGTTCAGGCACCTCGTCCAACCCGTCATCTTCAGCACCACAGCGCAGGTCTGAAATGGTGAGATAGTTGAGGTCGGATTGCGAGGCCTTTTGAATAAGAAATTCCATATCGGATTTTTCTACGAAATTGCCTGACGAAGTTTTTGCAGCCAGGCTAAAGTAATCTTTCCCACCTCGTCAGGAGGAGGCCATGCAGAGTCATCACTTAAGTCAAACCAGCCAATGCCCTGAATATCCAAAACTGGCATACTTGCTATTTCGGGTTCGTTTCCGGCGCGAGCCGTGCCAGAGATCGGGCGGCAAAGATAGGTGTGCAATTGATCGTATACACCGCCTGGCATATCCGGTTGCGTGAACAACAGGCGTTCAACCTGAACTTTCAATTCGGTCTCTTCACGCATTTCCCGTTTCAAACATTCCTCAGGCGTTTCGTTTCCTTCGCGCCCTCCTCCGGGCGGAAGCCAAAAGACCTCCCCTTGAGGTGACCGCATTTGCAGGAGCAAGACCTGTCCTTTTTGGATGATCGCCGCCTGGTATCGAATATCTCTTCGAAGCAATTCGGCCTCCTTATACAAGTTGTTTGTGCATCTGCAATTGTGAAAGCTCGTCCCGCGTGAAACCAAGTTTCTCGAACAAACCGCCAAGTTCTTCAGGGCACAGCCCGGGCACGAACCATTTTTCGCTCGGATGTTTCTGCATAACAGCCTGGATCAACCGTGCTGCCTGTTGCTGCCCGCTCGACTCGGGTTTGACAAGAATGGAGCGGATCGCGATCCGCTCCGCGGCGGGGTTCGAGATGACGATATATGCGTCATCCATTTGATAGGCTTTGCCCGGCGGGTTGGACTGTGACGGCGACTCTCTAGAGATCTGCCAGGGCAATTCATCGAGCCCATGCGTGGTGACCAATGCAGCAACTTCACGAATGTCCACCTCTTTCAACACCGAATAATGTTCAGTGGTGTTTTTTACGGGGAGTGGGCTTTCATAGCTGACCAGCCTTCGCCAAGTCTTGAACCCACAGGATTCATACAAACGAACGGCGGGGGCGTTGTTCTCGATGACTTCCAGTGTCATGCTGCGGTCGCCGCGGGAAGAGGCCTCAGAGAGGATAAGGTTCATCGCGGCGCGACCAGCCCCACGTCCGCGGGAGGCGGGGGCGATGCTCATGGCGGCGAGACGGCTTGTCCATCCACGCCTTGCGAGCAGGGCAACACCCACGGCTTCGTCGTCCAAATAAATTATGCGGCTGATGGTGAAGTCAACGCTTTCGGTGCGCGACATGTTGAGATACATCGGCAGGGCGAGTTGAATGGGAACGAAGTAATCGGAGAAGCCGAAATTCATGAGGGCGAGCGATTCGCTCAAACCATAATCGGGAAACGGGCGGAGTTCGGTTTTCATTGCGTATCCTTTTCAATCCATGGTTTGATGGTGGGGATGTGTTCGTCGTAATGGTCGGCGGAGAGATTGATGACCGCGTCGGGGACGGCGTTCATTTTGCTCCAGTAAGGTTTCATGAACCATTCAGCGCTTTGCGGGTTGTTGAAATATTCATCGGGCAGAACTTCAATGATGGTGAGCAACGCGTCAAAGTTTTGATGCGCGTCGTTCATCACATCCTGCAACGACATGGCGTGAGTCAATTCATAAACGCGCGCGTTACGGCGTTCGATATCCACGTCGTCGAGAGGCGAGGGCGCGGGGAAAGTGTTCTGCGACGCGGCAGTCAACCATTCGACGAGCCAGCGTTCGTACGCCGTGACATGCGAAACGATATCCTTCACCGACCAATGTCCCGCCGCGCCAGGCTGGGTCATGCGCTCTTCGGCAACGGAGGCGAGCAACACGTCCCATGCGGCGCGGCGAGTCTGCAAGGTTTCAAGCAGTTGCGGTTTTGTCGTCATGATATTCATCTCATCACGAACAGGATGCCGCCGAGAATGGCAACGACAATCAAGATACGGCTGAACCAAATCATCCCGCCGAGAAAGCCGACCACTTTGAAAAAGCGAATCAACTTGCCGCTGTCGGATTTGCCCGATAACACAAATAAGAATTGATCGGTCATGGCCTTGCTCCTTTCTTGACTATGTTCCCATTATGGGCATTCACCGCCTGGTGCACATCTCTCAACGGATGGATAGCCGCCTCCGTCTTAAGATGGAGGCGGCTTCCTCATCAAATGCCTGCCAACTGAAAGAGAATGTTAACTCCAAGTCCTATCACAATGACATTGCCCAGTAAATTGGTCGCCATATGTATGCGGGGTGTAATCCGCTTGCCAGCAAAAGAACCGAAGCCAGCCAGCAGGGTTTGCCAGGATAGCGAGGCGATGCCCGCGCCAAACACAAACATGGCGCGGTCAAGGGGAGTGATTAAGCCCCTGCCGCCTCCGCCAAGGATGAGCAATGCAAAATATGCCACAGTCATGGGGTTCAACAGGGTCAGACCCAGAAATTGGAAAAAGATTCTGGCGTTTTCTTTTGTGTTCGCGATTGTTCGTTCAGCGACAGAATTTGTCCGTTGTAATTTCCACAAACCATATCCCCCGATGGAAACCAACAGGGCTGCGCTTGCCAGACGTAAAGGCAATTGGATTGGGGCGAGAACGTCGCCCAACAATTGTCCTGCTACTGCGGCGAGGGCGGCGAATAACAAATCCGCACTTGCCGCGCCTGCACCCGCCATAAATCCGGCCGAAAAGCCTTTTCGTAATCCAACGCCAACAATCAAAACCGCAATTGCGCCGACAGGGATGGCAATTCCATACCCTGCGATTAAACCTTGAATCAAAGACATGATTGTTCTCCTTGTTTTGAACATGCCTTCATCATCTATGAAGACGTTCCGTAATCAAATATCATTTGAACTGATAATCCCAGCCAAAGTCCACACCGATTTTGTTCTCGCCCGCGCCGAGTGCGACCGTAACATAACCCACTCCGAAAAATGGAAACGTCCATTCGCCAGGGATGAGCAGATTGAGGTTGGCATTGCTCTGCGGATTGACCGAGACACAATACGTCCCTGCATTGAGTTTATCGAAGCCATACGCGCCGCCGAAACCTGTCACGGCATTGACCGCCCGATTCGAATCCCCTGGGCATTGACCAGGCGTGAGAGTCACTGTCACGCCGCCGATGCCTGCCTCGCCGTTATTCCAGAGCCCATCCGCTTTATAACCGCCAGTCTGATTTTGAACGCAACCGCCCGATGGAGTCGCAGGCGTGCCTTCTCCACCGATAACCGTGCAGTAATCCGACCACACCGCGCCGCTGATGGAAGATGGGCTTATCGAAACAGCGCCAACTCGAATTTTCGTCCAGAACGAACCATCCCTGCTGTTGTTGATCCCGAAGATCACACCACTTGCATTGCGAAGTTTCCACTTGCTTTGATACGTCCCGTCATTCGATGGAGCGACGAACGATACCGAAACATCCACCGTGTTGTTTGGCGCGACCTCCACAGGCAATAGAATGGATGACACCGCGCCCAAGTTGTTTCCGTCAACGAAGACAAGCGCATATGACGCTGTCCACGTGCAAGTGCCAGTGTTGCGAAGCCGCCAGGTCTTGACGAACTTGTCGCCCACAGAAATGATCGTGCCATCGGGGATGCTTAGATCCGCGACGTACGATGCCGAGTCAACGCAATTCGCAATCGGAGTCGGCGTGATGGGTTGTACATCGGGCAACGGTAGAAATTGATAATCCCAACCGAAATTGATACCTGCTTTTTGTTCACCATCAACAAGCGTCACCGTGATCGCCGAGAAGCTCGCGCCTGTATCGTTCACAACGGTTGTCCATTCACCAGGCAATAACAACGCGTTCTCGGCGCGCAAAGAATCGACCAGCACGCAATACGTCCCCGCGGCTAAATTCGCAAACATAAAAGAACCATCTGCGTTTGTTCTTATCTCAAAATAATCATCGGTTGCGCCGCACGCGCCATATCCCAACGAGACCAACACATCGCCAAGCCCTGCCTCGTCCGCTTCGCGCGTGCTGTTGGCGCGATAGCCTCCCGCGCTCGAAACGATACAGCCCGCCGAGGGTTGCATCGGCGCGCCGCCTTCGCCTCCCGCAATCATGCACACGTCATGCCACACTGCGCCGCTAATCGAAGCCGTGTTCGCAGGAATCGTGCTGATAGCAATCACGGTCGGTTGCTCGGCAACATCAGTCGGCAAAGCAACTTGCATCTGTGGCGCGCACGCCGCCAGCGCTATTACAAATAACATCAACAAAGATGTGAATCGAATTTTGTTCATTTTATTTCTCCTTTGTTTTAGATTATCAAACTCTCTTCCGATGAACATCGGTCAATCAATGGATATTTCATCGGACAAAAGTCGTAGATTGAATTGAAATAAAATATCCGAGACGTTTCGCCTCGGATATTTGCGCTTCAGACTTAACTGGAGTCTGTTTCTGTTTAATCGGCATCGCCTCCTCTGACATCTTATCTGCCAGCGAACTGCTCACCCAGCGCGCTCTTCAACAGATCAAGGATTGCGGCATCATCCCCAATATAGAGGACGAGCACGGAACCAGCCTTGAAGAAGTGCGGAGTTGCCATCCATGAGACCATGCTTGTGCCGATTGAACCGCCATCAGCTGAGACCAGAACCGCCTCGTTTTCCATCGCCTCAGCAGACTTGTACTCGAAGACCTGCACGTCCGCGCCGTTGACTTTGATGATCTGTCCCGTCACAGTGAAGAAAGGCTGTTCGACCGAGTCGCCAAATTCTACTTTCGCGCCTGCCGTTTGCAAGGCATTCATCAGGCTGGCTTCAGCTTCCGTTGGGTCGCCATGCACGGAAGGCACAGGTGCGGCAGGATCATCAGTCCCTGCTACCTGTGGCGCACATGCCGCGAACAGCATCACAACCATCAACAAGGATACGAGTGAAAAGATTTTGTGTTTCATTTTTTGTTCTCCTTTTACAGATAAATTTGATTTGAGCATTCGCTCATGTACGGATGACGATGATGCTCATATTTTTGTTTCCATGTTTTCGTTATATCAGCCTACAGAACTGCTGAAACCGTAAAAAAGGAGTGTTTGTGTCTCAGACTTAAGGCTGATGCGGGGTTAGGAATCATGCCAACCCATTCAGAAAATTTACGAGCGTTGCGGTAAAGATTTCGGGAAACAACAAAACCGTATGATGCCCGCCCTGCTCGAAGATGTGCGTCCGCGCGGCGGGATAACGCGCCTGCATTTCGCCCAGCCGTTTGAAAGTGGTCGTGTCGTCTTTTGATGATAGCAGAAGAGTTTTCCCGCGCCATTTCTGCGCGTCAAAGTTGAAGGCGCGTGCGGTCTCCATGCCTGATTCAAAGAATTGAATGAGGTCTGTTTTATCAAGCGAAGCAATTCGTTCGGCGAAGAATGCGCGGGTGAAGCCTGCCCATTCAGAAGTAGACGGGTAATCTTTGGAGCGTCTCCTGAAAATGGCGCGGATAAACGACACGGGCAATAATTTCACAACGCGAATCAATCGTTCCACACGGCGGGCGGTATCCGAACTGAACGGCGTGCAATGCGACAGTATCAGGGCATCCACGCGTTCGGGATGCGCCTGTGTAAATGCCTGCGCCAATCCGCCCCCCGCCGAATAGCCGATGACGGTCGCTTTGTTGATGCCTTCACGATCCAGTAGTTTGATGAACGCGGCGTACATCTCGGCAGGAGTCAACGATATGGATGGCATATCTGGCGCGAGGATACGGTAACGACTTTCGAGCGACAGGATGAGATGAAGCCACATCTCTGCCCCGACGAATGCTCCAGGTAAAAGCAACAGCGCGCGTTTCCCGCGTCCCGCGCGGATATATCGCCACGACCAATCTTCGAACTGAAGTTGATGATACGGATACGCGGCGCGGAAATCGCGGAGCAAAGTCGTTTGATGAGCGGGAATATTTTTCATTGGTCATAATCCGGAGATATTTGAGACAAAGAGAATAAGCAGAAGTGCGCCCGTCACAAGGCTGGCTGTCAACGCGCGGCGGCGCTGGTCTCTTTTTAATTTTGCAGCGCCCATCCAATACAAGGTGGCGCCTCCTATCGCAAGAACAAGTTCTATCGTTCCGCTGAGTCGAGGATATTGCCATAAACCAAAACCCAGAAGCGGCAGGTTGCCCAAATTCCCAGGCAGAATTGAGAGGTCAGGACGATGAACGAGTAAATCCAGAATCCAATGCGAGAACACGACTGCGCCGATGAATAATCCGCCGTCTTTCTTCCAGGGCAGACTTGCCAGCCATCCCGTGAAGAGGGAAATCAAAAGCGCTCCGGCGAGTGAATGTGTGTAGTGCGCGTTGATGATGACTTCGCCGTACACCGGTTGTGCGGGATTCATCGGTGCGAAACTTTCCAGACCGAACATCGAGAAAATGGTGAAGATGATGTCCAGCCAGAAGGTCGCCAGCAGAAGCGACCAAAGCGGGAGGAGCGGCGCAAATTTCTTGACGCCCGCCGCCAAACCAAAGTGACCTGTGATCATGATGTCTTCTCCTTGTTATTATCTTCTTCCCAATCGAGGCGCGCATCAAGCCAGCCTGCAATGATGAGCATTGAATACATAGGTTCTCCTTTCAGCGTTTCGACAACTTGCCGCCAAGCGTGTACACCAGCACATGATGAACGATGGAAACGATTCCCAGCGCCCAGCCCATGGATTGGGATTGCGCTCCTGCGGCAAACCACGCCAGCGCGGCTAATCCAGAGATGACCAGTTCTTCAATTAAGCGTAAAGATTCGGCGAACACACCCGCATTGCGAAAGTCAACCAGACTCCAAACTCCAAAACCGATTAATGGCGTGGCGATGCCCAACAAAATTTTCATCGTCACACCTTCGCTTGTTTTATATCCCCAATATCCCAGCGCGATGAAGATGCCAAGTTCCATCACGGCGCGCAACCCAACATTGAACCATTTGAGTGTGGATGTCACGTCAACCTCTCACATCCTGCTATTCGTCCGTCTCGCAAGTGCGCGGACTGTGTTCAACAGTACAACATCATCCGCATGTTTGGAGACAAATCCCGCCGCGCCCGAATCATGCACCTATTTGCGCGTCGCTTCATCGTCATGGATGGTCAGGATGATGGCCTGAGTTTCAGGCATGGATGATTTCAGCGCTTTCGTCGCCGCGAGTCCATCCATGATGGGCATTTCCAAATCCATGATGACGACATCAGGATTGAGACGGGCAACAACATTAACCGCGTTGTTTCCATCCTGCGCAGCGCCGACGATTTGGATATTATTTTCGAGCGCGAGCCTCATCCGCAATCCTGCGCGGACGGTGGGCTGGTCGTCCACTATGACAATGGTGATCATATTTATTCTTTGCCTGCTCCGAACACCTACAACACCCTCAACGGTGCAATAATCCCTGCGACAACGCCAGTTATCATTACCGGCGCAGGAATATCTGAGCGTTGTTTACTTTCAAGCCCGCGTGAGCGTTGACTGTCAGCCGCGGCGCGGCGTTCGTATTCATAGGCGGTGTTAAAATCGTTTGTGTACATTTCTGCCTCCATGAAAAAATCCTGCTCATAGTATGCAGGATTTTGCTGTGTGAGTCATCGGGCGTTTGGGATTAAAAATCTCCGACGAAGGTCGGAGATGATTTCAGTTCAATTTGTCGCCGCGCGCCACACCGCGTTCAACGTTTCTAACTAGACTTCTATATAGTACAAAATACAGACGAATGAGACAAATTTAAGTAGGTGCAACATGAGCTTCCTGCCGACCACTCGAATAACCTTTACCATATCTTTATAGTCGCTTTACATCCTCTTCAATGGCAAATCCTATACTGGTGTCATAGAACAACACACAACCGTGTGATGTATAAAAACAGGAGACAAACCATGAATAAAACTTTATCCACTACTCTGACCGTCCTCGCAGTCCTGGCATTGGCGGCGGTCATCTTTTTCGCGGGGAACATGTATGCCCGCGTGAACGATTTTGGCTCATCCATGATGAGCGGTTACGGCTGGAACAATAACAATGCCTACGGACCTTCCATGACGAACGGTCGCGGACCCAATATGATGAGCGGCAACGGCGGAATGATGAATGGACAGAGGATGATGGGCGGCTACGGCTACAATACTGCCAATGTCACGCCTCTCACCATTGATCAGACGAAAGCCGCCGCCGAAAATTATTTGGCGAATCTGAACAACTCCGACTTGGAGATCGCCGAGATCATGATCTTTGATAACAACGGCTATGTTATCGTCAAAGAAGCCAGTTCGGGTGTCGGTGCCTTCGAACTACTTGTTGACCCGGTTTCGCAGACCGCATATCCCGAACATGGCCCCAATATGATGTGGAATCTGAAATACAGCGGACTCAACCACCATAACATGATGAGAGGAAATGGTTATGGAATGATGGGCGGCTATGACAATATGATGCAGGGTTGGAATAACACAACTCCCCTTGATGTCACTGCCGAAATGATCGTCACTCCCGAGCAGGCAGTGGAGCATGCCCAAACATATCTCGTTGCAAACTTTGCAGGCGCGACCACCGAACACCCGATGCAGTTCTATGGTTATTATACTTTGGACTTTGAAAAAGACGGCAAGATCATAGGCATGTTGAGTGTCAACGGCTACAGTGGACAGGTCTTCCTCCACACCTGGCATGGCACATTCATCGAAGAGTCCGAATAAGATACAGTCCCAAACAAAAGATGCGTCGAGATAAGCCATTCGGCGCATCTTTTTTCATACAAGTAAAGTTACAATATTGGCAAATCTCTCATCCAATTATCCTACGATAAGAGTTGCACATGACAAAAATCCTGGTCATCGACGACGAACCATCCATCATCAATCTGGTCACCGCATACCTCAAACCCGAAGGTTATGAGGTTTATACAGCGATAGATGGTCTGGCAGGTCTCAAGTCTGCCCGCACATTGAAGCCCGATCTTATCATTCTGGATATCATGCTCCCTGGGCTGGATGGAATCGAACTGCTCTCACGTTTGCGCCGTGAATCAGAAGTGTATGTAATCCTGTTGACCGCGAAGACTGAAGAGACCGATAAGGTCGTCGGTCTTTCTGTAGGCGCAGATGATTATGTGACCAAACCTTTCAGTCCGCGCGAATTGGTGGCACGAGTCAAAGCAGCGGTCAGGCGCATTCAAACGGGATCAGGTTCGGGGTCTGAAACGAGCGTGTTGTCTTTCCGTCACTTGCACATGGACGTTGGCGCGCGTATTGTCAAGGTAGACAATCAACCGATTGAATTGACTGCCATTGAATTTGACTTGTTGAAAGCGCTGGCGGAAAACCGTGGCAGGGTGCTTACACGTGAGCAACTCCTGGAGAAGGTATGGGGCGGCGAATACTTCGGCGAAATGCGCGTGGTGGATGTGCATCTCGGGCATATTCGTCAGAAGTTGGGGCAAGATGACTTAATCGCCACGGTACGTGGAGTCGGCTATCGATTTGAAGATGAACCCTTATAAGTGAGGAATGATGATCGAATTTTTCCGCAGGTACCTGGGTGCAAGGTTGTTACTGTCCTATCTTGTAATCATTGTAGTCGGAGTGTTGGTGTTGGTGATTGCCAGTCAGTTCATCCTGCCAAGCTCCTTTAGTCGCCACATGAATGGAATGATGGACGGCGGCATGGGAATGGGGACAGGGATGGATATGAACAATTCGATGGGACAACTGTATGTGGATTTCCGCGCGAGTTTCAATGAAGCCCTTATGTATGCAACGATTGCAGCCATGCTTGCCGCATTCATTCTTAGCTTGTTCTTCAGTCGCAGTGTGATCGCTCCTGTCCATGCCATGTCACTCGCCACACAACGAATTGCCGATGGACGATATGACGAGCGCGTGCAAGTCAAAGGTAATGACGAACTCGCGCAACTTGCAGTGTATTTCAATCAGATGGCTGAAAAACTGAATGAAGTTGAATCCATGCGTCGGCGGCTAATCGGTGATGTTAGTCATGAACTAAGAACGCCGCTAACTGCCATCAAAGGCTCGATGGAAGGATTGATGGACGGCATCCTGCCCGCTACCGACGAGACCTATCAACAGGTACATGCGGAGGCGGAGCGGCTTAATCGTCTCGTAAACGATCTGCAGGAACTCAGCCGTGTTGAAGCCCGTGCCTATCAACTGAATATTCGCCCTGTGGATGCCTCCGCACTGGTGCGAACGGTGACCAAACGCCTTTCCCCTCATGCAGAATTAAAGCGCATCACACTGGACTTTGAACTGCCTCCTGACCTTCCACATGTTCTAGCTGACGAAGATCGCGCCGTGCAGGTGTTGACCAACCTGACAGGCAATGCCTTGCAATATACACCAGAAGGTGGCAGGGTTACTATTTCTGCAAAGAGAATCAATAATAATGAAATCCAAATTTCCATCCGTGATACGGGTATCGGAATTCCCCCCGAACACATCTCCCACATCTTCGACCGTTTCTACCGCGTGGACAAATCCCGTTCACGGCAGGCAGGCGGCGGGAGCGGCACCGGCTTGACGATTGCCCGCGCCCTCATCGAAGCGCAGGGCGGACGCATCTGGGTGGAGTCGGCTGGCGATGGGAGAGGTAGTACTTTCAGCTTCACATTGCCGGTTGCGAAATAAGATCAGCGGCGAGACTCTACAGCCTTCGTGGCTCACAGACCCGTACGGAGCAAAGATGCATATTCCCGATTTGATTTTTCCTGGTTAGTTGTCAGCCTACTATTCTGTTGTTCAGTCAGTTTGAATTTTCTTCTCCAAGACTTTGAAGCGTCCTTTTCAATCGAGTAGTGTTTTCAATCATAGTTTTCTCGGGAACCTCGCCGGATAGATAGAGTACCAAAATACGGTCATATCTGATGGGTATAGTGGTTTGTTGGATAAATAATGCACGAAATTCCTTGCGAGGTCTGGCTGCACGTGGCAGGGTTGGTCATCTGCCGAAAATGGGAGCTGAACCATGCGTGGTCGCAAGCCGGAGAAATTTCAGTTGGAGCCGAGGGATAAAGCCTATTTGCGCAAGTTTCTGCGAGACGGCAAAACAGCCTGGCGGATTGCGCGTCGGGTTCAGATCTTGTTGCAACGCGCCGAGAAAAGCCAGCGGGTTGGCTCTTTGAGCGAAAAGTTTGGGCAGAGCGCCTCGACCATTCGGCGGATTTGCCAACGCTATCGGGACGGTGATCTACAAGCCGCCTTATACGATGCACCACGCCCGGTTCGGCCACGTGTTTTTTTCCGGAAGTCAGCGCAGGAAGATTGAACGACTGTCGCGCTGCGAACCTGCAAGCGTTGGTCGGCATGCAACGCATTGGTCGTTTCGGAGTTTGGCAGAAGCGACGATCGAGCAAGGCTATGTGGATGCGATCGATTACACAACCATTCGCGAAATTTTGAAAGCTGCCAAGTTGCGCTTGCCACTTTTTCGGTTTTGAAAGACTACCGTCTGGGACGAGGAAGCGGTTGCGCGGGCACTCAAAATCCTGTGGTATTACGAACGAATCGAGGGCCTGTGGCAGCGCGGGGAAGTCGTGTTCGCGGCCGATGAGAAGCCCAACCTGCAAGTCCTGGAACGGGTATATCCGAAGCAACCGATGCGACCGGGTCAGATCGAACGAGTGGAGTTTGACTATAAGCGGCACGGAATCATCAATTTGTTGGCGGGCCTGACCTTGCATACGGGGCATATGTTTGCGGAGTGCCTGGATAAGAATGATGGTGAACATTTTCGTCCGGCCATACAACGCTTCCTTCACCCTTACAGTTGGGCGCATCGTATTCACTTGATTATTGATGACGGTTCCAGCCACACGAGCGATGAGACGATGGAGTTCTTTGAGAGCCGCAAGCCACGGGTTCACGTGTTGTACACTCCCACAAATGCCTCCTGGCTTAATCAAGCCGAAGCCTTGCTCGAGGCGTTCAGCACACGCTATCTGATCCGCGGCAGCTGGTGCAGTCGCCCGAAAATGGTTGAGCATATTATTGGGAGCAAGCAAGAATACAATCAATGGTACGCACATCCTTTTGATTGGCAATGGACCTGTCGCGATTTTCGCTATAGGCTCAACAACACTCCTGGATTAATTCGGTGCAAAACTTAGCCAACAGACCACTAGTTTCAGAGTTATGGCGTCGCGAATACGGAGAGCAGAATGCGTTCGATCTCCTGGAAGCCGCGTGCCTGGGCGTGTTCCAACGGCGTTACACCGTTTCCGTCGGGGATGTTGACATCTGCCCCGTGATCCACCAGCAATTTCACGATCTCCTGGTGACGGGGTCCGCCATCGCTGAGGATGATCGCCTCCAACAACGCCGTCCAGCCAAGGTTGTTAACGTGGTTTAAATTCACGTCCGTGCGGGTCAGAAGTTCACGGACGATTTCCACGTGTCCACGCTCACAGGCGGGGATCAGGGCGGTGCCTCCAAAACGATTCGTGAGGCGGGTGTCTGCTCCGGCTTCGATGGTCAGTTGGACGATTTCATACAGTCCCTCCGCGCTGGCGTAGAGGAACGGATTGTCCATAAGGTTGTCCTGAATGTTTATATCCGCACCCGCTTCGATCAACGCCCGAACTGCTATCACCTGATTGGCATGAGTTGCCGCCATGACCGCCGTCCGCCCACGATTATCGGAGGCGTTGATTTGCGCGCCCGTCTGCAGAAGCGACAGCACTGCAGAAACGTCTCCCGCCTCAGCAGCTTGGATGAGTTGCATGTTCACGGATTGCTGCTCGGAAGGGGCAAGCGGGGAGAGCGTCGGTGTTGGAGACACGGGTGAGGAAGTCTCCTTGGGCTGGCTCACTAGCGGAAGGAAGGTCGAGGCGGGCAGGAAGTCCGTTGACGATGGGGTCACGGGAGAGGTTGTACAGCCTGTCAGTGTCAGCAATGGAATTAACAAGGAAATGATGTTTATTCTCATATCCACCAGACAAAGTGACAGGGCAGGCTGTTACGTTATAAAATTTAAGTCCCAACCTCGTACCCACACGGCGGCGAGGTTTGTACAGCCTCGCCGCCGTTTTGATCCTTGTCATATTACGGTATCCAATTGGACAGTACGTTCACAACCAAATCAGGATTGTTTGGGTCGTTCGTTTTAAGATGCACCGCGAAATTGTGTGGACCGTCCATGCCTTCGTGCATCATGAAGACACTGGATTGGAGGATCGTGCTTTCACCAGGTTTGAGTACCATCGAACCGATGGTTAATTCGGGTGGTCAGCATCCCTCGACGATTTCGATATACGGGTCTTCCTTGAAACGCAGGGTACCATCCCCAGTGTTGGTGACATTGATGGCAAAGGTCTTTTCCACGTTGAACTTCACATCACCATAGTCAATCAACTGTTGATCCACCGCGATGGATGGCATGCCGTCTCCATTACCTCCTTGACGTGCGAACAGGAATACAGCAAGGGCAACAAACACCCCGCCCAGCGCCAGAAACAGCCAAGGAAATTTCTGCTTTTGTTTCTGTCTCTTATGTTTTTTGATCATAGAGTCTCCTTACTTTTGATATTCAAAGTGGAATGAATAGATGTATGCGATCAGGTCCCAGATTTGTTCTTCGGTGAAGATCGAACCCCACATGGGCATGCCTGTGCCCATGCCGCCTCGCAGGATTTTCCCTTGTAATAATGCGGGGCTTGCGCCAAGCATTCGTCGTGGATCAGTGAAATCCACAGGACTCTGCATCACCATGTCCATTGCGCCCTCCATTGTTTGCATGGAGGATTCGCCGGCTATCGCAAGGTCGTCGGCAAAGACGCCATCTCCTGAACCGTTCTCGCCATGACAAGCCGCGCAGTTTTGGGTATAGAGTTGTTTTCCGTTGGCTAGGGATTCTGATGTAGTATTAGACTGCCAAAGATAGGCAACCACATCCCAGTGTTGGGGTTCGGTCAGGGGTGTGGTGGATAAATCGGCGAATACTTGATAGGGTGAATGTGAACGATAGTAGTCGGAAGATTGGTCCCACAGGGATGCTTTACGATAATTAGTAAATGGGAATTGGTTGACAAGCGATTCGCCGCGAGTTGCGGAGGGAGTTTGAGAAGGGATACTCGGCGCGTCGTGCGGAGCGTCAAGGTCGAGGTCGAGGGAAACGTAGAGGGGTGGTGAAGCAGGTTCGGGGGAGTCGGAAGCGCCTGTCACTTCTATCGTGCCGCGCATCCGCCAGTGGTT
>CAYTDB010000119.1:0-16537 GCA_964436455.1 uncultured Anaerolinea sp. | reverse complement strand
AATTTGGTGGAAAAGAGTTGATAGTTAGCTGATAAAAAAAACGAGCGGCAATTTTTCGCCGTTCGTTTTGCATTGATGTCATTGCGAGGAGCCCTTACGGCGACGAAGCAATCCCTTACGCCGGAATATACGTCAACGCTGACCGTTCGGGGAATTCCAGCGGCAGTACATCCACCAATTCATAATCGCGCGAGCCAAGCCCGAGTTTCTCACCATACTCCGTGACTTTATACGGGTCCTTGTGCGGACCATGCAGCCACTGGAAGGGATGTCCCTCACGGGTGTGGACTTCCATTGTAGTTGGAATGTTTTCTTCAATCAGTTTTGTCTTGGCGATAACATCCAATGTGGCGGTTTCGAGCGCGACGATATCATCCGAGCCGAAGACGCCTGCATCCGGCAGAATGGGCATGGACGTGAATCCGAAGCAGTCACAAACCGGGGTCATGTGAGTGGCGAGATTGAGGTGTACCACCTTGCCCGGCTCGAACGTCGAAAGGACGATATCGGTCGAAATCGCACACGCTTCCTGGAAGGTGTGGAAATTGACAGGCTGTATCTTTAAACTTCCTTCTGGCGCCACCTTTAGACAGCGCCCACATTGGTTGCATTCCTCGAAGTGCATGTGCAGTTGAGTCGGATCATCCTTGTCTATTACCACACCGTTATGCGGACAGGCATCCACAATTTTTTGCATCACACTTTTATCAGAACATTTTTCGGGGAACCAGTATTGGTCATAGTGCATGGCATCGTGCATTGCACCGCGCGAATTTCCAGCGAGACAACCCAAGGCGATATTCTTGAACGCCGCACCAAACCCGCAGCTAGGATGTCCCTTCACGTGGGCGAAGTTGACCATGAAACTCGAATCCTGGATCAACCCAGAGACCTTCCACTTTTGGATGTTCTTATAGGGACGCTCATGCTCGTAGAAATATTTTTCATCCGGTCCCGCCGCGGGATACACAGGGCAGCCGATCACCTCATTGGAATATCCGCGTGTCTCCGCCCCGGCAGTATCCCAATTGACATCCACCACGAACGGCTTCCCACCTCCGTCCTTGATGGCTTGCACCACCCGCCGCACGAACACGGGATGGATGGTCGAGTAGATCATGTTGTTGCCCGTGTGCATCTTGATGACAACGGTCTCATCCTTAACCCGATCACGCAGGTGAAGTTCGTTCAGGATCAAATCGAGTTTGGCTGGCAAAGTCTCTTTTGCTTCAAGTCGCGCCTGACGTGCGGTACCGAAAAATACTTTTGATGGCATGCTATGCTCCCTTTCTTCTCTTGATTACAAGGAGTCTAGCACTTACCATGTCACTTTATAACTGACACCTGACACCTGAAAACTTGACACTTGACATATCGAACTGGGAACCCTTCGACACGGCTTCGCCAGTCAGGACGAGCCTGAAACTTGATACTTGGAACCTGTCACTTGAAACTCCAATTATGGTATCCTTGCATCAACTTACCCTCTGGAGCGCAATCCATGTACGTAGCCATCGAAGGGGTGATCGGAGTCGGTAAGACCACCCTCGCCCGCCTTCTGCAATCCGCGTTCAACGCCGAAGTCATTCTCGAAGTCTTTGAAGAGAACCCTTTCCTTTCCGATTTCTATAGCGACCGCGAGCGATACGCATTTCAAACGCAGATCTTCTTTTTGCTCAGCCGCTATCATCAACAGCGGCGCACCGTGCATGAGATCATAGCTACAGGTAAAAATCTTTTCGCCGACTACACCTTCGCCAAGGATGCGCTCTTTGCACAGATCAACCTTGCGGGCGATGAACTTGACATGTATTATAAGGTACACGAAGCGCTTGCCGAGAAGATCCTAAAACCTGACCTGCTCGTTTACCTGCAAGCCACCACCGATACTTTGATGCAGCGCATCGCGTTACGCGATCGTCCCTATGAACGCCAGATGGAACGTTCCTATATTGACCAGCTCAATGTGGCTTACGAGGATTTCTTTTCAAAGCCATTTGACCATACTCCCGTTTTATCGATAGACACGAACGACCTGAACATTGTCCAGAACCCTGAACATTTGAAGGATGTGGAAAACCGCATCAGACAAAGCCTGAGCCTGCCTCCATATCAACAAGCTTTACCTCTCCCAGACGCTCCTTCAGGGGCTTAGCCCATGAAGAGCATAAGGATTAAACTATGCGAGTCACACGTGAATCACTGATCAAGATCGCCAGAGAGACTGCACAGGAACGCGCCTACAATGATAAGGACCTCATCGCCGCGTACCTGACCGGTTCGCTTGCCAACGAGGAGCTTGACCCCATCCTCGGCGGCACCGCGGACATTGACATCATCTTTGTCCATAAAGAGGAGCCGAAGCACCGCCGTGAGTTTGTCCGCCTTACTCCCGATTTCCATGTGGATATCAGCCACCGCGCAAAAGGCGAGTTCAAACGTCCGCGTGAGCTGCGGCTTGATCCATGGCTGGGCTGGGAAATGTACGATCCAATGCTTCTGTATGAACGCGAGAAGTTCTTTGAATTCGTGCAGGCTGGTTTGCGAGCAGGATTCGAATTCAATGCTCCCGAGCCTGCCTTGCAGCGCTCACGTCAATTGCTTTCACACGGACGCGGGATCTGGCGCGACCTTCTTGAGATCAGCGACATGGTCACACCAAAGGATGTAGCGAAGTATATGAAATCGCTGTATCACGCAGTCAATGCAGTGGCGGAGTTGTCGGGTCCGCCGTTGCAGGAGAGGCGTCTGATGCTGGAATTTACCGAGAGGGCAGAGACAGCTCAACGTCCGGGTATGGACGCGGCGCTCATCGGTCTGATGGGTGCATCCGGGTTGGATCCGGAAACAATGCGATCATGGCTTCCCGAATGGAAGCTCGCGTTTGAGTCCGCATCCGAGAGCAGCCGCGTGGACCCGCGTATCCATCATGCCCGGTTGAACTATTACGAAAAGGCGATTCTTGCCATGCTCGAGGGCGAAAAGCCGCGCGCTGCGCTATGGTCCCTTTTGCAAACCTGGACGCTCGCTGTGGATGTTTTGCCTGACATGGCAGGTACCGCATGGCGCGGCGCCTGTGGTCAACTCGGGTTGACAGCGGTCGGCATCGAGGAGCGCGTGGATGGTCTCGACCATTTCCTCGATGAGGTGGAAGCGCTGCTTGATGAACTGTCTGTGCAGTATGGATTGGAAACTTCGACAAGTATTTAATGTCATTGCGAGGAAGCCGGAGGCTGACGAAGCAATCTTAATTAACCTTCAATCTTAAGATTGCTTCGGGCTAACGCCCTCGCAATGACAGGAGAAACAATGACCCGCGATGAAGCTTTATCTCTTGTACGTGAATATGTAAAGAACGAAGGACTTGTACGCCATATGCTTTCTGTAGAAGCTGCCATGCGTTTCTATGCCGAGAAGTACGGCGAAGATGTGGAACGCTGGGGATTGATCGGTTTACTTCACGACTTCGATTGGGAGATCCACCCAACGCTGGATGAACATCCGCAGGCAGGAGCACCCATTTTACGCGAACGCGGCGTGCCTGAAGATATTGTTCAGGATATTCTGAGTCATGCCGATCATCTGCAAATGTCGCGCGATACGTTGGTCCGCAAAGCGATTTGTGCGTGTGACGAGATCACGGGCTTGATCACAGCTGTAGCATTGGTTCGTCCATCCCGCTCACTCTATGACCTTGAAGCGAAGTCCGTCAAAAAGAAATGGAAGGATAAAGCCTTCGCCGCCGGCACCTCCCGCCCTGAAATGGAACATGCTGCACAGGAATTTGGGATCGAATTATGGGAGCATGTTGGAAATGTCATAAAAGCAATGCAACGCATCACTCCCGAATTGGATCTGGAAGGAAACCTGCCAAAACAGTGATGTACTCGAACTTAAAAAGAAATATTGTCCCTGCCCTGACCATCATAGGCGCTATGGTGGTTTTATTATCGTGTTCGCCAGCCGTATACACACCGGAACCTCCGATTGATTTCACCCCGCCCGCAGATTATGAGATAACGCTCTTCGATATCGATGTCCAGTCGCCGGCTTCGCAGGAACGGCTGGATGATTCGCGTCCTAACATTATCTTCATTCTCACTGATGACCAGCCTTTTTATACTGTGGATTACATGCCTACAGTGAAAAATGAACTGGTTAAGAATGGTGTGGAATTCACCAATGGATTTGTTACCACTCCCTTGTGCTGCCCAAGCCGTTCGAGCATCCTGAACGGTGAGTATGTCCATAACCATCAGGTCTACACCAACCGTATGCCGATGGGTGGCGCGCCGAAATTCAAAGACCTTTCTACCATCGCCACCTGGATGAAGGATGCCGGTTATGCCACCGCTTATTATGGAAAATACCTGAACGATTATGAAGACCTCCGCCCGGAGGGATATGTCCCGCCCGGTTGGGATGAGTGGGGTGTCTTTTTCGGCAAGAACCTGAACTACAACGAAGATACGGGCAGTCTTCAATACTTCTTTGATTTCAGTATGTCTGAGAACGGCGAGATCGTCGAATACCCTCACAGGAAGGATGACTTCAGCGCCGATGTGGTGACGAGAAAGTCTGTCAATTTCATCAACGAGGCGCGCAACGAACCGTTCATCCTTTTCATGGGATATTACAACCCTCATGCACCTTATGTCCCTGCACCGCGCCACCGCGAAACCTTCCGCTCTGATTGGGACTGGACTCCCTATCGCCCTCCCAACTTCAACGAGAAGAACATCAGCGACAAGCCCGATTACCTGAAGGACTTCTCGCCCATGTCCGAGGCTGAGCTTGATACCGCATCCAAGCAAATCCTGCGCTCGCTTCTCTCCGTGGACGATGGAGTTGCCTCCATTTTAAACGCGCTTGACAAAACGGGACTGAGTGACAAAACCATCATCGTCTACCTATCGGACAATGGCATGACCATAGGCAACCATCGCTTTGGGGTTTCGAAAAACTGTGCGTACGATGAATGTGCCAAAGTCCCGTTCATTGTGTATGCACCAGCCTATTTCTCCGCGCGAAGTGACGACCACCTCGTTGCCAACATTGACTTGGCTCCCACCTTTGTTGATCTCGCCGGAGGTACCTTCCCCGATAGCGTAAATGGAATGAGCCTCCTGCCTCTGCTTGAGGATGCAAATACTGCCTGGCGCGATGACATCCTGCTCGAACACTGGCCCACCGAGGAAGGTGAAGGTTCGATGATCCCCCAGTTTTATGCTGTGCGGACGATGGAATGGAAGTATGTTGAATACGAAACAGGGGATAAGGAGCTATACGATCTTGTCAACGATCCTTATGAATTGACCAACCTGGCAGGGAAACGAAAGTATCGCGAGATCGAAGCGCAGCTGGCAGAACGATTAGCGGAGTTGGAGAAGGAGTGATTTTGATTTGAGCAAGATGTAGGATTTACAACCCAAACAATTTCCTAAAAACCATCCCTGAAAGGGATGGTTCGCTTAAGGCGAAGAATACCCATCCCAGCGCAACAAAGTGGAAGGTAAGCAGTACACCGCCAATCTGAAGCGCGGTTTGCAGTCGCGGATTGGATGTGGCGATTCGAGTTTTTGCAAAATCGCTCCAGCGGTTCTGGAGGAAGAGACCCAGTCCATGCCATGCACCCCACAGGATGAAATTCCATGTGATGCCGTGCCAGAGACCGATCAACAGCATTGTTGAAAGTTGACCGATGAAGATCATCGGCCACGCGGGGATGGATTTATACCGGCGGATCCATCGGTTGAAGGGATTGAAGAAGTATGAACGGATCCATTGTGTAAGTGTGATGTGCCAACTGTTCCAGAATTGGGTGATGTTAGGTTTGGTGTAGGGGGAGAGGAAGTTCTCGGGGAGTTTGATACCAACGAGATAGCCGATGCCAATGGCAATATCCGTGTAGCCGCTGAAATCGAAATAAATTTGGTAAGTGTAGGCGTACAGGTGAATCCACATCCAGCCTGCGGTGCGTGCCTGAACTGCCAGCGCGTCATTCAAGGACATCAGTGCCAGCATATCTGCAATCACAAATTTCTTGAATAAACCAAGCGCGATGCGTTGACCTGCGAGGAGCAGGTCATCTGGCTTGAGGGCAAATTCTTTTTGAAGGTCTTTGACGAAGCGTTCGGCGCGGTCAATGGGGCCGGCGGCAAGCGTGGGAAAGAACACAACATAGGTTGCGAATTCAGGCAGGGACAGTTCGGGGAGGCGTCCCGTTTGCTTGTCTCGTAATACATGAATTAGGCGAAATGCAATATACGAAAAACCAAGCCAGCGTAAATCGAGCGCGGAGGCGGTTTCAGTGGGGCGGTTGGCCATTTCACGGAAGAAGATGCTGGTTTGCAGGGAAAGTTGAGGGAATTTGAGGATAATGAGAATAGAGATTAGAAGAATGGAGAGTAGTGATAAGGTCCATGAGAAGCGGAGTGAGAGAAGTGAAAAGACAAGGATTATTGCAGTGACGGCGATCAGAAAGATAATATATTGAAAGATATTTGGTGGAAGCTTAGCTGTGATGAAGGGATCGGAGAAGATATAGCGCGTCAGTTCAATGAGCGTGACAATGCCGCCGATAATGAGTAAGCCAGTTGAATTCTGTTTTGCCTTCCATGCGCCCGATGTTGACGTGACAAGCCACGTCAGAATCACAAGCGTAATGGAAAGCGATGGAAGCCAGAAATCAAAATATCGAAACGGGAGGACTGGTTGGAACCAGTAAATTGCCAGCAGGCTGAGCGCGAGCAGGGAATATGTCCGGCGTGGACCCCGCGTCAGTGCAACGACCAGGATCGAGGTCAGAATGGAGGCGGCAATCTGGGTCAGTCCCATTTAGAAGCCTTGATAGATCCAGTTGGGGCTGTCGTCGGTTGTGACGATGATCAGAGCAATCACAATGAGAAACAGGATAATTGCCCAGATGTTTTCGGGTGAAAAGATTTGTTTTAGCGTGTTCCGCATACGAGCCAATCGCCGCTTTGTTGAATGACCTGATAAGTGCGCGTGGAGAGATCGAGTTTTTGGTCCTCGTTGTTGTAGGTGGCGACGATATCCCCCGTGCAAAGGATGAGAGTGGTATCACCGTCAGTGCCAGTTTGGGAGCAGGATACATTTTCGAGCCGCGCAGTGACCGCCTGGAAGGAGTCGAGTTCAATGAGGGCATCCTCCTCCCAATCACCGCAGACGAGCGTGGGGATCTTGTCCGCTTCCTTGTTGACGAGGGCGTTGAGGTAATTTTCAACCGCTTTTACGGGTGCATCGCTGTTTGAGGCGCAGGCTGTAAGGCTGATAATAGCAAGTACGAGAGAGAGAATCAAATTAGTTTTTCGCAAGAGAACCTCCGGTGATGTTTTGAGAGGGGGATTATTATTACTACGCAAGGTTGGCATTTCCACGAGAGAAAATCGGGCGCAAATTAGGGACTTTTACTCGTAACCTTGCACTGTAATATTATAAACTACATGCCAAATGTCATTGCGAGGGCGATAGCCCGAAGCAATCCCCTCTTTTGAAGAGATTGCTTCGCTCACGGAAGAACGCTCGCTCGCAAAGACATCAGCGCATCGCATACACCGCATAACCACGCGGTGGAGCGTAGAACTGTGCGCGGCCATCGCGGTCAGTGGGTTGGTTGATCGGGCGGGCAAGGTCGGTTTTGCTCCACCAGGCTACGGGTTGGAAAGAGGCGTTGTAAAACTTTGTGGTGACGAGTCGCCCATTCCAATTGTCGCCGCGGTTGTTGAGCACGTAGATCAGCCCGAGCTTGTCGCCGAATCCTGTACGCTGCATGATGTAGAGATTATCGTCCACATATAATACTTCGGTGTTTCCGCCTGCATATTGTTCATGCGCTGTGACAAGCGCAGCAATTCCGTTCGGCGTATCTTCGAGCCCAAGGTTGTAGTTGAAGTAATCATGCCAGAACACACACGGATACCCCTCGTGTGTAAGAATGTATGAATACGCCAGCAGTTTGTCATTGATGATGGGACGACCCTCATCGCGCAGGTCGTGGTTCTCGACAAAGGTCACAGTGGTATGCGGCTGCTTCTGCAAAACCGTCTCCCACGTGAGCAGGCTGTTCAAACTGAAACCATACTGATCGCACAACGCCTTGAGCATTTCACGCAATGGAAAATCGAACGCATCCACCGGGTTCGAATTCGAGAAGTTCGCAAGATCCACCCAATTCTCGATGGCACGCGCATTATCCCAAAACTCGGCAACACCGTAGGGCGTGAACGGTTTCCCATCACGCATGTAGCGATATTCCTGGATCGCCGTGATGGTGTTTGCACCGTAGCCTTTTACAAAATCATAGCGAAAGCCATCGAAGCCGATCTCCTCGATCAGCCAGCGCGCAAGTTTTAGGATCTCGGCATATACATACGGGTTACGATGCGAAAGATCGGGCATGTCGCCAAACGTGCCTTCGTCCCAACTCTCGTACATACTCGGATGGAAACATTCCCAATTGCGCGCGAACTTTCCACTCTTGGGCTCGAACTTCGTCCAGCGTGATTGATTGACCAGTGGATTGACTTCCTGTTCATCCGCTCCGCTGTTGTGATTGATGACGACATCTGCGATCACACTTAACTGACGGCTGTGTGCCTCGTCAATGAGCGAGTCCAATTCCTGGCGTGATCCAAACCACGTTGGGACGGTTCCCTTCTGGTCGAACTCGCCTAGGTCATAATAGTCATATGGGTCATAGCCCATTGATGGTCCGTGAAGATTTGCGGCTTTGTGGATTGGTGGCAGCCACAGCGTTGTGAACCCCACCTTTGCCAACGCTGGTATCTGCCGACGAACGTATGTCCACCACTGGAATTCCTTCTTGTCCTCCCGTGGACAATCCCAATAGAACGATTGCATGATTACACCCATAGAGATACTCCATATGATTGTGTCACTCTGAGGAGCGTTCGTTTCGACGAAGAGGCTCTGTCATTTCAAAGCAGAGATCCTTCGCTACCGCTCGGGGTGACATTGTAAAAAGTTGATGAAATTTTACCGCGAGCAAACAACAATAGGGTGGGTCTGTAACCCACCGCAAGCAATGGAAATCTGGGTTGTCAGGCTAAAAGCCTGACCTACGAAACCAAGGTTTCAAAAAACATCTTCAACTCACCCATTGAATGGACAGTGATGTGTAATTCACTCTCGTGATTCTCACCCGATTTCGGGTTGAACCACACGGCATACATTCCCAGTGAATTAGGGATTTGAACATCCTTTTCAAAATGATCGCCGACCATCAATACAGCAGAGGCAGGATTGTTCAAATCATTCAGAATGTGACGATAAAATGCTTCGCCTTTAGGCAGGTTCGTATTCTTGAAACAATAGATGCGTGAAAAATATTGGTCCAGTCCGCCACGCGCCAATGCGCCATGGATCTGACTTTCATCTGAAACATCAGCGCTTGTGGCAAGACTGATTTGCTTTCCGCTGGCATGGAGATGGGCGAGCACCTCCGCGATCCCGTCAATGACTTCAACTTTCTCCCACTCGACCATTGGCACTGTCATGGATGGGTTATCGCGCATGACAGTGTCACCCCAATCAAAAAGAACTGTTGGATAGCGGAGCAGAGATTTTGTCATTGGATGGTTCCTTGAGGTCAGTGATCAAAATTGTGCGGCTCCCCATTGGTCACAGAGAAATCCATCTGAACTTGATTCGGCTATGATACATTCTGTGTGACCAATGCCATGTGAACGGATAAAGTCATCATCAATATTGATCAGAACCAGCGGCAGCATCAATTGAAAAAGTCCGCCATGCCCAATGAGCAAAATATGATTTTCATCACGATGTTTTAAAGATTCGATGAAAGGCAGGAAGCGGTTTTGTATGTCAAGGAAGCTTTCGCCAGCTGTTGGTTTGCTTGTATAGTTATGGCGAAGTGTCCAATCTTCGTAATACTTGCGATGCTGTTTCCAGCTTTTCTGATCGGATTTTCCTTCCAGATAGCCACAATCGTATTCCCGCAAGGCTTCCGTTACCTGATAGGGCAAATAAAATGCACGGGACACAATATCTGCTGTTTCCTTTGCACGCAAAACGGGGCTGGAGAATATGGTAGTGATGGGAATGTCACTGAGTTGTTCTGCCAGTGTCTTTGCCTGTTCCTTCCCATGCTCCGTCAACCCGAAGCAGCTCTCGCGGTTCGAGATCACATGTCGCGTATTCGCTTCGCTTTCGCCGTGACGGATAAAATAGAGTTTCACAAAAATTTACTACTGAAAACACGTGGCTGTAAACTCAAGCAGCTTCTGATTGAACAACTCCGGTTCGCTCATGTAAGGTGCATGTGTTCCGCCCTTGATGACGGTCAATTGTCCCTGCTTGACCGATTTCACCAGCAGTTCAGCGTCGCTGATGGGGATAAGATTGTCATGTTCGCCCCATACCGCCAGAACGGGCGCGGTGACTGAATAAAGGTGTTCACGATGTGCAGGTATTCCAACCGGCGCAACCGCAACAAAACCTGCAATCCTTTCGGGCTGGGAAGTGACGAAAGGCAGGGCATAGCCGCCGCTCATGGATGCAGCCAACAGAACAGGCGACTTGACTTTCAATTGGTCGAACAGCTCGCCCATCCATTTTTCCGGTGACATGGACCCCGCCTCCGATTGACCGTAGCCGGGTAGGTCAATGGCGTAAGGATGATAGCCAGCCGAGGCAAGCGCTTCAAGCGTACCTATTTTCTGCCATGTCGCCGAGGAGAAACTTGCCCCATGCAGCAGGACGATTTCGTTTTTACTCGCCAGACCGACAGACAGATAATGAACCTGTTTGCCATCGATGGTTAAAAATTGTGAAGCAATGTCCATTGTGAACTACTCTCCTTGAATAAGGTCGATTGCCACGGGCAAGGCGGTCCGTGCCCAATTACCGAGCGAACCGTTTGCCTTGCGTTCGTGATACTTGTCGGCAAGCAAGTTGCGTGCCATCATATCCTCCTCCTTGTCTGCCACGATACGAGCGGTGGCGTTGAAGGTTTTCCCTGCAATCTTCACAGTGACTGACGGATTCTTGACCATATTCTTTACCCAATCCGATTTGTCCTTGTTGCCGGAAAGAAGATAAGCGGTATCCTCCTTAAGCCCAAACCATATTTCGATCTGATGCGGGTTGCCGGTCACTCGTCCGGTGGTGGTGACATAGCAATATTCTTCATCTTTTAGATTTTCGGGAAGTTTGTTTTTCATGGGGTTTGATTTATCCTTTCACATTCTACCGCTTGTCTTGTCAAGTTGTGAGAGGATGAATCGGTGGGGTGAAGATGTGGGGACGAGAACCAATTTCAGGCTTGGAAAGAAGCGCAAATATCCAGGATGAAAATCGCTTTGAAGAGCAGTAACGACCTTACAGTTACTTGAATCCCAATTAAGAGATGACGGTTGTCAATTGCATTCGATGTAAAAATAGTGTAATATTAGTTAGCCATGATACGGAATCTGGCTCTTATCCTTCTAGGCATATTTATGCCAGAAAGTCAGTCAGCCTGACAGGTATACACATGTACCTGCCGGGCTTTTTTTATCCCCGTTGCATGGGGATACCATCTCTCTACACAAAGGAGTAAGAATGCAAACACCCTGGGAGTATCGTTACGCCCATCGCATGCAAAAAATGGGAAGTTCGGTCATCCGCGAACTGCTCAAGTTGACCGAACAACCCGATATTATTTCGTTTGCGGGCGGATTGCCAGCGCCCAAGGTTTTTCCGGTAAAACAATTTCAGGAAGCCTGTAATATTGTGCTTGAACAGCATGGTCCACAGGCTTTGCAATACAGCACCACCGAAGGTTATTTACCATTGCGCGAGATGATCGCGCGTCACACCGCCCGTTACAGTGTGGAGGTGACAGCCGATAACATCATGATCACCTCCGGCTCGCAGCAGGCATTGGATTTCATCGGGCGGCTGTTCCTCAATCGCGGCGATTACATCGTAGTCGAATCGCCGACATACCTGGGCGCGTTGCAGGCGTGGAATGCGTACGGCGCGCAATACATCCCGGTGCGTTCGGATGAGAATGGCATGATCGTGGATGAATTGGAAGCAGCGCTTCGAATCGGACCGAAATTCATCTATGTGCTCCCGAACTTCCAGAATCCGAGCGGTTCCACCCTGAGTCTCGAGCGTCGTCAGAAATTGATCGAGATCGCGGATAAATATGGCGTTCCCATCGTGGAAGACGATCCGTATGGTCAATTACGCTATGAAGGCGAACACATCCCGTCAGTCATGGCGTTGGACAGCGAGTACCGCGGTCCAAACGGCGGACATTACAGCGGCAACGTGATCTACCTGAGCACATTCTCGAAACTGCTTGCACCAGGTCTGCGTTTGGCATGGGTCATTGCGCCTCCCCAGGTGACGCGTAAACTTGTAATGGCCAAACAAGCCGCTGATCTGCATACATCTTCCTTCAATCAATACGTGGCATATGAAGTAGGCAGGGGCGGGTTCCTCGATGAACACGTCAAGGTGATACGTGCCGTTTACAAGGAACGCCGCGATGTGATGATCGAGATGATGGAGGAGATGTTCCCTGCCGGTGTAACATGGTCCAAACCGCTGGGCGGCATGTTCCTGTGGGGAGCTCTGCCCGAAGGCATGGACGCGGCGGAAGTGCTGAAACGCGCCATCGAGAAGAAGGTGGCGTTCGTGCCAGGCGAGGCATTCCATCCCAATGGCGGCGGGAAGAATACCATGCGGCTTAACTTCTCCTTCTCGGCTCCGGATATGATTCGCGAAGGCATTACAAGGATGGGAACAACGCTGAAGGAATTGATATCGGAAACAGCTTAAAGCCTTTAGCCACGGATTGCACGAATTTACACTGAATTAAAAAAAACGACCCGCAAGGGTCGGTTTTTTCACAGAGTCTAACAATCCGTGACAAACTGTGAAATCGGTGGCAATTGTTTTTGAATTCATCCATCTACATACGGAACATACTCTGCACGCGCGATGCCCTGCTTGAAGGCAGTCTCCGCTACGGCGCGCGCGACGGCTAGATGTACTTTTTTATCGAGCGGATAGGGAAGCAACTCGCCTGCCGGCGTTTCGCGTACCAACACTTCCACGGCGGCAATCAGCATTTCATGTGTAATGCGCGGGGCATTCGCATCCACGGCACCGCGGAAGATGCCGGGGAAACCCAGCACATTGTTCACGGATGTACCGTCCGCGGCGAAGGCTGCGCCGTGTGCCAATGCCACATCGGGGGCGATCTCGGCGTTGGGGTTGGACAGCGCCAGAATGATCTGTCCCTTGCGGACCATCTCGGGCTTGATCAGATTTGGTGCGCCAGTTGTCCCGATGACAACATCACACTCTGCCATAATCTCCTTTAAGTTGGATCGCTTGCCACCAGCCTCTTCAAAGCGTTTCATCGCATCTTCGCTCAGATCCGCACCAAAAACTGGATTGCCTGTCAATCCCATCAGCATTTTCCCGATGGCATAGCCTGCCGCGCCCAAACCGATCTGACCGATCTTCACCTCGCTGATTTCCACATCGGCGCGCTTGGCAGCGGTCATCAAGGCGGCGGTGCTGACAACCGCCGTACCGTGCTGGTCATCGTGCATGACAGGGATGTCGAGCAATGCCTGCAGTTTTTCCTCCACTTCGAAGCAGCGTGGAGCAGAAATGTCTTCGAGTTGGATGGCGCCGAAAGTCGGTGCGATGGCGGCAACGGCTTTGACGATCTCATCGGGGTCCTTGGTGTTCAACAGGATCGGCACGCCCGACAAACCAACCAGCGTTTCCATCAACATGGCTTTTCCTTCCATGACCGGCATGCCCGCCAGCGGACCGATGTCGCCAAGGCCAAGCACCGCTGTCCCATCGGTGACGATGGCAACCATGTGGCTGACACTCGTATATAAACGCGCTAGTGACGGATTTTCCGCAATCTTCAAGCAGACTTCGGCAACACCAGGCGTGTAAACGCGGCGCAGTGTGGCAATCGAATCAATCGGGTAACGCGAGCGGATGGCGATCTTCCCTTTTTGATGCAGTTCCAACACTTCATCACGGATGGCAAGCACGCGCGTGCCTTCGTTGACGCGCATGGCTTCGACGACCTTCTCCATGTGTTCGATGTCTTCCGCATAGACGGTAATGTCGCGCACCACCGATTGCGCGTTCTCACTGACAAGTGCGATCGTGCCGATGCTTGCCCCCGTCTCGGAGATGGCGGTCATCAGTTTAGCCAGTATGCCGATCTTTTGTTCGTTGCGGACTCGGACGGTCCGCATGATCTTGCGTTCCCATGCCATGGTTTCACATCCTTTCGTGGACTTGTCGCCCTGAGCGAAAGCGAAGGGTCTCTGCCAAGGTGACGAGACTCTTCGCTCTCTTCGTTCGCTCAGAGTGACATATCATCAGATATTACATACCATCAATCACCGCTTCCAACTCGTCAAACGATTTGATCGTGGTGCAATTGGCTTCGGGGAAGGTTCCCTGTGGGTCGTAGAGCACAGGTTGAAGTCCGGCACGACGCGAGCCGACGATATCTGCGTAATAGTTGTCGCCGACGTAGACCGTTTCTTGCGCGGTCACTTTGCCGCGATCCAGTGCATGTTGGAAGACTCCCGGTTCAGGTTTGTAAATACCCACTTCGCCTGCCGCCATCGAGAAGTGGAAATGCCCGGTGAGATTGTGGCTTTCCAGAACATCGTGAAACGGTTTATCGCGGTTCGAGAGGACAGCCATGAGGTAACCCGCCTGATTGAGCTTGGGCAGAACCCGTCGCACGTCTTCGGGGACGATGCTTTCGGGTTTGTACATTTCACCCATGTGTTCGGAAACCTTCGACGCAAGTTCAGCCGACATGGAAGGAGAAATGCCCAGCGCAACGAGTCGGCGGCGGCTGTATTCGATCCAGAATTTTTCGGTTTCACCGGAGTGTGCCAGCAGGTCGTCGCGCAAATCCACGGAGCTTGCCCAATAAAAATGTTCCCAGCGCGCGGCGCGTAAACGGTCTTCATCGCTCATATATAGGCCAAGCGAGACAACATAATCACTGAACACTTCACCAGCAACAGGCGTGCTATGACGGAGCGTACCGTCGAGGTCAAAGAAGATGGCTTTTATAGTATTTTTGTTGGTCATGGCGAATATAATATCATAATCATGTATGATCGAGTTTGTGCGGAAGTAGAACGTAGAACATCCGTAATCGATAAGGAGGAAGAATGGGAAAGTTAACTGGTAAGGTGGCGATTATTACAGGGGCGACATCGGGAATTGGGAAGGCGACAGCTTTATTGTTTGCAGAGGAGGGTGCTGATCTGGTCATTACTGGACGACGCGTGGAATTGGGGAAAGTTGTTGAAACAGAGATCAGGCAGAGGGGAGTCCGATGCGTATTCGTCCAGGCGGATCATTCGAAAGCTGACGATTGCTCCCGCGTCGTTGAGCGGACTCTCGCCGAATACGGTCGCGTGGATATCTTGTTCAATAATGCGGGCATTGTGACCAAAGGAACTGCCGAGACCACATCTGAGGAAGTGTGGAATGAAACAATGATGGTAAACGTGACTGGTGCATGGCGGATGAGCAAACTGGTGATCCCGCAGATGAAAAAGCAGGGCGGAGGCGTGATCGTGAATAACGGATCGGATTGGTCGGTGGTGGCGGGGAAGGATGCCTTCCCGTATGTGGTGAGCAAGGGAGCGGTGGGGTTGATGACGAAAGCAATGGCGCTCGATTTTGCGCGCGATAACATCCGCGTGAACGCGGTGTGCCCGGGTGATACGGTCGTGGCTAGGTGGCTGGAGAAGGGTTATTTTGAGTATTCGGACCCGGTCAGTTTGGAGCAGGCGATCAAGGATTCAAGCGAGTACATTCCGATGGGGAGGTTTGGGAAGCCGGAGGAGATCGCGAGTGCTGTGTTGTTTTTGGCTTCGGGTGATTCTTCGTTCGTGACGGGTCATTTGCTGTTGGTGGATGGGGGGAATACAGCGCAGTAGTCTATCGGTTTTAAATTGCATGTGACAATTGTGGGCTGGTGAGTGGTAAGTGGTGATTAGCTGTTGGCGGTTAGTTTTCAGTAAAGAGTATTGGATGTTAAGTTTCGCGTTTGGAATGTGCTGGAATGTGACAGCTGAAATGTGACACTGAAATGTGAATACTTGACATATTCTTACCTCCGTCATAGAATACCGACCAACATAATACAAAAAACGCTGACGAGGACGAGTACGTTTCAAAGCGATTTTCAGAGAGCCGAGTGGTATGTGGTGAAAACGAGGTAAAAGCGCAGAAACCGAATGGACCTCCGAGTTGAACGGGCGAAAGGAAACGAGTAACCTAATTCGGGAGCTCCCGTTATAGAGCAAGGGTATAACCGCCAAACGGCGACGTACCTGAAAAGAGTGACGCTGGCTTATTCTCCCTGTTGCATCACACAGGGTTTTTTTTTGCAGGTGTTAACTTGGGTGGCACCACGAGACTCCCCTCTCGTCCCAATGGACAGGAGGGGAGTGCGCTTTAAGCGCAG
>CAYTDB010000118.1:0-16608 GCA_964436455.1 uncultured Anaerolinea sp. | reverse complement strand
ATGACCGCATCGCGCAGGCGGTAGTTCATGGTGGTATCGGCACGGTCACCGCGCAGCATGCGCAGGAGGGTGCTGTCCTTTTGCCAGGTCTCGCTGATGATGATGGCATCGGACTTGGACTCCTTCACTTCTTCTCGGAAGGTCTCCCAGTAGCCGTTCGGGAAGGAGGCGTCACCCATCACATCCATGCGCCAGCCACCGGCGCCCTGGTTCAACCAGTAACTCGAAACGTTGTTCGGACCGGTCAGGAAGTATTCCTGCACGGCAGGCAGGGACTTGTTGATGACCGGGATCGAGTCGAAGCCGAACCAGCCGTCATAGTTGGCAGAATTGGGCTGTCCCGTACTGCCGACACAGACGCCCGTGCCCAGCGCCACATCGCGGAAGTAAAACCAATCGCGGTATGGGGAGGCAAGCGACTCGCAAGCTCCGACCGTGCTGTAGTGGTTATAGCGGTCGAAGATCGGGCTGTCGGAGGACAGGTGGTTGAAGACGCCGTCCAACACGATCTTCATGCCGCGGTCATTGGCGTGTTTGACGAGATTCTCCCAGTCCTTCTGCGTACCGAAGTAGGGATCGATCTTATAGTAGTCCTGCGTGTCGTAGCCGTGGTTGGAACCCGAGTCAAAGATCGGGTTGAAGTACAGCGTATTGACGCCCAGCGATTGCAGGTAATCGAGATATTGGTCGACGCCCTTCAAGTCACCGCCGAAGTAATCACGTCCACGCGGACCTTCCTTGGTGGGACTCCAATCGGGAGGCGTCGCGTCAAACCGCCACGGACAATTGGTCGCGGCATCCGAATAGTTTCGGCAATACCCCTCGGGCAGGGTGCCCCACTTCAGTTTGATGACCGGGTCATCGTAACGGATATCGCCGGTCGCAGGGTTGTTGTTCGAGCGCCCGTCGCGGAAGCGGTCGGGGAAGATCTGGTAGATGCTGGCATCCTTCGCCCAAGCAGGAGCCGTAAAGGCGGGATCATAGAACATCAACGCAAAGCTGTTATCCACCATGTCTTCGGTGGTCGCGCCCAAACCGCCATCCAGCGCGGCGGTGTTATCGGCATAGTAATCGGTATCGGACCCATCGGTGACGATGAAGCGGTACCACAGGTTGTTCGGCGCGGTCTGCTTGACGGACGCCTGCCAGTAGTCGCAGGAGAATTGCTCGAAACCAGCCTGGTAGCAGGGAACATCCGTTGCCACAGGTGTCATAGGGATGATCTTCTGCCCGGCGAGGTTCAAATCGTAAAGACGCAGGGACACGCCGGTCACATCGTTATGGAAGGTGCGGAAGCGGATCAGGACTTCCGTGCCGGCTGGCACTGCCCCGCCCGGCGTCCGGTAGAGCAGGTCGCGCGAGTCGTGGCGCAAGCCGTCCCAGGCGATGTTGTTATCGGGGGTAAAGCCTGCCAGGATGGTAAGCACATGCGTGGAGGCAACGTATATGAACGTGACCTTGGCGCCATCGAACGGCACAAAGAACGGGATATTCGCCCCGCCCGGGGTGCCGCCCTGACCGTAGTTCTCGTCCCAGCTTTCGTTGATGGCGGCTTTGCCTTCGTAATTGCCAGCCGGTAATGCCGTGGTCTCGAGGGTGTATACGCCATCGCCGTCAATATCCTGCAACCACGAGCGCAGGCAGCCCGGGTCCCAATCACCGGAACAACCCAATTCGGACTGGAAATTTCCAGGCACTGTGACGATGACAGAATTTTTGTTGTCGGTCACCCAGTGACTTTGCGGGTCAAAGTAGAACTTGACGGGAGTACCGTCGGCAGTGAGCGGAATATTTGCCCCGCCCTGCGCCGCACCTGCGCCGTAATTGACATCCCAACTCTTATCCAATGCCACTTTGTATTCATACCCTCCGGCAGGCAGGGTGAAGGTACCCTGCCAGACGTTATCATTGGCATCGTAGCCCAGGAAGGTCGCTTCACAAGCCGGGTCCCAATCACCCCCACAACCCAACTCATCCTGTAAGCTGCCAACCAGTGTCACGGTCGGACCGACTGGAGGCGCCACGGTCTGGATCGATAGTCCGTGAGTGACAGGGTCATAGGTAAAAATGACCTCGTCGTAGTCGGTATTCACGGTAAAGGCATAGTTTGCCCCACCCTGCACGCCACCCGCGCCGTAGTTTTCATCCCAACTTTCGTTGATGGCAACCTTGCCCTCGTAATTCCCGGCAGGCAGGGCTGTGGTCGTGAAGCTGTAGATGCCATCGCCATTGGGGTCCTGCAGCCATGAGCGCAGGCAGCCCGGGTCCCAGTCGCCGGGGCAGCCCAACTCGGATTGGAAATTGCCCGGCACGACCGCGATCACGGCGTTTCTATTGCTCGTGATCCAGTGGGTTGCATGGCTGTAGTAAAACTTGACCGGGGTGTCAACTCCTAGATTGAGCGGGATGTTGGCACCGTTTTGCACCGCGTTCGCGCCGTAGTTCTCATCCCAACTGCCGTTCAGAGCGGCTTTGTACTCGTAGCTCCCCGCAGGGAGGGTCCACGTCCCCTGCCAGACCGTGTCCGACGCGTCGTAGGTCAGGAATGAGGCGGCACAAGCCGGGTCCCAATCGCCGCCACAACCCAACTCAGATTGAAGCGACCCGACAACGGTTACGCTGGTCGGGTCGGGGGTATCTTCGGCAAAGGCTGGGATGGGGGCAAGGATTTGGGTCAACATGGTGACCAGACTCACCCCCGTAAGCAATAAACGACGTACATCGATCCTGTTGATATTCATGAGCAATTCTCCTCTATTCAAGAATAATGGATCTGTCTATGGTCTTCCAGCGAGGGTTTTTCCAACTGCCAGGCGGGAAAAACAGCTCGTCATTTTTTATTGTACGCAGGCCATCCATTAAGTCAAGTTAGTTAACAATATGAAAAGGTTACAACCATGCAGAAAACCCATCAAATCCATTATTTCTAAAGTCGCTTGATTAAATCCATTCGACAGCGTTTCTGTGAACCAAACGGTTTAGCCCGATAGGAGTGGGTGGGATAAAAAAAGACCTCGAAGCTCTTAGAACTCCGAGGTCTTTTTTTTGGCACGCGCACGGAACCGGCGAAGAACAATTTCATCCTTCGCATACCTTGATGCACCGCGATGGAAGATTGCATTTTTCCCCCTGCCATCCCCGGATGCACGTGGCTTATTTGTATTTGGGAAGGGTGAATTTTTTGTAAGGGTTGAAGGCAAAATACTCGGCGGTGTACTTCCCGACCAGCCACAGGAACCCGGCAACCAGAGTGACGATAAACCATTTGAGCAGTCCAAGCATGTGAAACTCCTTTTGGTAGGTTGCCTACATGACGGGAACATTGGGAAAAGGTACAGCAGAAAACTTACAAAATGGTACGATTACCTCCACAGATTGCATACCGTGTACATGCTCTTAGAACATCAGCCGGCGGGTAAAATTCATGCATGCAAAACATACTCGTTATCGGCGGCAGTGGATTTCTGGGATCGGCGCTGATCTACGGACTGAAACAGGCCGGATATGATTCGGTCCGCAATTTCGACCTCTCGCCTCATCCCGACCTGCATATTGATTCAATCGTCGGAGACCTTTGCCGCCCCGACGATGTCCTCCGCGCCTGTGAAGGGATGGACACCGTCTTCCAAACCGCCGCCCTCGTGGACTGGGGTCCGCGCAGCCGCGAACGGCTGGTGGCTGTCAACGTGAACGGAAATCGAAATGTGATCGGGGCCTGTCAAAGTCAGGGGGTGAAGCGCCTGATCTACACCAGTTCCATCGACGTGGTCTTCGACGGCACGCCCATCCGTGATGGCGATGAGAGTCTCCCCTATCCCAAGCGCCACCTGGACGATTACGGTCATACCAAGGCACTGGCAGAGCAGGATGTCCTGCTTGCCAACGAACCGAACGGATTGCAGACCTGCTCCCTGCGTGCGGCTGGCATCTATGGTCCTGGCGACCGTCATCGCTTCCCGTCCATTCTGAAGGCGGTCAAAGAAGGGAGCATGGTCCATTTGGGGAATGGCAGTGCCCACTTCAATCACATTTACATCAACAACCTGGTGGAGGCGCATATTCGGGCGGCAAAAGCACTCACGCCAAACTCTCCTGTCAGTGGGCAGGCATACTTTGTCACAGACCATGAGCCGGGAAACTTCTACGAGTTCTTCGCACCTTACTTGAGAGCATTGGGATATCCGGTACCAAACAGGAGCATCCCCGAGCCGATTGCCTATGGGCTGGCAGTTATCATGGAAACCCTGGCACGCTTTGGGATCGGTCCGCAGCCACCCTTGCTGACCCGCTACGTGGTTCTATCCACCTGCCGCGACTTTTATTTCAATGGCAGCAAAGCCGAACGGGACTTTGGATACAGGCCCATCGTTTCCCCCGAACAGGCTTTCGAAGAGACACTTACCTGGCTGAAAAACCAGGCAACCTAATTCGACACAATCCCCTCTTTGGTGATTGTCAACTCCCTGCCGCAATTCCCGCAGCGCAGGGAGTTTTCTTTTCTCTCCCACTGAATTTGTCCGCAGGCAGAACACTGCAACACATCCTGCAATTTGTGATTCGTTACTGGATCAGAATTCCCATTCTTGACCGCAATCACTCGGTCGAACAACTTCCACCAGGGAGTGATCTCGAAGTTTTCAAATTTATTGTCAAACAGGAGCAACCCGTACTCGTAAGTACTCTTAACTTTTGCCTTGCGCCCCGATGCTTCTGTGCCGCGTGAGGTGAGGAGGACACCGCCCGGGCGAAGAACACGGGCAAATTCGGCGAGAGGTTCATCCATGCTCGGGAAGAGTTCCAACACTTCGAGCGCACAAACCACATCAAACGACGCATCGGGAAAAGGCAAAGGCAGGGATTGGTGGCGGAGAAATTCAACATGAACACCTGCTGGTTGAGCGTTGTCCTGAGCTTGTCGAAGGGTAGTCCCGCGGTGCTTGTCGCGGGTTGTATCGAAACCGGCAGATGTATTGGAATCATCCCTGTTTCCATCTGGTCTCGATACGCCTTCTGCTACTCGACCTGCGATTTTTGCTGACGCCTGTTCCAGCATCCCCTGCGAAAGATCGAGCGCGATGATGTGTCCCTTGAATTCGGGGCGGGAGGTCAGGGCAGAAGAGAAGCGCCCGGTACCCGTCGCAAAATCCAGAACAAAGGGAGTCTGAACGTCCTTTGTCGCATCCAGCAGAGGCTGGGCAAGCATCTGGTCATCATGTAATTGACTCCCGCGCTTGCCTAGGTCATATTTGTGCGCCCAGCGGTCATACAACCACGCCTGCACGCGCGGACCCAGGTGCACGCCTTCATAAAAATAGATCTCGCGGTCGAGCAGATATCCGATGACCACGAGGACAATAATGCCAACAACCCAATTCATCACATCTCCAATTGCTCAGCATCCCGCACCAGCGGAACAGCATATCCAATCACAAAAGCCAGCGTGCCCAATACACCTGCGCCGATCAATACAGGCGATATCGCAAAATCCTCTGCCAGATAACCCGCCATAAGAATACCAAACAGGTATGGAACCTGCACAAGTAAATGACGCGCCGAGAATACACGTCCCTGCACATCGGCGGGAACCTTCACCTGCCAGATGGCAATGTTGCCGCCCTCCACAAATGGCTCGAAGAACGCGAAGAAGAAACTAGCGATTGCCCAGAAAAGAACAGACCATCCCAATCCCAACCCGGCAATGCCAAGCAGGCATGCTCCCGCGCCGCCGAGCAACACGTTGTGGATACGCTTCCTCGTCCCGCCCCATAGACTTAGGATCACGGCTCCGACGATGCCGCCAACTGCTCCCGTTGATTGGACCGTTGCCAACGCCGATTCATTGTTTCCCGTCTTGCTCAACACCAGAGGCGCCATCAACGTTGCACCGATGGCGAGGAAGACTCCCACAATCATGAATAGAATGGTCAACGCGCGCAGGCTTTGCTTCTCGTAGATGTATCGAAAACCAAATAGGATTTCCTGCCATAATGTCCCGTTACTTTGCAAGCCTGTCATGGTTTGCTCCGGTTGCGGTACATGGATGAAAACCAAGGTGGCAAACGCAAACAGGAATGTTGCAAGGTCGATCAACATGATGCCACTCAACCCCACAACCCCAAGCAACGCCGCCGCAAAGATCGGCGCAAGGATGCCCGAAAGTGCACGCGCTGATCCCATCATCCCTTCAGCACGGGTGTACTCATCTGTGGATACCATCGTTGTCACTGCCGCGGTATAGGCTGGGTATTGAAAAGCAGTGAAGAATCCGGCAAGGATGCTGACTATGTAAATGTGCCAAACCCGTAAATCCCCAAATGTAGATATCAGGAAAACTATGAGTGTTCCCATCGCAGTTGCCAGATCGCTAAGCAGCATGATGAGTTTGCGATTCCACCTGTCTACGAAGGCTCCGGCAATGGGACTGAACAGTACGGTGGGAAGAAAGGCAAAAAAACTAATGGCGGCCAGTGCCGAAGCCTTGCCCGTCTCCTGCCACGCCCAAATGGTGAACGCAAACCAGGTCATCGCGCTGCCGATGAGCGAGATCACCTGGCCGAACCAGAGTACCGTGAAGCCGCGCATACCGCTTGTTTTCATGGATGTTGAGAGTTTACCAGTTTTGGCATTTTCCCCGTTTTACAAAATTGTGAGTGGATATCTACTTATTCTTCCTCTGCCTTACAGCTTCGTACACAATGAGTGCCGTTGAAACCGAAACATTCAACGAGTTGACTTTCCCCATCATCGGAATTTTCACCTGTACATCCGCGTTCGACATCCAAAAATCGGAAAGACCCTGGTCTTCCGTGCCCACGGCAATTGCCGTGGGTTGACTCATGTCTGTGTCTGAATACATCACTTCAGCCGAAGGAGAGGCAGCAAAGATTTTTATCTTGTGGGTCTTCAACCACTCCAACGCAGAGGCGTTGTCACATTCAAGGACTGGCACGCTAAACACTGTCCCACGGCTGGCGCGGATGACGTTCGGGTTCCATACATCCACGCGAGGGTCGCAGACGAGGAAGGCGTTCACTCCGGCGGCATCCGCGGTGCGCAGCATGGCGCCAAGGTTGCCGGGCTTTTCAACAGACTCAGCAATGATGACCAGGGGATTTCCCGAAAGGTTACTTTCGGATTCCAGATTTCTTTTGGGAATGGGAAAGATTGCCAGCCAGCCATCGGGGTTGTCGCGGTAGGACATCTTCTCGAAGACGGGGCGGGAGACAGTGAAGGTTTCTTTAGGCTCAACCCTGTGGGTTTCAGCGGAGGAAAAGGTTAATTGATGTGTAGCAAGTTCCGGGGCGGTTAGAATCGTTTGGGGGATGTGTCCGGCAGAGATGGCGAGTTGGATCTCGTCAAATCCCTCCACGAGCAGCAATCCATCCTTTTGTCTTTGGCGCTTGTCTTCACGCAATTTGACAATGTGTTTTACGCGCGGGTTCTGGAGGCTGGAAATGTCCATCTATTTGACGAGCAGCAGGCATGCCGCGTGATGCGTATCTGTGACATGCATCAGCGCGGGGTCGCTTTGTTTGCACACATCAATGGCAACCGGGCAGCGTGGATGGAAGCGGCAACCGGAAGGAAGGTCAATGGGATTGGGTGTCTCGCCCTGCAGGATCATGCGTTTCCTGCGCATTCTCGGGTTGGGGACAGGGATGACCGAGAGCAATGCTTGTGTATATGGATGTTTTGGGTCTTTCAATACTTCGCGCATGGTACCGATCTCTACGATACGCCCAAGGTACATGACCGCCACCCGGTCTGCGAAGAAACCGACGGTGCCAAGATCGTGTGTAATAAAGATGACTGAGATGCCGCGCGTGCGGCGCAGGTCTGCCAGCAGGTTGATGATCTCAGCGCGGATGGACACATCGAGCATCGAGACGGGTTCATCTGCCAGTAGGAGATGCGGCTCAAGAACGAGCGCGCCCGCAATGACCACGCGTTGACGCTGTCCGCCGGAAAGTTGATGAGGAAAGCGATGCATGTAATCTTCAGCAGGCTTCAAACCGGAATCTTCAAGCGCACGGACGACACGTTCCCTGCGTTCATTTGCGTTCAGCGTCAGTGCATGAACCACCAACGGTTCAGTGACGATCTCTTCGATGGTTTGCGTTGGGTTCAAGGATTCGTATGGGTCTTGAAAAATCATTTGAATGCGCTGACGAAGAGCCTTCTTTTCCCTGTCGCTGATGTGAGTGATGTCTCTGCCTTCGAAGATGATGTTTCCTTCGGTTGCTTCCTCAAGCAGCATCAACGAAAGCGCCAGCGTGGATTTGCCGCATCCACTTTCGCCGACCAGCGCAATGACCTCGCCGCGCCTGAGTTGCAGGTCAATGCCATCCACCGCATGGACAAAATGCTCCTGGCGCGAGAACCAGCCGGGTCTACCCGCCTGGAAATATTTCTTGAGGTCTTTTACTTCGAGAATGAAATCGTTTGGCATGGCGGTTATGGGGTCTCAACGAGATGACAACTGGCAATGTGCCCATTCCCAAGTTCATGGAGTTTGGGCGTTTCTGTTGTACAACGGTCAAACGCAACGGGGCAACGCGGTGCGAAGCGGCATCCCGCAGGCAACGCATCCAGTTTGGGAGGATAGCCGGGGATGGACGTGAGGCGTTTCTCGGGTTTGGAAAGGTCGGGGAACGCTTTGAGCAATTCCTGGGTATAGGGATGACGCGGCTCGTTGTAGATCGTATCCACGTTGGCATATTCGGCAGTCACACCGCCGTACATTACGAGCACCGTATCGCACATCTCTGCCACCACACCGAGGTCGTGGGTTACAAAGATCACTGCAAGTCCCAGTTTCTTGCGGAGATCATCGAGAAGTTCAAGGATCTGGGCTTGAATCATCACATCCAACGCGGTGGTTGGCTCATCGGCAATGACGACTTCCGGGTTACAGGAAAGAGCCATGGCGATCATTGCACGCTGGCGCATTCCGCCTGAATATTGATGGGGGAAGTGATCCTTGTGTTCAGCAGCGATGCCCACAAGCTCGAGCAGTTCAACTACCCGTGTATCCAACACACCAGGCGGGAAACCAGGCATGTGTTTGATAATTGCCTCTTTGATCTGATCCCCCACCGTCCGCACCGGGTTGAGCGCATTCATGGCGCCCTGGAAAATGAGAGATATTCCTTTCCAACGAATATCTGAAATTTCCTCTTCGCTGGCAGTGGTCAGGTCAGTGTTATTAAAGTTCGTACGACCTCCAACGATCTGCCCGGCGGCTGGCAACAGGCGCAAGAGCGCCATCATCAGGGTTGTCTTGCCACAACCGCTCTCCCCCACCAAACCCATCAGTTCGCCCTGGTGCAATTGGAAACTGACATTTTCCACAGCCCGCGCCGGAGGTTTATCCTCATTCACATAATTGACGGAAAGGTTTTGGACTTCCAACAGGACCGGAGATTTCACAAATGGACTTTGCGATGGAACTCCTTCCGCTTCGCCCTTGACCGTGGGCCTGCCCGGCATTAAATGATGGGCTTCCAGCCTTGGGTTTAATACCTGCTCCAGACCGTTCCCAAGCAGAGTCAAGCCAAGGACCACCCACACGATCCCGAAGCCGGGAACAAACAAAGCCCACCAGGCACCTACGCTCATCGCCCCGCGTCCAAAGGCAAAGTTAAGCATCTGTCCCCACGAGATGGCAAGCGGGTCACTCAATCCCAAAAACGCCAGCACTGACTCATTCAGGATGGCAAGCGAGATCACGAGGATGCCATTCACCACAAGGATGGGCATGACCAGCGGCAGGATGTGATTGAAAATGATATGCCAGTTCCCTGCACCGATGGCACGTGCCCGCAGCACGAACTTGCGCGATTTAACTGCCAAAGTTTGCGAGCGGACAATACGGGCGGTTGTCGTCCATCCCAGCAGACCGATCACTAATATAATATTCCACAAGCTTGGCTTGGTCAGCGCCACAAACACCACGATCAGCGGCAGGTCTGGGATGACCAGAAACAAGTCCGTAAAACGCATCAGGAAGTTTTCGACCCTGCCGCCAAAAAAGCCAGCCATGATCCCAAAGGATCCGCCAATAAAAATGGAGATGAACGCCGCGAAGAATCCCACGATCAAGGAGTTGCGTGCCCCAAACATGAAACTGGAAAACACATCCTTGCCTGCATCGTCCGTTCCAAACCAATGCGCCGCGCTGGGAGGATTATAAATATCACTTGACTGAATTCCCTCGTAGGATCTCGGGTTATATGGTGCGATCGCGTCAGCAAAAATCGCGGCGAGGACGATGACAGCCAGCATGAATAGTCCCACAATCGCCATGCGGTTCTTTCGAAAAACATGCCAGAACCCAGAGAGGGGCGAGGAAGGGACGGTCGGTTTCAGTTCCAGTTCCTGTACTGCCATCGTCTACTCCGACGTCACACGCGGATCAAGGTATGAATAGGTAAGGTCTGCGGTCAGGTTGGCGATGATGACGCTGACAGCGATCAAAAGAAAGGCTCCCTGTAAAACAGGGTAGTCGCGGCTTTCCACTGCCTCAAAAATGGCGAAGCCCAATCCCGGCCACGAAAAGACCGATTCAATCTGGATGGCACCTGCCACAGTAAAGCCAAGGTTGATGGCAATGATCGTCACAATGGGAAGCATGGCATTCTTAAGGGCATGGTCTTTTAATATCTGAAATGTGCTCAAGCCCTTTGCTTTGGCAGTCAAAATATAGTCCTCTGATAAAACATCCAAGAGGCTCGAACGCATTACCAGCATATATTCCCCCATGAATACGATTGTATAGGTCAAGGTTGGCAGGAACATATGCCTGCTGATATCCCCGACTTGATACAGGAATGGATACGTGCTAAGACCCGGTGTCGCCTTGCCGGCAATGGGGAGCCCATTATTGCTTCCCCAAAAAAGCAGGATGATGCCAAGCCAAAATGTGGGAAGGCTCCAGGCAACGAGGCCTGTTATCAGGGCGCCATAGTCGATTGCGGTGCGCGCCTTCCATGCAGCAAAGACACCAAAGGTAATTCCAACGATGATGGAAAGGATTTGCCCCACGCCAATTAAAAGGATCGTGTTCCAAAGCCGCTCGATCAGGATATCGGTCACGGGACGGTTTGTTTTATAACTGATCCCTAATTCACCCTGGCTAAGGTTTTTTATGTAAATGAAGAACTGCGTATCGAGAGGGTTAACCCCGCAATCTCCCAATTTGATGGGAGTCAGGGTCTCGAAACAATTGATTACCGGTTTATCCAAACCAAAGCGGACACGCAAGGCTTCGCGTGCTTCCTCCTTCATACGCGGATCCTTTGTCAAAGCACGCGCAGGATCCCCAGGCAGGATACGAAAAAGGAAAAAATTCAAAATAAGTACAAAAAGGATAGTAAAGACCGACCAGCTGATCTTCTTTAGCAGGTAGCGATAACGGTTCAACGTGAGTTCCCTTTTGGGCCAGGTTGGAGGGACGGTTTATGCCGTCCCTCCAACCTTGAAGTCAGTTATTTGACCGGTTCTACATAAATGAGCGATGTTACATCGGACAACTCGACCTTGGGCTGATCTAAAATCCAGCCGGTGAAACGGTCCTTGCGGAATGCCTGCACAGCCTGTGCATAATACGGGATGATATATACCACATCATCGAACACGATCTGTTGCATTTGCCAGACAAGTTCCTTGCGCGTGTTCAGGTCAAGCTCGGAAGCCTGTTGGTAGTACAACTCATCAAATGTGGGATTTGAGTAGCCGGTCTCGCTGCTGCCGGTGGGAATTTCATCAGTGGTCATCACACTGAGGAGCAGGTTCGGATCAGGATCTGATCCCCACCCCCACAGGATGACATCGAAATCGAACGCGGGGCAGCAAACCGCTGTTAACGTATCCGCATCCAATGCCTGCGCTTCCAATTGAACGCCAACCTCTCCCCACATTTCGCTCAAGAGTTCAGCCATTCGGGGTGAATCAATGCTATCACTGGGCCAATTGAGGCGGAAGATCAAGGGCTGGGAACCATCTGGCATATCACGTACACCATCACCGTTTGCGTCCACGTAACCGGCATCGTCAAGGATCTGTTCTGCCAGGGCAACATCATACGCATAATCCTGAATGCTTGAGTTATACCAAAGCCCAAGTCCATCAGGGATAAGTGTGGTACCCGGTGTTCCAAATCCAACCAATGCAACATCGATGATCTTCTTTTTGTCAGTTGCGTGCGCCAGGGCAAGACGGACGTTCCTGTCAAGCAATGCAGGGTGTCCTGTACAGAGACCGTCATCCGGCGGGCAATTTTCAGGCAAGACCTGATTGAAGATAACATCGGTTACCTCGGGAGCAAACGGCGCGCCGGTTACCACTTCCACATTGGGATCTTCCTGCAGGGTCGCTACGGCGGTGTTGGGGAATTCAGTGATCATATCCACCTGACCCGTTTTGATCGCCTGGACAAGCGCATCAGTACTTTCGAAAGTTTGGAAGATCACCTCATCGATTTTCGGTACTTCACCAAAATAATCAGCGTTTTTTGCAAGATGCACGAATTCATTCGGCTTGTATTCCACCATCTTGAACGGACCGCTTCCGATCATGGCAAAGTTCTCAAACTCGATTGCGTCCTCATTTTCCCAAATATGCTTGGGCAGAACATAGAGGTAAACCAATTGATAATCGATGTTCGGAATCACCTCCGAAAGCGTAATAACGACCTCATTGTTTTCGGTTGCCTCGACATTCTCGAAGTAATAGGTGTAATCACCCATCCAAGGATAACCTTCCGTATTCTGATAAAGAAGGATCGAATACGCCACATCCTCGGCGGTCAAATCCTCCCCGTCATGGAACTTTACGCCATCACGGATCTTGTAGGTGTACACAAGACCATCATCCGAAACAGTGAAACTCTCGGCCAGGCTCAACTTGAATGAACCATCCAACTGAAGCTGATACATGGTGTCGAACACCAATCCAAAGATTGTATAAGCTTCCGAAAGCACAGCTGCACCTGGATTCAGCGTATCCGGACTTCCTGCCCACCCCACTCGCATCGTCACTGGTTGCGAAGGACCAAATGCTCCACAGGCAGATATCGCCAGTGCGAACACGGTCAGTAGTACAACGAACGTAGTCTTGACTTTCATCTTGCTCCTCCTTGAAGATTTTGTCTGCGGTTACCCGCTTAAAACAATCTGCATCAACGGTTGATTGTCAAATCAACGATGACGCAGAATACACCCTGATTTCTTGAGTTGCTTACATGCAAGTCTGTTCTGTTCGATGGTTGTCATTCGAGATGATTTTACTTTAATTTTCGTGATGGTGATAGGCATTTTACATTTTGAGTTTTGATTTGTTGAGATGGAATAGATGAATGAATGTGTGGCTATGCGCAATCTAAGGATGCATCAACCTTTACCAGTCTAGCCGGCCTGTCCACTTGCCACCCCGGGCTACATTCTCCTACCGGTGTACCAACCGAAGTGCGATATCAGACCGAAAATCCGGTAAGGTGATGGCACACAAGCCTTCAACGCATTTGACTTCGAATGTGTCAAGATACACTCCCTGCCATGTATCGTATGGAGTGACTTTATAAATTCCCGCAGCCATTCCGTTTAATACGACTTCCACGTCAGCACGAAAAGGCATCATGGTTCTTACATCATCAATGGACGCGCCTTGAAGAGAATAATCCTGCATCCAGACCAAGCCACCAGACTGACCGGCAACTCCCCACCCACGGATCTGGTCGTCACTCGCGTCAACTTGCAGAGTCGATGGGTTCCACTGTGCAAGGGGCAACTCAGAGACGAAAGCAGCCAGCCTGCTCAAGTCAGCATTCATATCAGGGGTCATTCTCCCCCAGGAACCGCCGCTGTTCCACTCGGCAGGCGTCATCGATGCGCCGGAACTCAATGCCGCCCAAATGGAATTATGGAAGAGCTCAGGATAATAGGAATTTCCCTGCACACCAAATTCACCCACCCAGTTTGGCTTGTTGGCGCCCTTCAACATTCTTTGTGTCCAGTTTGCAATGATCTCTGCCGAGCGGACAGCCTCATTGTCAGGAAACTCATACACATGCATTTGCGGCATATCCATGATGGAATGACCCGAGGGCCAATCCACCCCTCCCGAACCGCTGGCAGTCGTCGGATGCCGATACGGATCATTCTCAACGAAAAAACAGTTGACTTTTTCATGCCATGCATCTGTCTGATCGTAGGCATTCGTCCCGTTGATCTCTGAAACCGTTTGCCACATGCCAATCGATGTGCTATACCCCCAACGTGCAATGATGTAGCGATACATGTTTGCCTGCCACACCCAGGCTTCATCAGAGATAAAGAAAGAATCTATATCTCCAAGTTTACTGAAGCCATTGCGCGCCCAGTTTCCATCACCCCAGGCGTGGGTGTTGTCTCTTAAATTCGGATGATCCCAAATTGTGAAAACCAATACAATATTTTTCTTTTCTGCATCCCTCACAACTGCATCGATCACCTTCATATTCCCAACTGAATAATCATCGTATCTGCTGCCGACAATGGAATTCGTATACATAGGCCACCAAACCACATAATTCGCATTGGCAGCTTTCATATTGTCAAACAACCCAACCCCAACTTCCACATCAAAGCCGTCGATCAAGATGTCCAATGCTTCGCAGTAACCCACGCCGTAGAAAGGAGTGCCGTCATGATACACAAGATAATGTGGACTGTAGGATGGGTCAAAAGAGTTGCCAGGAATGATCCACCCATGCAATTCGGATGACACTACAGAGAACTCGCCCGTTTCAGATTTGCTCTCGCCGCGAGAATCGGTAATAGAGATCGAATAGTTCCAAGCACCTACCTGCGAAGGCGTGAAGCGTATCTTCCAAGCGCCATCGCCATCCCAAAATCCCGGAACGGTCATTTTGATTCCATCAGGGCCTGTGAACAACCCATTAAGAGCAATTTTCCGCGCATTGTAGGGATTTGAATAAATTGCATCCACCCCAACCGTCAATTCGACAAACTCGTAGTTCGGGACTTCAACCCTGTCCAATTCAACGGACGTGATCTTCGGCAGGTCCCTGGTAATGTCGCATGATGCTATAAACAAGAGCACGAATGACAATACAAACCGGAAAATCGCTTGGGGTCCCTTTTGAAGAATATACATTCCCGACTCCTGGAACAGAAAATATCAGTTTGGATTTTACTATACACCCAAATGAGCTCTTGCAAAATGTGACCGTATGACCGATGGAAAATTTTCCATCGGTCACATGATTTTACCTGGGATGCTTTTGCTTTTCCCATAACTTTCTATCAGCTTTATCGTCCGGGTCCAGGTAAAGTGGATGGACATCTTCCACCACCTTGTGTCCGTGCGAAGCCCATAACTCAGCAGCAAGTTTACGGGCATTGACCTTGACACCTTGTGAATGGAAATACTGACAGACACGCGTCACGTCCCTTTGGAAGATTATCCATGCAGACGGGTTCGCTTCGGGACTCACAACTTGAGGGAAGTCGATCAGGGTGATGTCCCCATCCCAGTAGAGGATGTTGTAGGCGGATAAATCGCCGTGGATCCGCTCATTTTGGAGAAGCAGGTTGAGGTTAAGAATGACGCGGTCAAACAATTGGTACGCTTCGCCACGATCAAGAGTCACAGAATTAAGGAGTGGCGCAGGCAGCCCCTCGTCGCCGATAAATTCCATCATGATCGAATTCTTCAGCATGGCATAGGGCTTGGGAACATCGGCTCCAGCTTCGTACAGCATTTCAAGGGTTTTGAATTCGTAAGCGATCCATGACGTATGGCGAAGCTCCTCTCCATATTTGGTTCTGTGCATAATCGCCTTGACATCTGCATCTTTGTAGATCTCGGTACCATCCTCATCCAAATCGGTGCGACCAGTGCGATAGATGGCATCGTTCTTCAGGTTTCGCAGCATACGCGGACGATACACTTTCGCGGCGAGGAGGCGCGTGTCAATGGAAGCATCAGAACGACAGAGATATATTGACGCCTCCTTTCCTGCCTTGACCTTGCGAAGCACATCGGAGATCAATTGTTGACCCGCGATCTCATTGAGGGAATCCAGCAACCAGGCTTCCTCGAAACGGGCAGCCTTATATGTAAACTTGAATTCACCCGCCGCCTCCTGTGCGCGGACAAACAGACGTGCATCCATTTCCTGCCGCTTAGACTGTCGCTTTTTAGATGTACGTCCTGCTGTGGACTCCACAACGTCAGCGTAGGCTTCATCAAGTTCGTTGTACAGTTTACTGAGTTGGTTTTTACTCATTTAGAAACAACCTTCTTTGCAGAAAGACCTGACAAGTCTCAAATGGCTCGTGGTCAACCAAGCCGCACGCTTGAACAACTTCCTGCGAAGACATGTCAGGTCTGAAAAATTAAAAGAAACACCGCAGGACGAGTCGCGCCTGCGGTGTTAAGTCGATCGGAAAGGAATGATCCGTGATTACATTTCACCTTTGGGAGGCGCGCTCAATACAAATTGGACAGATGTTGAGATGGCTTTCATTTGTTCGTGCCTCCTTTCAAGAATAAGATAGCCAAAGTCTATCATTTGGCTGGGAGTGCGTCAAGGCGAGAGTTAATGGT
>CAYTDB010000117.1:0-16628 GCA_964436455.1 uncultured Anaerolinea sp. | reverse complement strand
ATAATAAACACCCACATCGCATTGATGGTTAGCACAATCAAAGCCATATTCAACCGGAATTATTTCCGCTGTCGTTGAACACTCGCTGTCCTCACAATTAATCAAAGACCATGAAACCATTGTCAACGTGGACCCAGACATATCCTGCACAAACTCAAATTCCATTGTCGGTTTCGGACCCATGTCGGCAGAGACATTTCCCTGCGGTAAAAATCCAACCATCAAAACGATAACGATAAGAAGATAAATCTTTTTCGTGTTCATGTCTATCTCCTTTTCTATCACGTTGTCATACCTGTTCTTTCACAAAAAAAACTGCGGCTGGTTCAATAACAGGAAGCTGAAAAATATTTTGTCAACGTATTATTGGTCGTATCCCCCTCACGGATGGGTTTCTCTCCCGAATTGACCATTACCTCAATGCCAAAATCTTTATTTCCTATTAGATCAATGACTACTGTGAATTTTATATCTTGATCGGAATTGAGATTGAAAACTTCCGCAATGGAACTGCCAACCACGCCATTGAACTGTTCCGCCCATTCGTCAAGGCTATAGTGACGCTCACCAAGGATCAGGAATACTCCGGTATCAAAGGGACCAAAAGGACGAGTTCGTACACGTCCAATGTTACGGACATAAATATAGAACCGTATTTTTGTGCCTTCATATTCTGTTGAACAGACCGGGTCGCTGATGCCGGTCACAGTCAGGTCGGGGAGTTGGTCGTAAGGCAAAATTAATGTAGGTGGAATGACCGGTGTCTGGGAGGGGGCCGGCGTGTTCGTTGGCGCGTTCGTTGCAGTTTGTGTTGGAGCAGGTGTGTCAGTTGAAAGAGGAAGTATCTCCGGCTGATAGAGGCTTGAGAGACTCGAAGTCGGTTGTATCGAGGTTAGCGTTGGCTTTGAGGTCGTCGGCAACAGTCCAGGCTTGATGACTATGGCGGTCAGACAAATGACAACCAGGATCATACCGATGGCGATGATGGGCTGAATGGAATCTTTTGAAGAGTTCATTATTTTTTCTTCAACTTTATTTTTCTCACACTCATCAAATTGTGAACGATCTTCTCAAACTCTTCGAGACTGTCGTAGTTGAGCATGTAAAGAGAAATCCCCTTTTTGGAAGTGTCCAGCCCCATCTTGTCAAATGAAGTGACATCCTTGTATTCGATGACTTGGTCAGGCAGGATGTAGCGTTTCACTATGATCTTGTCTCCGAAACGAACTTCTCTGAACACCCTAAACGGCAGGGAAACAACCATTAAGCCGAAGACAATCGCTAAAAATCCATGCGGGCTGAATGAACGGGCAATAAACCACTGGTAAAAGAAGTAACCGGTCAACGTCGCCCACACAAGATAGAGAATTATGGCAAATCGCATACTTCCGTTGTACTTGGGCTTAAAGACAGTTTCAGGCTTTGTGGATGTCATGGCAGCTTATTCAGTTCCTGGTACACAGATTTTTTCCGATTCGTTGTACAATACGCAAATCATACCGCAAACAATATGATAAACGCCATGCCGACTTACATCCGGTCGGGTTATTTCTATGGGTTTTGCCCTCCATCCGAGGGCATTTCAATTTAATGAAATCATTACAACAGCCGTCAAGAAGACATCATGAAAAGGTCTAAGAAATTTAGGTGGTACCTCTTTCCGGGCATAATGTTCGTTTTTGCCCTCGCATTTCCCCCTATTTTGTTCGGGAAACATCCGCCAGTCCCAATGTCCCGGTGGCGATAAAGTCAAATGCGGCGGCACAGGCTGCGGGTCAGAAATTGATCGAGAAAGTCGGGTTTTATGTCTTGGGCATCACCGACCTAAACGTGGCAACCGGATCTTATACCATGGACGGTTATCTGAATTTCGAGTGTAACAATCCATGCAATGAAGACCCGGATAATCCTGCATTCGACATCATGAACGCCACAGGCGGAGCCGAGATCGAAGAACAGACATCTGACACAAAAGGCGACACAGTTTATTATTACCGAATTAGGGTTCCCCTGGCATCGAACTTGATCCTCAAGGATTTCCCCTTTGACTACCACTACCTCAGCATGCATATGGAAGATAAGATCCTAGGTGAAGATGAGCTTACCTACGAATTTGATCAAAGCAAGAGCGGCGTTGACGACTTTGCCATCGTCTCCGGCTGGGAAGTGGAGAGGGAAATCAAAGGGGAGATCATTCCTCACAAATATGCCATTTACACCTCACCCTACTCACGGCTGATCTTCAGCGTGGCGATCTATCATCCCTGGTTCTCATCCTTCATGAAGGGTCTCTTCGCCGCGGTCGTCATCATCATGGTCGGCATGTTGTCCTTCCTGATGAAATATGACGAGAGCGGAGAACGCCTCGCTCTGACGTCCTCCGCTCTGGTCGGTGCCATTCTATATCACCTCACCCTGACAGCTTCCATCCCCCCGGTCGGATATATGACTTTTGCTGACAAGTTCATGCTCACCAATTATGTGATCCTTTTCGCGGCACTGGCGGTCACTGTCCGTTTGATGTTACTCGTTAACGCAGAAGAACACGATAAAGCCAAAAAGCTGCACTAGTACACCCAATGGCTGATTCCCGCCTTATGGCTTGTCATGACTGTTTACCTGATCGTTTTCGGTATGAGTATTCCGCTCTGGGAATATATTGGAAAATTCGGCTTCTAAAAAGTAACAGCCCGGCGGTGATCGTCGGGCTGTTTTCGTACATTTCAAATTATGGCAATGGCGTCAATGAGAAATTGACCGTCAGGTCGTTCGTTGTGAAGAAATTCTGGGTGAATTCCTGCGGTTGATAACCCGGTGCTGTGACCGTCAACTTGATTCTGTCAGTGTCATGAAAGAACACCTGCTGAAAATTGAATACTCCCGGTATCTCAGTTACCTGTGAACCAGAGCAATTGGCTTGCGATGTGTAGGAGGAATGCTCGCATGTAACCATTGCGCCTGGGATCGCCTTCCCAGTAACAGCGTCCGCCACTACCCCATGAACTTCTCCCCAGCCCAAGTCCCCAACGCTCAAAGGCGTTGCTTGCGTTGATTGAGAATTTGCCTTCAAGCCCGGCACATCGAAGACGAACGGTCCCAGCAATGACGGATCCATGCCACAGGTTCCGTTCAACGTCACCAGATATTGGTTCCCATTCCACCACGAACCCTCTGCAACAGGATACACAACGCTATCCGCCACTGAGGGCACACCAATGAAACTCTTTTGCTCGATGGTTTTGGCGTTCTTGAAGTCGCTTGCCACTTCGAGGAAGATCAGGCGCGAGTCCACAAAACAGGCGTCTCCGAAGCCTGAACCGATCAAGCCAGCAATGTACTTCCCATCCAATGATGGTTGCGGGCCGCCATATCCCCTAAATGGGCTATCCACTGTGTTCAACAATGAAACCTGTCCGGTAACGACATCTGCAATGTACAACTCATCTCGAATACCAAAAGGCGAGCCGGGCTGCTGACCGGAATAATCCCGATCCACGAACAGGAAGTGCTTGCTGTCGCCAAACCATGTCAGGTAGTTGATCTCGCGCCCGGTATATATTTCCTTTGGCGCGCCATTGTTGTCGCGCAGGATAATCCGCTTCATGCCATACACTGAAACGGTCCAAAGATTGTCAGGCGAAGAGAATGCCGATGTCAATGCCTCCGCAGGCTGAATCTCAAAGTTTGCCCAATTTTGTCGCTGCCCATTGAGCACATATCCGATCGGCTGAGGCGCTCCATCCACGAACATCCTGAGTTGATACACACCGGAAGGAAGCCCTGCATCGAAATCATAGATGGAAACATCGCGCAGTGTTCCGATTGAGCCGTATTTAGCAAAATCCCACGATTCTTCCCGTTCCAGCCACAACTTCCCATCCAGATACCATTCACGTTTCACAACCATGCCATCCTGCATATTCTGGTATTTCCAGATCGCAAAGACCTGCTTCGTCCCGTTTGGGAAGTAGGAACTGACATTATCATCAACCGCGTTAAACGCAAACCTGACTTCATCAAATTGCGAAGACGATATTTCGATGCTTTGGGTCGGTGTAACAGAAACAGGTTCCAAAGTTGGGGTTTTACTTGCAGGTTGTGAAACAGGCTGGGGTGCAGCTGGTTTAAGAACCTCCACATTAAGAAAGCACCCTGCAATAAGGGAGGCAATAACCAATAGAAAGATCAATTTTTTTTCATTCTTCATCCTATAAAGTATTGCCATAACGCTTCCCCCACGAATTTGGTTCCAGTTGCCCCTAAATAACTTTTTGAAATGCCCTCAACAACTCGCCGCGTTGCTCGAAACCGCTTTCGCCCAATTCGGAGAGACAAATATAGACTCGCTCGCGGCAGCGATGTAAAAGTCCCGAGACCAGCCGCGCCAAAGACTCTTTACTTGCCTGGACTTCATCCGCGTCAGACCACATTCGACCCGGCTCCCATTTGCGCGACAACACATACGGATGCGTCAACGGCTGAGACAGGCGTTCATACCATCCAATCGACCCAACATCCAGCCAGAATTGGATCGTCACCGGGCGATTCATCATCAGGAATGTGTGAGCTGGCGCGACCAAAACGGCATCTTTCTCCTCTGATTGCCAGCCCTCGAGATACGATGCCGCGATGACGCCATCATGAAGCATTTGAATATATTCTTTACCGAGACCTGACAGGTTCTGGAAACCTGTCAGGTCTAATGCAATTCGAAACTTCTTGACCGATTCCACCAAACTCGCCGCCACGCGGACCGAGTCAAAGTTGGAGTGATAGCCAAAACCAGGCTGCGACAATACTTCCCCAAACAACCTGCGGAAGAAATGATCGAGAGGCAACTGGTCATCTTCACGATAAGCCAATAACCAATCGCGCAAAACGGAATAACGATTACCAACGCTGAAAGTGATCCGCTCCTGCATGTCCGGTTTGATCTGATCAAAGGTTGAAAGTCCAAGGTCGCGTTGACGATAGATGATCTCTGTCAGGAGTTGAGAGCGTACCAAGTCCAATCCCTCAATGGATTGCATCAGAGCATACGCCACGTCAAATTTTGGCGGATGGATACTCCAATGCGGATGTGCCAGCGCTGCGAGCGTAATCAATGCATGAGAAGCAGGTTCATCCCGCAACGAACGTGAAGGTCGATGTGAACGCCTGGGGATGTTTTTCTCATCAAGCCTATGTGTAATGGAGAAGCGTAAGGCATCCGAGAGATATGGCGCAAGAACTACAATTTCCGCAGGTGGAATACCAGACAAAACCAGCCCTTCAATTTCGTCCACCATTGAATCAAGCAATTCAGGATAAAAATGTTTTGAAACAATTTCCAACGCATCGTTTGACATTTGACTTTCGACTCTCGACTCGAAGTCAGGCAGAATTGCATCGTTCAGCCGATCACTCAAACTTGCCACTCCTTCCGACATCACAAAACTATCCCGCAATTGAATGTGCTCATTGCAGAGTTCGTTCAATGCCAAGCCGGTGTGAACGTCCGCGCCGAGGAAGTAGCGGAAGCCTGCGCCTTCGTCGTAGATCAACAAAGCGGATCCAAAAGAAGGAAGCCATTCCCGTAGAATGTCATGCGCGCGCGGACCGTCCTCTTCCACATTGTCGTAAATCAGATGGCGATACGTCCGCGTGAGATAATCACGGACAATATCCTGCCGCCACAAAATATTCGAGAAGACTTCGAGTTGTAAAGAGAAATCGAGCAGGTTATGGTCGAGGCAATACTGCCGAAAACGATTCGCACATTCCTGTGCATCCGCATAGACGCGACGTTGAGCAGGATCACCAAAGTAGGATGAATCCAGGCGCGTGGCAATGTCCGTGTGAGGAAAGCCGATTACGGCGGCTTTGTTGAGGTTGTCGATGATCTGGGAATACAGGCGGTTGCGATCAATGGTCACGGATTCGAAATACCCCTCATCCAACAACGGGCGGACAAGATACGCCATGTAATATTGCGCAGTTTCGAGTGTGAGGAAAACAGGAGGCTGGTCAGGGTGTACGAAGCCTGCTGCTTCTGCCGCAAGGGGCCAGAACAGATCCACCATGCGGCGGGCAAGACCACCGATTGTGGCGGGTGTCACTTCGCCACCTGCGCTTCGTTCAGGGCTGTAGAGCAGATCGAGATACGGCTTCTGCAACGTCCGCTGTGGGGTGAGCATCAGGATCGATTCACCGGGCACACCTTGGGCAAGCAGGTGACGCATCCGCTCGACACTGGCAGTGGTCTTGCCAGTCCCTGCGGGACCGGAGACGAAGAGTTTAAGGTCAAGCGGAGATTCGATGATTTGACGCTGGTCCAATGATAAGTCAGGCATGAAGCGAGGGTACAGGAGTCAGAGTGGTTTGTCAATACAAACAGTCAAATCTTTTGTATAATGGAGTCATCACAGTTGACGACAAGGAGGCGGTCACATGTTCTTTCGAAGAAGTAAAAGCAAACCCTGGGTGGCATTTGCCATCATCATAGCTCTGATCCTGGGGTTGGTACCGCTTTTCTTAAGTTCCCCGAATTCCGGCGCATCATTTAGCGCAGGCATTGACCCAAAAAAAGTTGTCAAAACGTTTCCCACCAGCCCGTCCGCAACAGAACTGGCTGGCAAGGAAGTGGTGAAGGTCGGGGTTTACATACTTTCAGTTGGCAATCTGGATACCACCACCAGCAGGTACACAGTTGATTTTTTCCTCAATTTCATTTGTGTAACCGAGAATTGCGACCCGAAAAATTTCGACCTGATCAATGCAGGTCTGGACCGCGATATCGAAGATCAAACAGATCCAAGCGAGGCAGGCAAGGCATACTACTACCGCGTCCGTTCCACCATGCGCACCAATCTTGACCTGCGGAACTTCCCATTCGACGAACATGTGCTGGAGATCGAGATCGAAGATAAGAACAAAACAGATGCCGAGTATGTATACATTGCCGATCCTGAACAAAGCGGGATCGATTCGTCCGTCTATGTTTCAGGCTGGAACCTGGAACCCAGCATCACGGGTGAGGTCAATTCACACAATTACGATGTGTATGACGAAAACTACTCGCGCGCCCGATTTTATATTCGCATCTATCACCCGTGGTTCTCCTCGTTCATGAAGGGATTGTTCGCGGCAATCGTCATTGTCGGTGTGGGAATGCTCTCCTTCCTGATGAAACCGGAGGATGCCGGAGACCGTCTCGAACTCACGTCCGCCACACTTGCCAGCGCGATCTTCTACCACCTGACCCTGACCGCATCCATTCCGCCGGTTGGCTACCTGACTTACGCAGACCGGTTTATGATCCTGCAATATATCTTTATTACGATCTCACTGGGTGTGTCAGTCTGGTTGTTTTTATTACAAACAAAAGCAGAGGAAGATGCAAGCCAGGCTGAACTTGCAAATCAGATTCACAGCGCCACACGCTGGCTGGTCCCCATTCTGTGGATCGCTTCCATGGGTTTCTTGCATTGGACATCCATAGGATTTTAGGGATAAAAGAGCCGCCTCCCTCTCAAGTTGGAGACTGGCTCCTGTTTAATCGGCAGCAACGCCCGGTGTCAAGGCCCGGTGTCAAGGCCCGGTTGACACTTCCCCACCCCGCATGTATAATACCGACCGCTTCTGCCTCAGCGGTAAGATTTGCTGAGGCGGTTGTTATCAAAACCCCAGCTTCCCCGTACGCAGGCGACGAGTGCATGAACTCCGCAGGTAGATGGTGAAGTGAATGACTGGAGAAAACATGAAATTTGCAATCGTTGAAAGCGGCGGCAAGCAATACCGTGCCGTCGAAGGGCGATCCATCGAGGTGGATCGCCTCCCCGTGGAAGCGGGAGAAAAATTTGACATCGAACGCGTCCTGCTCGTGGCAGACGGTGAAGATGTGAAGGTCGGTACGCCCACTGTGAGCGGGGTCAAGGTGAAGGTCACCGTGACAGAGCACATCAAAGGTCCCAAGATCGACCGGTTCAAATATCGCCCGAAGAAACGCATCCGCGTGCGCGGCGGGCATCGTCAGCAATATACAGTGTTGATGGTTGATTCCATCGGCTAAAGGCAAAAGAGGTAATCATGGCACATAAAACAGGTGGCGGTTCCACCCGCAACGGACGAGATTCAAATGGACAGCGCTTGGGCGTGAAGCGTTACGCCGGTGAGTTCGTGCTTTCCGGCCATATTCTTGTGCGCCAGCGCGGCACCAAGATCAAACCTGGGCTGAATGTCAAGGTCGGCAAGGATGACACCCTGTTCGCAGTGGCTGACGGTGTGGTGATGTACGATATCATCCGCGGGCAGAAACGCGCGAACGTGGTTCCGCAGGTGGAAGGATAGCAAGATGAAAAAAGATATCCATCCTACTTACTATACCGATGCGACGGTTGTTTGCTCCTCCTGCGGCAAGACCTGGAAGACTGGTTCAACCAAAAAGGAAATCCGCCTCGATCTGTGCTCGAGTTGCCATCCGTTCTTTACCGGTGAGGCACAGCGCATCCTTGATACCGAAGGTCAGGTGGACCGCTTCTACAAGAAACTCGCTGTCCGCCAGGAATATGTGGAACAGCAAAGGGTCAAGGAGGAACTGAAAGGCTCACCCGAACGTCCCATCGCCGACCTTGCCCTCTCCACCCGCGCCACTGAAGCGCTCAAGGCGGCTGGCATCCAGAATGTCGGTCAGTTCCTTGACAAACTCGGTAGCGGCAACGAAGCCGTGCTTGCGATCTCCGGCTTTGGTCAGGCATCCCTGACTGCGGCGAAGAAGAAACTTCGAGCGCTCGGTTACGAAATCCCCGAAGCTGCAGCGTAAATCCTGAGCAACCAATCGAAGGGTTGCAGAATAAATAATCTCAGGTAAACTTACAGGCATGGTGTGAATACGCCATGCCTGTTTTATTTCATGATGTTCGTCATTGCAGCAAGCCATTCGCAATGACGGGAGGGATTATGCGACATACACACGGTTCCATAGAGGTCGTTTGCGGTTCGATGTTCAGCGGGAAAACGGATGAGTTGATCCGCCGTCTGGTACGGGCAACCATAGCAAAACAAAAGGTGCAGGTCTTCAAACCCGCCATAGACATCCGGTATGCGGTTGAAAAGGTCACATCGCACGCAGGTTCGAACTATGATGCGGTTCCGGTTGAAAAAGCCGCAGACATCCGCCAAAAACTCGAAGCGGATACAACCGTCGTCGGGATCGATGAAGCGCAGTTCTTTGATCCTGAAATCGTTCCAGTCGCAGAAGAACTGGCAGACAGAGGCATCCGTGTGATCGTGGCGGGTCTGGATATGGATTTCCGCGGTGAGCCCTTTGGACCCACGCCCATCTTCATGTCCATGGCAGAACATGTTGATAAACTCCACGCCATCTGCATGGTTTGTGGCAATGAAGCCTCCCGCACACAAAGATTAGTCAACGGCAAACCCGCTCGTTACGATGATCCTGTGGTGATCGTTGGCGCATCCGAACTGTACGAAGCGCGTTGCCGCGAGCACCATGAGGTACCAAGATAACCGGGAGAAAAAATGCAAAATTACAAAGACTTTCTTGCGGAAATCCTGATTGATGAAAATGCCTTACAGGCGCGCGTAAAAGAACTGGGCGCAGAGATCAGTGCAGACTATCCCGATGGCAATCTGCTCCTCATCTGCATCCTGCGTGGCGGCGTGCCTTTCATGGTGGATCTCAGCCGTCACATCACCTCCGCGCACATGATGGATTTCATGGCTGTCTCTTCTTATGGCACAGGCAAGCGCGAATCGAGCGGCACAGTCCGGTTCACAATGGACCTGCAAACAGACATTCACAACAAGGATGTTCTGCTCGTTGAAGACATTGTCGACAGTGGACATACCATTGCTTCCGTACTTGAAATTCTGCAGGTACGCCAACCCAACAGTTTGAAAGTCTGTGCCCTGCTCGATAAAGCTGAGCGGCGCGAAGCAGTTGTCCCTATCCACTACCGCGGCTTCAACATCCCAAACAAATATGTGTTCGGCTACGGGCTCGACATCGACGACTACTATCGCAACCTGCCCTTCATCGGTGTTGTAGATCTGGATAAGTACCAACAGCCAACATAAAGAACCATGCCCGACGATCCGAAAATTTCTTCTGCATATGCAGGGCGCTGGGTCGCCAGGGTACGCGGTCGGATCGTTGGACAGGGGGGAACGCCCGAACAAGCCCTGCATGCCGCACAAAAGAGCAGGCACAAGGAAAAGCCTGAGATTATTTAAATGCCCATTCCATTTTCTTGTTCACCTTTATTGGAAAAAGTTCGTGACGTTCTGCCTGAAAAGGAAATTTACCTCGTTGGCGGCGCAGTACGGGATATGTTACTCAACCGGCTCTCGCGGGACCTGGATTTTGCCCTGCCTTCCAATGGCATTTCCACTGCCCGAAAAGTTGCCAACACCCTCAAAGCCGATTTCATGATCCTCGACGATGAACGGGATACTGGTCGCGTTATCTTCACCGATAATGAAGGCACGCGCACATTTCTAGATTTTGCTGTCTATCGCGGCGAGAATCTGGAAGAAGACCTGCGCAACCGCGATTTCACCATGAATGCCATCGCCTTCAATCTAAAAGACCAAACGATCATCGATCCGCTCAACGGCGCATCCGACTTGCGTGCGAAACTGATCCGTTCCTGCTCACCCAACTCCGTTTCAGATGACTCCGTTCGTATTTTGCGCGGCATCCGTCAAGCCGCGGAATTTGAGTTCAAGATCGAAATTGAAACACGCAAATCGATGAAGCAATCCGCAAGTCTCCTACCAAACATCTCCCCCGAAAGAAAACGGGACGAACTGTTCAAAATTCTCGAAGGTCCCAAATCCGATGCCGCCATGCGTGCATTGGAAATGCTGGGCGTGTTCCCACATCTTCTGCCAGAACTCTCCGCGATGAAAGGCGTGACACAATCCGAGCCACACATTTACGATGTCTGGGAACATACACTCAGCGTGCTTGGGCATCTCAATTCCATCATCGCCGCGTTACGCATCGGGTACTCTGCTGAAGACACGAACGATATGTTCACAGGTCTGCTCACGCTTCGCATCGGCAGGTTCCGCGAACAATTCGCAGAACACTTCAACAAATCCTTGAACACGGATCGTTCCGTCCGCGCGGCATTATTTTTTGCGGCGTTATACCATGATGTACTGAAACCAGCTACCAGGTCCACGAATGAGGCGGGGCGAATCCGCTTCTTTGATCATGATATTCAAGGCGCAGAATTCGCATCCCAGCGCGGGCGCGACTTCAATCTCAGCAATGATGAGATCGACCGCATCGAAAAGATCATCAAGCACCACATGCGCTTCCATTTCTTTGCCAGCCGCATGGAAGGCGATAAAAAAGAACCCTCACGCAAAGCCATCTATCGCTTCTTCCGTGACACGGGTGAAGCAGGCATTGACCTTGTTCTGCTTGGTCTCGCTGACCTGCGCGGTACACGCGGACACACCCTTTCAAAGGAAACATGGACAGCCGCGCTGGATATCGCGCGCATCCTGCTCGAGAATTATTGGGAGAAGCCCCAGGAAACTGTTGCCCCGCCACGTTTGCTGGATGGGAACGAATTGATGCAAGAGTTGAATCTGCAACCAGGGCGTATCATCGGTCAACTGCTCGAAGCCATTCGCGAAGGACAGGCGGCCGGGAAAATTGCCACGCGTGAAGATGCAATTACCTTCGCGCGGGATGAGCAAACAAAACTCAACGATGAATAATCTTGAAGAGAAATATCCGCATCTTTTCAATGAGGCAATTTGGGAATGGGGACCTATCCGCGCAAAATTTATTCTGCTCGATCAACCGCCACCTGACAACAATATCTCCAACATCAATCTCATTCCCAGGGTGGGCAATCACTGGGTTTTGCTTCAACACCAAAACGGTGAACGGGATCTCGCAGGCGGCACACTCGAACCGGGTGAAACGTATATGCAAACGATCGAACGTGAAATGCGCGAAGAAGCGGGCGCAGAGATTTTATCCTTTCGACTGATCGGGGCGTGGCATTGCTTTTCATTAGCAGAGAAACCGTATCGACCGCATCTGCCCTTCCCTGAACATTTCAGAATTATTGGTACAGGGCAGGTTAGAATTGTTCATGAGCCACCCAATCCTCAAGGCGCGGAGCAAATTGCCAAAGCGGAATGCGTTGACTTGCAAACAGCGGTCAACAATTTCCTTGCCTATGGAAGCTATGATCTGGCAGAACTTTATCCAGTAGTGAATGATTTGGAGAGCCAATGAACATTGTGTATTTTGATCTGGAAAGCCAGAAGCTGTTTCAAGAAGTCGGCGGACGCGACCCGTCCAAACTATTACTGGCTTGCGGCGTAACCTGGTCCACGGAGCGGAATGATTTTGCCGTGTATTGGGAGCAGGATGCACTGGCTTTATTCAGCGAATTAGAGTCAGCTGACAAGGTGGTCGGGTTCAATACCATCAACTTCGACTATCAGGTTCTCAAGCCGTATGTTCCAAATGAGAACTTCCGTGCCATTCGCTCCGTGGATATGTTGCAGGACATCTTCAAGACATTGAACTTTCGCATCAGTCTCGATTCCATCGCCAAGGCAACGCTTGGAGCAACCAAGACTGCGGACGGGATCCAATCCGTGGAGTGGTTCAGGAATGGTGAGTTGGACAAGGTCGCTGAATACTGCAAAGCGGATGTAGACATCACTCGTCGCGTGTATGAATTCGGGCGTGACAACGGTTATGTGAACTATTACTCCAAATTGGGAAGCAAATTAAAGGTATCTGTCAATTGGAAATAGACCTCACCCTCCCCTCTCCCGAAGGGATAGGAGAAAGAAGGAAAAATGGAGAAGCTAAAAGTTAACGGGATTGAATTGGCATACACCCGTCATGGAAAGGGAAACCCGCTTGTGCTGTTGCATGGTTTCCCACTCGACCATCACACTTGGGATGAGATCGTTGCCCTGCTTGAAGACAGATTCGACCTGATCCTCCCCGACCTTCGCGGGTTCGGAGAATCTACAACGGTTGAGTCTCCCTACACAATGGACGATTACGCGTCCGATATCGCAGGTTTACTGGATCATCTCAGAATTGAGAAGGCTGCCATCGCAGGACACTCCATGGGCGGATACATTGCTCTCGCCTTTGCACGCCTCTTCCCGGACCGGGTAACTGGTCTTGCATTAGTAGCATCGCAAACGCTGGCAGATCCACCGGACCGAAAAGAGGGACGGTATAAGTCTGCGGCGGATGTAGCGGCGAACGGTATCGGAGGCGTTGTGGATGCAATGGCAACCAAACTCACCTACGTCGAACAGTTACAGGCTGTTGTTCGAGAAATTATGGAAAGGCAGCAACCTGCGGCGTATATCGGTGGGTTCAGAGCCATGGCAGAGCGGCAGGATTCCACCTCCCTGCTGGCTGAAATGAAATATCCGGTTGTTATCGTACATGGTAATGCAGATGTGTTAATTCCTGTTGAACGCGGACGTGAAGTCAAGGATGCCGTTGCCCACGCACATTTCGCGGAGTTGGGGAATATCGGTCACATGCCGATGATGGAGGCGCCACAGGAAACCGCGCAAGCATTATCCATGCTGGGTTAATCAAACATCCCATCACTGTTCAGGTGGCGGGATGTTTAAGTTGTAGAATCAGGTATCGGTTAAGGAAAGAGGCGGCTGCTAGGTTGCAGAAAGCGGACGGGCTGGTCTGGTCAACACATTGCTGGTTGCAGACATCACGGGATTCCCGTTCCTGCGTGTCAGACGGTTGATATGGGCAACCAGGATGCGGCTGGGGGTCGGCTTGGTTAAGTAATCATCCGCACCTGCATCGAGAACGCTTGCCACCATGGAGGGGTCATTCAATGCCGAAAGAACGATAATGGGCACCTGGCTGAAGGAACGGACTTCCTTGCAGATCTCCCAGCCGTCCATTTCCGGCATCATGAGATCCAGAATAACAAGGTCAAATTCCTCTTCACGGATAAGACTCAAGCCCTCGGTACTATTATTCGTCGCCTGAACTTCAAACCCGTGAGATTTTAAGAGGACAGATAAAAGGTCTGTTACTGCGGTGTCATCGTCAATTACAATGATCTTTGTTTGTGTCATAATTCGTTTCCTATACTTGCGCCAATTATCATCCATTTATCAGGATTTTCACTTTGCAGGCTGTTAACAGAATATATAGGAAGAAGTTCATATACTCTGACAAATGAATGTCAAATCCATCACATTTGTTCGAGATTGTTTGTGGTAAACTTCACGCGATTTAATCAGAAATTCTACCCATTTATGGAGGCCATATGGCAAAAAAAACATTAACAAAGAAGACCGGAAGGAAAACAGTTAAACAAAAGGCAGCCGCGAAAAAAGTAACTGCAAAGAAATGGGTTTATCTGTTCGAAGAGGTAAAAGCCGCTGAAAAGTACGCAGGCGATTGGGAAGGTGTCCGCTCCCTGCTCGGCGGAAAAGGATCAGGGCTTGCGGATATGACTCGCGCGGGTGTTCCCGTTCCTCCCGGTTTTACGGTTACAACTGAAGCTTGTAACGAGTTCCGCAAAGCAGGCAATTTCCCAAAGGGTCAATGGGACCAGCAGGTTGCCGCGATGAAGGTTGTGGAAAAGCAGACCGGCAAGAAGTTTGGTGATCCATCCAATCCTCTTCTTGTTTCCTGCCGTTCGGGGGCGAAATTCTCAATGCCTGGCATGATGAACACAGTCTTGAACATTGGTTTGAACGATGATGTTGTAGCCGGAATGATCGAATCAACCGGCAATCCACGCTTTGTTTGGGACCTGTATCGCCGCCTCGTGGAGATGTTCGGCACAACAGTCTTCAACCTGGACGATGAAGTTTTCGAACACCCAATGGCTGAATACAAAGCCAGCAAGGGTTACAAAGTGGACACTGAGATGACCGGCGACGACTGGAAGGCTTTGGTTTCAACCTTCAAGGAAGTCTTCAAGAAGCATGTCGGTTTTGATTTCCCACAGGATGTCTACAAACAGCTCGAACTGGCGACCAAAGCCGTGTTCGAATCCTGGAACGGCAAACGCGCAGTGGATTACCGCAAAGCCACCGGCATCTCCGATGACTTGGGAACCGCTGTCAATATCCAGACGATGGTTTTCGGCAATACGGGAGACGACTCCGGCACAGGCGTGGCGTTCACACGTGACCCATCCTCTGGCGAGAAAATAATGCTCGGTGAATATCTTTTGAATGCACAGGGCGAAGACGTTGTTGCAGGCATCCGCAATGCAAAGCCGATCAAGGATCTTGTCAATGAAATGCCCAAAGTCTACAGGCAGTTCATGGATATCACCAGGAAACTTGAGAAACACTACAAGGAAATGCAGGATGTCGAGTTCACCATCGAACGCGGCAAACTATTCATGCTCCAGACCCGCAACGGAAAGCGCACCGCAAAATCCACAGTGAAGATCGCGGTCGATATGGCGAAGGAAAAACTCATCACGAAGGAAGAAGCGGTCCTGCGCGTCACCCCGGAAAACGTGGATTCATTACTCCACCCGCAGTTCGACGATACGGCGATGAAGAATGCGGAAAGCGACGGATCCTTCTTTGCCAAAGGCGTAAACGCCTCTCCCGGCGCGGCAGTTGGACAGGTCTACTTCGATGCGGATACCGCCGAGAAGATGGCGAAGGAAGAAAAGCAACAGACCATCATGGTGCGGCCATTCACCAAGCCGGATGATGTTCACGGTATGATCGCATCACAAGGCGTATTAACCAGCGAAGGCGGTGCCACATCCCACGCGGCAGTCGTCGCACGTCAGTTTGGTATCCCGTGTGTGGTTGGCGCATCAGCCATCAAGATCGACCTTGAGAAGCGTCAGATGGTTGCAGGTGATGTCATCATCACCGAAGGCGAATGGATTTCCGTGGATGGCAACACCGGCAAAGTCTTCAAGGGCAAGATACCCACAACCTCACCGTCACTCGAAGAACAGACCGATCTGCTCAACCTTTTGAAGTGGGCAGATGAGATCTGCACCCGCAAGGATATACGCAAGGCTCCCAAGGGATGGCCCACACGCGGTTTGCAAGTTTGGGCGAACGCAGATTATCCGAAGGACGCACAGCGTGCCCGTTCCTACGGTGCCGTGGGTATCGGTCTCTGCCGGACCGAGCACATGTTCTTTGAACCCGAGCGTCTGCCCATCGTCCAGCGTATGATCCTTGCCGGACCTGGCGAAGTGCGCAACCAGGCACTCAATGAGCTACTCCCCTACCAGCGCAAGGACTTTGATGGTCTCTTCGAAGCGATGGACGGCTACCCGGTTATCATCCGCTTGATCGACCCACCCCTGCATGAGTTCATGCCCGATGAAGAGAAACTTCTCGAAGAAGTCATCACGATGCGTGTAAAGGGTGAAACTGCCGGGTTGGATGAAAAAGAACACCTTCTCAACGCCATCAAAGGACTGCACGAATCGAACCCTATGATGGGCTTGCGCGGCGTCCGTTTGAGCATTTCCATTCCTGAGATCGTGGAGATGCAGGTACGCGCCATCTTCGAAGCCGCCGCAGACTGTACTTTGCGCGGCATTACGGTCAAACCCGAAGTGATGATCCCGCTGACCGGCACGGTCAAAGAA
>CAYTDB010000116.1:10929-16686 GCA_964436455.1 uncultured Anaerolinea sp. | reverse complement strand
TCAGTTGGTTAGAGCACTGCTTTGACATAGCAGAGGTCGTAGGTTCGAGCCCTATCTCGCCCACAAAAAGTCCCTTCCCAGGGGCTTTTTTCTTTTATATATCGCGCCAAAAGCGATGGCTGAATTTCTTGAACCCCATTTTCTCAAAAACCGCATGGGCATCTTTATTAAAATCCCAGGATATCAATTGGATTTTTGTGACATTTAATCCCTTGGCCAGCATCACAGCCTGATTTATCAATGCCTTACCAATGCCCTGTCTCTGCGCAGCCGTGCGTACGGAAATCTGGTCAATGAGCATGTGACGTGACGCAAAGGTGAACGGGTTTTCCTCCCGCTCGACCAACTTGCACAGGATGTAACCGAGAACCTTTCCATTTTCGTCTTCAGCTATCAATATACTTGTCTGTGGATCAGCGAGCATTTCTTCGAAAAACGTGGCAGCATAATTGTCATTTTTCGGCACCTTAAATGTGTCGGGATGATATTCAGCATGGAGGCGCTGTACATCCATGGATAATGAAGAGAGGAGTAAACTATCCTTGGGAACCGCCTGGCGAATATTCATTTTGCATCCTTTGGCTTGACATGCTTGTTTTTCGGCATATAATACCATCTATATAAACGCACTGACCGAGACGAGTACGTGGTCAAGTCCCTGACAGGGAGAAGAGATCGAAGATTGAGAGTCTCTTCCAGGGAAAATCACAGAAAACCACTCGCGAGCGTTGAGCAGAACAGTGATCAGTGTTGAGTGAACAGTGATCAATCAGTAAGTGAAACGGATGGCTCCGTTAGAGGCTTATAGAGATACTCAATGAGTGGTCTCGATACGGCGAAAAATCACCGCCTACTCGACCATCAGAGAGTAAATCGGGTGGAACCGCGTGAATCAAATTCTCGCCCCGTGTTCGGGCGAGTTTTTTGTTAATAGGAGGTCGCCATGACTACCCACACTCGTTGGCGGCCCGGGAGTTGTGTGCCGCTTCTCCGGGGTCGCTAAGGCAATTCGAAGCGGTATCAACCATCAGTTAAGAAAGGAAGCGAAAATGTCGCAACAAGTTCAGGAAAAATACGAAGAGTCCCATCTTTATAAGATCCGGCATTCGGCGGCGCATGTCATGGCGCAGGCTGTAGTTGAAATGTTCCCAGAGGCGAAGTACACGATCGGTCCCCCAGTCGAGAACGGTTTTTATTATGACTTTGACCTGCCGCGCAACCTGACGCCCGACGACCTGCAAGCCATCGAAAAACGGATGAGGCAAATCGTGCAGGGTAAGCACGAGTTTAAAAAGACGATACTCTCTGCAGAAGAGGCAAAGGAGATCTTTGCCGACCAGCCGTACAAATTGGAGTTGATCGAAGGGCTTGAAAAAGGCGGTTTCGATGAATATGGTGAACCGCTTGATGTGAAGCCTGAGATCTCGATCTATCAACACGATTCGTTCACGGACCTGTGCCGCGGACCTCATGTAGAAAGTACGAAAGAGATCAAGCAGGACGCGTTCAAGTTGATGAACGTTGCTGGTGCATATTGGCGCGGTGATGAACACAACAAGATGCTGCAACGGATCTATGGCACGGCTTGGGAAAACAAGGAACAGTTGAAGGAATATTTGCAGCAACTGGAAGAGGCCAAGAAACGTGACCATCGCAAGCTGGGCAAGGAATTGGAGATTTTCATTTTTGATGATGAGGTCGGTCCCGGTTTGCCGCTCTGGCTGCCGAATGGCGGAATCATGATCGAGGAGCTGGAAAAGCTTGCCAAGGAAATGGAAGAGAAGGCAGGCTATGACCGTGTCCGCACGCCGAACCTGACGAAGGAAGATCTGTTCATTCGCTCGGGTCATCTCCCTTATTATGCGGAATCAATGTACCCGCCGATGGAACTTGAAGGCGTGAAGTATTACGTCAAGCCGATGAACTGCCCGATGCATCACAAGATCTTCGGCTCGAAGATGCGCTCCTACCGTGACCTGCCTGTTCGGCTCGCTGAATACGGCACGTGCTATCGCTATGAGAAGTCAGGTGAGTTGTTCGGACTGATGCGTGTCCGCTCGATGCAGATGAACGATGCCCATATCTATTGCAGTGAGGATCAGTTCGAGCAGGAGTTCATGGGCGTGATCGATCTGTATCACAAATACTTCGAGTTGTTCGGCATCGAGAAGTACGTGATGCGTTTGTCGCTTCACGCGACGGCTGGACTCGGCAAGAAGTACGTAGACAACGAACGCCTATGGCTCAAGACGGAAGACATGGTGCGCCGCGCCATGGACAATGGCGGTGTGCCGTATGTGGAACGCGCAGACGAAGCCGCGTTCTACGGTCCAAAAATTGACGTGCAGATCTGGTCCGCCATCGGACGCGAGTTCTCACTGGCAACGAACCAGGTTGACTTCGCCGTGCCTGAGCGCTTCGATCTGAAATTTACGAACAGCGAAGGTGCGGAAGAAGTGCCGTTGTGCATTCACCGTGCGCCGCTGTCCACGCATGAGCGTTTGGTTGGGTTCCTGCTTGAACATTACGCAGGCAGCTTCCCTGTGTGGCTGTCGCCGGAGCAGGTGCGTGTCATTTCGATCACGGACAATCAGAACGAGTATGCCGAAAAGATCGCAAAACAATTACGTGAGAACGGCATCCGCGCCAGCGCGGATTTAAGCGCTCAGCGCATGAACGCCAAGATCCGTCAAGCGCAGTTGATGAAGGTTCCGTATATGATCGTGGTCGGTGATAACGAAATGCAGGCGGAGCAGGTGTCCCTGCGTGTGAGAGACGGAAGTCAGCAAAACAACATCCCGCTCGCGGAGTTTGTTGCGCGGGCAAAGGACAGAATTGCCAGAAGAGCGCCAGAGTTGTAAAATAATCCACAGACCGTTGGCGACGGAGGATTTGATCGTCAACGGTCTATTTTGTTGACGACTCATGCTCCTTCATGGTATTATCAGCCCGCTAAAAACCAGCCACGGGCTGGTTAACTGTTCTAAAACTAGGAGAATCATATCAGCGCTACAGAATTTCGAGTAAACGATGGTATTCGTGTCAATGAAGTCCGCGTGATCGGGGCGGATGGCAATAATGTCGGTGTCATTCCCATCAAGCAAGCCATTCAAATGGCGCGCGATGCAGGGATGGACCTTGTAGAAGTCTCCCCTACCGCCAACCCGCCCGTTTGCCGTGTGATCGATTACGGCAAGTTCATTTATGAGCGAGCCAAAAAGGAACGCGAAGCCAAGAGGGCACAGACCAAGATCGAGGTCAAGGAGATCCGGCTGCGTCCGAAGACGAACGAAGCACACCGCGGTTTCAAAGTGGACGATGCCCGTCGCTGGCTGTTGCACGGCAACAAGGTGCGTGTGACAATCAGGTTCCGCGGCCGTGAAATGGACTATCCCGAGATCGCACTTGAAGATTTAAAGGAAATTGCCGAAGCACTGGCTGATGTGAGCACAGTGGAACAGGCTCCGCAGATGGAAGGCCGCACAATGCTCGTAGTGCTGGCGCCCATCAAAGGTGTAGCAAAAAAGAAAGAGAAAACAGACCAGGTTCCGGCGGAGCAGGAAGCGGAATCCTAATCCAGCAGAGTAAGTCCCAGAGATGTTGAAAGTCCGCGGGAGCAAGACCGTCCCGCGGTTTAAATTGTTTGAAAGGAGCAAGTAATAATGCCTCGCAAAGCCAAATCTGGCAAAATAAAGTTGAAGACCCACAAGGCAACCTCCAAGCGTTTTCGCCTGACGGGTTCCGGCAAGGTTGTGCGCACCAAAGGCGGCAAGAGCCACCTGCGCCGCAACACTTCCAAGCGCACCAAGATGCAGTTGTCGGAAATGCATGAAGTAAAGGGCAAGAAGATCATCAAGCGCGTCAAGCGTTTGGCTCCCAACATGGAAAGTTAACTTTCCGGTAATCGTATCCGATTTTAGTTGCGGCTTTCGGGTGTACGCAACTGGCTTTACCAGCCGACGCCCGCGAGTTTGCAGGAGTATACACAATGAGAGTGAAAGGCGGCCCCCAGGGCTACAAACGTCATAAGAAAGTTTTGAAGATCACAAAGGGACAGCGCGGTTCAAAGCACCGCCTGTTCAAGCGAGCCAACGAGGCAATGCTCAAGAGCCTGTGGTACGCAACCCGTGATCGCCGCGTGCGCAAGCGCGACCTCCGCAAGTTGTGGATCGCCCGCATCAACGCCGCGGCTCGCCTGAACGGTACCACCTATAGCAAGCTGGTGGCAGCGCTCAAGAAGGCGAACATCGAGCTCAATCGCAAGATGCTTTCCGACATGGCAATCCGCGATCCGCAGGCATTTGCCGCAGTGATTGCAAAAACAAAGTAAACATCGTAGGTCACGCGCGAAGCGTGACCTACAACTTTAACGGGGTAAAATCATTGTATGAATATGGTTCGCAAAGAACATTTTTTCCCAACAGGTCAAAAGATCCAGATCGTGCAAGGCGACATCACCATTGAAGAAGTGGATGCGATCGTCAACGCAGCAAACGAATACCTCCAGCATGGAGGCGGCGTGGCATGGGCAATTTCAAAGAAAGGCGGATCGGCAATCCAAAAAGAATCGGATTCCTGGGTTCGACAGCATGGACCTGTCTTCCACTCGGCTCCCGCATGGACCTCGGGCGGGCTCCTGCCTGCGAAATACGTGATCCACGCTGTAGGTCCGGTTTGGGGCAATGGCGATGAAGATAAGAAACTGTCCGATGCTGTGACAGGTTCCTTGCGCGTGGCTGATAAACTCAAATGCGAATCGATCGCCATGCCTGCCATCTCAACCGGCATCTTCGGCTTTCCAAAAGATCGTGCAGCAGGGATTATTTTTAGTAATATCGAAGGATACTTTGAAAATAGTTCGTCAAACATCAAAACTGTGAAGTTGGTTTTGTTCGATCAATCCAGCATTGACGTGTTCCTCAATGTCTGGCGAACCAAATGGGCGGACAAGCCATGATTACCTCATCCCAAAACCCAAAACTCAAACTTGTCCGTTCCCTGATGGGGCGCGCCAAAGAACGCCGCGAAGCCAATGCTTTCGTGGTGGAAGGTGTGCGGCTGGTGGAGGAGGCTGTCAACGCAGAATGGAAATTTCAGTTTGCCTTATACAGTGATGGGCTAAGCGAACGCGGTAATGCTCTGCTTGACCGATTGAAAGCAAACAATAGCGAAACGGATGAAGTCGCTGGTGATCTGTTGCAAAAACTCAGTGATACCGAAGCCCCGCAAGGCATTCTCGCCGTTTTGGAATTTACCCACTTACCAATTCCCACTCAACTGGATTTCATCCTCATCCCCGACCAAATCCGCGACCCGGGTAATCTTGGCACACTCTTACGTTCCGCCGCCGCGACCGGTGTACAAGCTGTTTTCCTCCCTCCCGAAACAACCGATGCCTTTGCGCCGAAAGTCCTCCGCGCAGGGATGGGAGCACACTTCCGCTTGCCCATCCATTCGTTGTCTTGGGAAGAGATCAAAACAAGAACAAACGGCATGGATATCTACATCGCAGACATGGATGGAACCTCCTGCTGGGAAACAGAACTCCGCAAGCCATTGGCATTGGTCATCGGCGGTGAAGCGGAAGGCGCCAGCGATGAAGCACGCAGGCTGGCGAATGGAAAAATTTCCATTCCGATGGCTGGGAATGTCGAGTCGCTGAATGCAGGGGTGGCAGGGTCTGTGTTGATGTTTGATGTGGTAAGACAAAGGTCAGTAAGCAGTGATCAGTAAGCAGTGATCAGTAGGCAGTGATCA
>CAYTDB010000116.1:0-10829 GCA_964436455.1 uncultured Anaerolinea sp. | reverse complement strand
GCAGTGATCAGTAGGCAGTGATCAATATGAAAATCCGATCCATCACTTATTTCTGTAACCCAAAATTCCCGCTCGAAGAAAAAAGCATCCGAGCCGCAGGGATGTTCCTTGCGGAGGCAAAGTCCGCGTATGAGACGGGAGGGTACGAAGTGCAAACTGTCCGACTCGCAACAATCCCCTTTCCCAAGCTGCTCGGGGAAGAGAATATTGGAAGGCTTCCTGAACTCACCGGTCACATTGACAGGCTTGCGCAGGAACTCAAGATCGGATATGTCTCGCTCGGTCCCGCTTTGCTTGAAATGCCGCGCAGTTATGAGGTCATCCCTGATGCGATCTTTGTTTCAAAGAACGTTTTCTTCGGCGGTGTGATGGCAGACAAAACGCGCGGACTCGACCTTGCCGCCATCCGTGCCTGTGCGGAAGTAATCGTCAAGTCTGCACTGATCGAGCCAAACGGATTCGCCAACCTGCAATTCGCGGCTCTGGCAAATGTCCCTGCAGGGGCACCGTTCTTCCCTGCTGCGTATCACGACAAAGATAAGCCCTCTTTCGGCATTGCCACCGAGTCTGCGGATTTGGCGGTGCAGGCATTTGAAAATGCGAAGACCATTGAAGAAGGAAGAAATAATTTGGTCGTCGAGATCGAAAAGCATGGGAAGAAACTCACAGAAATTGCCAAGTCGCTGAAAACAAAATTCATCGGCATTGACTTCTCCCTCGCTCCATTCCCGGATGATGCTCATTCATTGGGCAATGCCGTTGAGAAAATGGGAATCCCAAGAATCGGACTGCATGGTTCGCTTGCTGCCGCTGCCATCCTGACCGAAGCCGTGGACCGCGCCAACTTCCCTCACACTGGCTTCAGTGGATTCATGCAACCTGTGCTTGAAGATTCTGTCCTTGCAAAACGTGCGGCTGAAGGGACGCTTACCGTCAAGGATGCGTTGCTTTATTCAGCAGTGTGTGGAACAGGGTTGGATACGGTCCCACTTCCGGGAGAGACAACTGCCGAACAATTAGTCCCCCTACTGCTGGACTTGTCTGCTTTGGCATTGCGCCTCGATAAACCCCTCACTGCACGCCTGATGCCCATTCCCGGTAAAAAGGCAGGCGATGAAACCAACTTCGATTTTTCGTTCTTCGCACAAAGCAAGATCATGAGCTTGGATGCCGTGCCTCTGGTTTCACCTTTCACCAGCGAAGAAACCTTGAAAATCCAAAAACGATAGAACGTTTGAACATTCCAACCCGCCAACCCATTAACAAGACCTTAACCTCTGACAAATTCCCTCTTGTGATATAGTTTGTTAACAAACCATGCCAGAAACGATCCTCGTCGTCGAAGACGAACCCGCACTGAGGGATACCCTCACCTACAATCTCAAAAAGGATGGCTTCACTGTCGAATCCGTTGGGGACGGGCGCGCCGCGCTCGAATCCGCACGCAAGCTCAAGCCTGATCTCATCATCCTGGACATCATGCTCCCTGAATTGGATGGCTTCGAAGTGGCGCGCGTCCTGCGCAAGGAAATGGTCACCCCCATCCTCATGTTGACCGCGCGCGATGACGAAATTGACCGTGTTGTCGGTCTCGAAGTGGGTGCGGACGATTACCTGACAAAACCCTTCTCCATGCGTGAATTGATGGCGCGTGTCAAAGCACAACTGCGCCGCACACGCCTCCTGCAAGAGGAACTTGGCAAAGCAGGTGCCAATCAAGCCAAACAGGAAAAGCTGACCTTCGGGAACCTGATCATCAACCTTACCCGCCGCGAAGTGACTCTCCACGGCAACCCAATCCAACTTAAGCCGCAGGAGTATGAACTGCTGGTCTTCTTTGCGGAGCATAAAGAACAGATGCTCTCGCGCGAATTCATCCTCGAGCGCGTCTGGGGCTGGGACTTCATCGGTGACAGCCGCACTGTGGATGTACATGTGCGCTGGTTGAGACAGAAAATTGAAATTGACCCAAGTAACCCTGTCCGCATCATCACTGTCAGAGGCGGGGGATATCGGTTTGAGGGATAATCAACGAGTGATTGGTAAATGGTAATTACCACTTGCCAATTACCCACTACCAAAATGAACTACCCCCTTGCCTTTACAGTCCTTGCCATCCTCCTCGCCGCGTGGTATGCGTGGCGATATTACAAACTGCGACGCGACATCAATGAATATGCCAGCTCTCTTCGGGAGCAACAGGTAATCACGAATATTTCAGAACTTCAAAATTTATCCAGTGCGATATCCAATATCGTTTCGACCTTTGACCTTCGACATTCCACCCTCGATGCCGAACGCTCCCGTCTCGCCACTGTCCTCGAGCAGATTACAGACGGCGTGCTTATCGCCGACGAAGACGGGCTGATCCGTTTTGCCAACCCTGCCGCGGGCAGGCTCTTTCAATCCTCCAACCCCATAGATAAAAGCATGACCGAGGTTGTCCGCAATCATCAACTTGTTGAAGCGTGGCGGCGCTGCAAACAGACGCGTCAGATGCAAAGCGAGTCTGTTGAGGTGCCCACGCGTCATCAGTATCTGCAGCTCGTGGTCATCCCCGATCAACATTCAAGCGGAAGTCTGCTCCTCGTGCAGGACCTCACCCGCATCCGCCGTCTTGAAACCGTCCGCCGCGATTTCATCAGCAACCTCTCGCATGAACTTCGCACACCGCTCGCATCCCTCAAAGCATTGACGGAAACCCTGCAAGACGGAGCACTGGATGACCCGCCTGCCGCGCGTCGCTTCATTGACCAGATTCAGATCGAGGTGGATGCGCTGACCCAAATGGTGACCGAGCTCCTTGAACTATCACGCATCGAATCCGGTCGCCTCTCTCTGGACCTCCAACCTGTCGCGCCATACGATCTGCTTTTCTCTGCCTCCCGGCGGATGCAACTACAAACCGAACGCGCGGGATTAACCCTGCGTGTGGAATGTGCGGATAACCTGCCCAATGTAAAGATCGATTCGCAAAGACTGGAACAGGTGCTGGTCAATTTGATTCACAATGCAGTTAAGTTCACAAAGCCGGGGGGAGAAGTGGTGTTGGGTGCAGAGGCAGGAATCGGCGAAGTCCGATTCGCTGTTCGGGACACGGGGATCGGAATCCCCGCTGAGGATGTCCCGCGCATCTTCGAACGCTTCTATCGAGTCGACAAATCCAGAACAGGCAGTGGGACCGGGCTGGGGCTATCCATCGCCAAACACATCGTCGAGGCACACAAGGGACGTATTTGGGCGGAAAGCGTGGAAGGACAGGGAAGTATGTTCTTTTTTGCGGTACCGATGGTTTAGGTTTTCAAAGGTCTAAAGCCCTCACCTAATGCCTCATGTGCATATCCGATAACCATGAACGCGCGCGGGTCTACCTCGTGGACGATAGCTTTGAGTGTAACGACTTCGGCGCGTGTGATGACAACGTAGAGAACAGGGCGGTCTGCACCTGTGAACGCCCCCGTACCTTCAAGGACGGTGACACCGCGCAACAGTTCGTCGAGCACGCGCTTTGAAATTTCTTCGGGCTTGCCCGTGACAATCATCGCCGTGCGGACGGTCCCACCGCCTTCGAGGGTGGTCTCAGCGACGAGTCCGCTCACGTAGAGGGCGATCATCGCGTAGAGTGCTTCCTTCCAGCCAAAGACAAATCCAGCACCGAGGATGACAGCAGTATCCACCATGAGATAACTTTGTGTCATCGAAACGCCGCGCCAATGATTGAGGATTCGCGCAAGAATATCCGACCCGCCGCTCGAGCCGCGTGCGCGATAGACAAGTCCATAACCAATCCCGCTGACGATGGCACCGTATAGCGAATTGAGGAAGATGTCGCCTTGCAGGTCGTTGATGAGGGCAGTGCCTGCGCCGTCAGGGGCAAAGAGCGGGGTTTTAAGCAGCAGGTCAGTGAAGATGGAATATGTCAGGATGGCTATGCCGGTCCGCATTGCGAAACTGCGTCCGCCGAGGAAGCGCCAGCCCAGGGCGAATAGCGGAATATTTCCAATCAATATCATCAACCCAATGGGCCAGCCAGTGAAGTGATTGATCAGCTGCGAGATGCCGCTCACGCCACCTGATGCCAGTTGTGCAGGGACAAAGAACAGGCGCAGTGAGAGCGCCTGAATGAGCGCAGCAAGGATGATGAGAAGGTAATCGCGGATGGTGGGGAGGTGTTTTTTCATTTTTTTCCTGTCCGAAGGTTGAGTTGCCTGAGACGACAGCCGAAGGCGTATCGAAACCACCAGGTAATAGGAATAATTTTGATTAGTGGTGGTTTCGATATGGGCTTCGTCCTACCTAACCGCCGGAGTGTTTATGGAATTTCAATCCCCGCCAATTTCTCGATGATTCCCACTACCGCGGAGTTGTCCAATTCTCCCATGCCGGAGTCGATCATCTGCTGGAAGAGGTCGGTGTTTGTTTCTGTGCCAGAAACTGGGATGTCATATTCCTTTGCGGTTTCGAGAATGATTTTCAGATCTTTGAGTTGCATGTGCGCTTTGAAACCGGGGTTGCGATTGCCATCGAAAAGACGCGGCGGTTTCACGTCGAGTGTCCAGCATTGGGCGGCGCCGGCTTTGATGGCATTCACCACCTTGCGCGGATCGACTCCTGCTTTCTTCGAGAAGACGAGCAGTTCGCCCATCGCGACCATCTGTGCAGCGACCATGATCTGGTTGGCCGCTTTGGCAACCTGCCCCGCACCCGCTTCGCCGACATGTGTGATCGTCTTGCCCATCGCTTGAAACACCGGCATGACCTTCTCCAAAGCAGACGCGTCGCCGCCGACCATGATGGTCAATGTCCCGTTCTTCGCTCCAATGTCTCCGCCTGAAACTGGAGCGTCCAACGCAAACGCATTCTTCGCTAATAGCTTCTCTGCGATCTTGCGAGCGGAGGCGGGTTTGATGGTGGAGTTATCTACAAGGATCAAACCATCGTGTGCGCCTTCGATGATCCCGTTTTTACCCAACACAACCATTTCCACGTCTGGAGAATCGGGGAGATTGGTGAAGACTACATCCACCTGTTCAGCGACTTCTTTGGGGGAATTCGCCCGGACAGCACCTTCCGCCACGAGTTCGTCCACGGCAGCTTGGGAACGGTTATGAACCACGACAGGGAATCCCGCTTTGAGAATGTTACGGGCAATGGATTTGCCCATGAGTCCGAGACCGATGTAACCGATTTTGAGCATGTGTATATCCTTTCAAGGAAAAAGCACAATTTTTCGAGGATTATAACTGACCCGCCCCCTCCGCCCTTTGGGCACCTCCCCCAATTTCCGACAAACCCCAGTCGGAAATTGGGGGAGGCTGGGTGGGGGTCAAAGCAAAGAACCTGCCTCTGTTTCAAGAGGCAGGTTCCGGTTATCTGATTCGGGCGGCGGGTTATTTGATCTCGTATGTCATGCTGACCGAAACGGTGAAGGTCAACTGTCCCGGTTGGATCGGCACAGCCGCCGCTTCCACTGCCGCACCACCGCCTTTTCCATCGTAGACGGGGTAGGGCTGGCTGTCATAGAAGCCGATGGATTGCACTTCGCCGAGTTTCACACCAGCGGCATCCGCCAATTCCTGAGCCTGTGCTGCGGCATCCTTGACGGCTTCGGCACGGGCTTGCTTGAGGGCTTCGGTCTTGTCAGCCACGTCGAACTGGATGCTGTTGACGGTATTGGCGCCCGCCGCAATGACGGTATCGAGCAGTTCGCCGAGTTTGTCGAGGTTGCGTACGGTCACGTAGACGGTGTTATCCACAACATAGATCTTCTCACCGGTGGGGGTGCCAGTCATCGGATCGTACTTATCCTGGGGCCAGATGCTGAAGTTGGTGGTGCGAATATCCTTCGCGTCGATACCAAAATTCTTGAGCGCCTGGATCATCTTCTGGGTCTGGGCATTGTTTTCATCCATTGCCTCAGCCGCGCTTGGCTTTTCGGTGTGCACGCCCACGTAAATGTAGGCAATATCAGGGACAAGGTTTGCAGATCCCGCGCCAGTTACACTAACGGTGCGCAGGGGCGGTTGTGCTGCCCCTCCGGCGGTGGTCGGTCCGCAGGCGCTCACAAGAAGCGCGAGCAAGGCAAGTGTTGCAACGATTAAGTACTTTGTTTTCATGGTTATCTCCTTTGAATGTTACGCTGGTAAGACGCTTGCCGTTTCAAAAAGTTCCGCGTTTGTTCTTGAATTTTTGCCGTTTTGCCTGTACAATTCTGACACATTTGTTCTATGTCCAATCATGTCACTCTGAGCGGAGCGAAGAGTCTCCTCGCTATAGGTAGAGACCCTTCACTTCGTTCAGGGTGACAAACACAAACATGCCCATAGATTATCAGCAAATCTACACAAAGATACAAGAAATCGGCAAAGGCGCGCGAGAACGCAAGAGAAGGTTGGAAGAAAGACGTTCCAAAGCGCGTGACTTGCTGAATGCCTACGCGTCTCAATTGGATGTGCTCCGCTCCAACGTGGATTCTGCCAAGGCGATTGACCAAAACATCCGATGCGCTTTACCGCTCAACGAGCCATTAGCTTCCTCCTACCCCAAACCTGATTCAGTTATCCAGGCGACTCTCATCGCCGCTGACGGTTCACAAATCAACCCGGATCGGCATGCTTCAGTGCAGTTCGGGCTGGTGAACGTCGGTGCGATTACCATGAAATTAAATTCAGGCGAAGCGCCGACAATCGATACCCAAAGTGAATTGTTCTACGGTGACGAACTCCTGCCAAACGGGGTTCCCCTTTCTGATGGGATGGTTGCCCTACGCCGTGACCTTGCCGAGCGCGAGAAACTGGATGAATTATCGAAAAGTGTTGAAGGACAGGTTGTCACGTTTACCGATGGCCCCATTGAATTGTGGGGTGCCAAAGGCGATGATGCCCAATCGTATGCAGACTTCGTTCAAAAGTATCTCGGCGTGCTTTCACGCTTGCAGTCTCGCGGAGTGATTACCGCGGGGTATGTGGATAAACCATCTGCTGATCTGGTTGTCCGTTTACTTGAAATCATGATGGCAGATAACGAACAGATGCAAAAACTGCGCGAGTTCCATCCCCTGCGCGGGGTAAGTGATCGATGGCTGTATGGTGAAAAAGAGAAGCCATTGTTGAAGCCGGGGCATCGCTCGGCGGTGTTCAAGATTCAATCGAGTTCAGAAAAAAGTTATAAGAACACTCTTTCTTTACACTTCTTCTATTTGAATGTGGGAACAGATGGGCATCCCTACCCAGTTCGCGTGGAAGTCCCCAAGTGGGTGGTGGATGATAAAGGGAAGTTGGATTTGTTGCATGGCGTTCTCGTTGAACAATGCCGCATGATGGGAAGCAGACCTTATCCATACTTATTGCACCGTGCGCATGAGACGGCGGTGGTGAAGAACGAAGAGAAACAGCAGATCGAACAATTGCTGACGTTGGAATTACGCAAGAACAACGAAGACGTGGACGACGGTTCATACAAACAATCCGCCAAGGATTTGCAGGGAAGAACAAGAAGATGACCCCCTCCCTGCCTCCCCCAAATACGACAATTTATCGTATGGATGCACATACAAATTATCCATTGTCGGATTTGAGGGAGGTGCCCGCCAGGGCGGTGGGGGTCGAAGGAGAATGATATGACTCAACCAATCGAAATCGGACGTTTATTACGTGCAGGGACAACAGGCTTTATTGCGGGGTGCCGCGTGAATCAATTGGACGCGCCTTCGTTTGGGGCGCTGGTGCGGGCACCGCTGGGAGATGGTTATCAGATCTTCGGGCTGATCCACGATATTCACATTGACGATGATGGGCTGGTGCGTCAACTTGTGACGGCGGATATCGTCAGTGAAGAAGTGATGCGCGATAACCGTGAGCGGCGCATCGTACCTGTGGAGATGTCCGTGCTGGCGGTGGGGTATGAACAGGATGGGAAGATGTTTCATCTGCTGCCGCCGCGTCCGCCGTTGAGTTTGGATGTGATCTATTTGTGTGACGAGAAGGATACTGCTCGCTTCACGGAGAAGTTTGGGTATTTCAGGCATATTTTGAATTCGAAGGATGTGCCTGTGGGAGAAGTGATTGCGGCGCATATTTTGCAGGCGCAGTCTGCGCATAAGGATAAGGGTTGGCAGGAGCGGGCAACGCATGAGGTGATTACTTTGTTGAGAGATGATTACCCAACGTTGATGTCCGTGTTGGGAGCGTTGAGCGATGTGACGGCGCAGGGGTAGGTCTCATTATGTTTTTCGTTCTCATTATTCGTTTTTTTCGTAGTATCTGGGCAGGGCTCAAGGATCGGGAGTTTCGTGCGTTGTTTGTTTGGGTGGTGCTTGTGATCATAGGCGGAACACTCTTTTATGCTAGAGTGGAACATTGGCCTCTGTTGGACGCGTTGTACTTTACGATTATCACATTGACGACGGTGGGATATGGCGATTTCACGCCGAAGACAGATGCAGGGAAGATCTTTACGATCGTGTATATCTTTGTGGGTATCAGTTTGATCTCAGGTTTTATTATTTTATTGGGTGAGCATTCGAAGAAGTTGAAGAGGTTTGGCAGGAAAGAGGATATCAGCCACAGAGACACGGAGAGCACGGAGAGTTAGGATCTGATCAAATAAAACCTGGTATTTCGTCTGTCAAATACGGATCAATGTTAGGTACATTTGGAATCGCGTAGAAAAAGATGAGCAATCAACGAAACAAATCATCTCTTGGATATCTGGCAGTTTCCCTTGTCGGGTTGATTCCGGCTGGCGCAGTTTTCCTTCTGTACTTGTATCTGGGCATTTTTACCCGCATGATTGCCGATGATTTTTGCTCTGCATACTACGCCAGACGCCTTGGTTTGTTTAGGTCGATCTGGTATTGGTATCTCAATTGGAGCGGGAGGTATACGGCTTTTGGTGCGGACTGGCTCATGGAGAAAACTGGCGTCCATGCATTACCTGCGATCCATTCACTCGCGCTGCTTGCCTGGCTGTTTTTTACAGTTACGGCGCTGCAACTTTCCTTGAAACATGTTCTGTCTCATGATCGAGTAAAAACCGTTTCAATATCGCTGGGGATCATCTTCCTTTTTGTACTATTGCTTTTGGACCCGCAAATACCACAAACCATATACTGGTGGAATGGGATGCGCTCCTATGCATTGCCGCTCATTTTGCTGACATTGTATATTGTGTTTTTACAGATCGGAGCCGAAAAATTTAGAACCCAGAGGTCGATGATGTTTGGGCCTCTGGCGAGTTTTTTATTCATGTTCATAACGAGTGGATTGGGAGAAACATACATTGCCTTTCAGGTCGCTTTTCTGTTTTATTTGCTTGTACTTGAACTGCTTGTTCACAGGGATCAAAGATCACCAACCTTCCGATTATTGCTTACAGGCTGGATTGGCTCCCTGGTTGGGTTTGTCATTCTTGTCTCTGCGCCCGGGAACGCGATCCGCCAATCGTACTTTCCCCCGCACCCAAATATTGTGCAGCTCCTTCAGATTTCGATTCAAAGTTATCTGGAATTTATTTTAAACATCCTCCGGTCACCGGTGAAAATTACCGGGTTGCTTGGAACCGTTTTGTCAGCCATCTATTTCGGTACCTGTTCCGAGCGGAGTCTGAAAGTGGAACGCTGGTTCATCCCGGCTTTATTGCTCGGAGCATTCGGACTTTCATTTGCATGTTTCGTACCCGGGGCATTTGCCACATCCGAGCCGACCTCGGCACGTACGATCATTATTCCTGTATTTGGTCTGGCCTTCTTCCTGTTATGGGCTGGTTTCGTATTTGGACAGCAGCTTACTGCATCTGGTACAGTTCCACTCCCTGTTGAAAGGATGCTCCCTGGTGTTGTTGTGCTGTTGATCACTTACTCTGCAGTTCTTTCCTTCCTAAGCCTGTACAGTACCCGTAACATCTATATGGACTTTGCCAGAAAATGGGATCAGGCGGATGTTCAAATCTTGTCGGCAAAGAACAGCGGGGCAGAATCGGTCACCATCGCTGATATGAATGTTCCCACGGGTCCGAGTGATGGGGATCCGATTGATAATCCAAAGTATTGGGTCAACCAATGTTATTCCTTATATTATGGCATTCGAGTACTTGGTCCACCTTAGAAATATGCGAAAAACAGGTCGCTTGTAAGATGACGGATTAGGAGAATTTATTATGGAACAACGAACAAAAATCGGATATTTAGTTGGTGGTGGACTTAAAGAAAACTTCCGCGTGAGGCTGATTGTCTCGCCGCAGGAGATTCAGGAGGGGGCGTTTGTGGTGATTCAGTCGGGGGAGTGGAATTATTATGGCATTGTGACGGATATCGTGCTCGGCGCGACGGACCCGCGCTTTGCGGATGAGCAGATGGAGGGACGCTTCTCCCCGCATATCTCCCAGGCGTTGCATGGACAGACGTTGTATGCAAATTTAGAGGTGTTGCCTAATTTGATGTTGGAGGTGGGTCCCGAAGTTGATAGCCCGGCGTATCAACAATGGCAAGGCAAAATTGCTGCGGGGCTAATTGAACAACCACATCCTCGACCTGTAAAGAATATTCCTCCTCATCACGCATCTGTATTTGTAGCGAATGAAGGTGACATCGCGGAGATCTTCGGTGACCCAGCGGAAAAAGGCAACTTCATCATCGGGTATACGCGCGAGCAGGGACATCCCGTGTGCATCGACATGGAGAAGTTCGTGCAGAGATCGTCGGGGGTGTTTGGGGCGACGGGGACGGGCAAGTCGTTTTTGACGCGGCTGGTGCTGGCGGGGTTGATGCATTACAACAAGGCGTCGGTGTTCGTGTTGGATATGCACAACGAGTATGGCTTTGACGATGTGGC
>CAYTDB010000115.1:0-16723 GCA_964436455.1 uncultured Anaerolinea sp. | reverse complement strand
AATCACTGCGACGAAGTCGTTTACTGGCAAAATGCCTCTCGCAAGAACATGTCACAGGCCAAAGTCGACGAACAAACCAATGATACGTAACAGTGTTGGATATCATGTTAATTGTTAACATTCTTCGAATAGTACCAATTAGCGATATATCAATCTGGTCATTTTGGGTTTTTATTATATAATTCAAAAAGATTAATTAAAAAAACTGCAAGCCCTACTCAGAGCACCAGTCTTATGGAGAGACATGAAAAAGTTATTTTTGCTTTTTCTGATGGCAGTGCTGCTTAACCAGCCAGTATCTCTGGCTCTAGCACAGTCGCAGGGTGAGATACGCATTAATCAAATGTCCACAATCGAGGGCCCAGACTCGATGACACTGCGTCTGTATTTTAATATATACGATGACCGCACGGGCACTCCCCTATTGAACGTTGACGCCCAGAGCGCTCAAGTCACATTGTTGAATACGAACTATACAGTTGATGGGGAATTAAAGAAGCCAGATGTTCCAATTTATATTACACTCGTTCTGGATTCAAGTGGCAGCATGGGTGGTGCGGCAAAAGACCTTCAGAATGCAGCCAAGCTCTCCCTCAACAATACCCCGGACAATTCCCTATTCTCGGTTGTGCAATTTGACGAGGAAATCCAACTACTGCAGGATTTCACCGAGAACATCCCCGCACTGCAATTTGCCATAGATCGATATAAAGTTTCCCGCAACGGAACCTGTTTGTATGATGCCACCTACTCAGCCGTGGAAGCAATGGCCAAAGCCCCGGCAGGACGGCGCGCCGTGATCCTGTTTACAGATGGGAAGGATGAAAATAAAGAGGGGCAGCCATGCAGCAAGCATACCTACCAGGAGCTTGTAGACCTAGCAATGAAGTCGCAGGTTCCCATCAGCACCATCGGTCTCTCTTACAACCAGGGAGCAATTAATTCGCTTGAACTCGAGAGTATGGCAGGCAGTACAGGCGGGGTTTCTGCTGTTGCAACCCAGGGAGATTTAGCTGAGTCGTTCGAAAAGATCATGCAGGCTCTGAAAGCTCAATGGATGCTTGAAGCCGCCATTTACCCCCGACGCGGCAACAACGACGCCGTGTTCAACCTCACGCTTATAGATGGACTTTCCCTCAACACTGCTTTTAATATCAATTCGAACACGGATTACCCCGGTCCTCCGAGTCCGGTAACTGCCGGGCTTGCAGGTTTATTGCTCAATGCCGCGCGGCAATCCTATGAAGTCCAACTCGATCTGACCTCTTCCGAATTGGTGGGCTATGTCAAAGTTGAAATTTGGGACAGTGATGCTGGTTCAAAGGTCGGGGAATATACATTCGATCAGCCCGGACCGAATAACAGTTTCTTTGTCCCCACAGAGAATCTGACCATCGGGCGCACCTACCAGTTGCGTATTTCCGCGGTCGCGGCAGCTGACCAGATACCCTTTGAGATCGTACGCGACGATCAGGGCAATGGAGCCACCCAATTGATCCATGAATTTGAATTCGATCCATCATCATCCTATCCGAGCTTAAAGATCCAGTCTCTTCAACAGGATGGCGGCAACCTGGTTCTGACTGTCAATGTGACCAACCCGGCTCTCATTGGCGGATTCGATGGCTGGCTGGTGGATGAGGAAACCAATACACAAGTACCTAACTCAAACTTTGCCGCTGACGCCATCACCGCGACCAATGGAACGATCGTGATTCCAACACGCGCCAACCGCATCCCTGACGGGAAATATACCATTGTCGTGCGTGTACTTGCTAAGAATAACAACGTCTATTCCACTGCTACCTATGAAGAGGTTTCGTATAAAGCTCCTTCCTTATTCCAACGTCTCGGTGTGGCGCTTATTGCGGCACCCATCTTTTTGGCAGGCATCTTACTTGTAATAGCGATTGTGGTTGGGTTCCTGATGTACAACTCCTCGCGTCAGAAATCACTCAGCGGTACACCGGTATTGCAGGGAAGATTGGGAGGCAAGATGGAAAAGCGCGGGAAGCAGGCGGGTCTCGTTATACCCGTGGCAGATGAGGAACCCATCCCATCACGCAGCGGTCCTCTCGTTTCACAGTCGGCGGCTACACAAGTTTCGTCTGCGCCGATTCCCTCCAAGCCAATCTCCACCGACGCGACCATGATCGCGGGAGATGCTGAATTGGATGGCAGTGCCAAGACCATGATCGCCTCAGCCCCCCTGATTGCGACAGGAAAATTATCCGTTGTACAGGCTGGCGGCAAGGTAGCGCCTTCGGAAGCAGTCACGCTTAAAACCTTCCCCTTCGTCATTGGGCGCACGGAAGGATCCCTGACCATTGCAGATCAAAATGTTTCGCGAAAGCATGCTCAAATCACCTTTGACGGCATGACAAGCGTTTTTTACCTGACCGACTTGAACAGCAGTAACGGCACCCGACTCAACAACGAACGCATCACACCCGGACAGCCGGTGAAACTGACCAGTGGAACGACAATCGGTCTCGGACCGGGAGTCATCCTACGATTTGAGATTTTATAAAGCGCGGTTTCGATGGCAAAGAATATCCTGCAGTTGAACTACGATGAACTGGGCAGCATAGCCAAAAAATTCAAAGATGAGGGCGAGGATGCCATTAACCTCTACACTTCCACACGCCAGCGTGTGCGTGACCTCCATAAGGAATGGATCGGAGATGCTGCTGAAAAATTCTTCGATGAAATGGAGACAGAGTTGTTGCCTGCGCTCCAGCGGGTGGCGAAGGCATTGCATTTCTCGCAGGATGTGACGAACGATATTATGAAGATCGTCCATGAAGCAGATGAGGATACGGCAAACTTCTTCAAAGGCGATTTCTCGGGAGATGATTTTGGAGCCGGCTTGTTCCAGGGGGCACTGAGTGGCGGCGTACCGGGCGGACAAACTGGGACTGATGATTTTGGCGCGGGAAAATTCGGGGATGCGTTGGATGGGCTTTCTGGAGACGATACTCCCGGAGGCGGTTCATCCGGATCGGATGATTTTGGTGCCAGCAAATTCGAGGATGCCCTGCCCGGACAGGGAGGCGGAGAAACCACAGGGGGCAGTGGTGATGGAGGACAGGGAGGTTCATCTGAATCTGATTCCGGGGGTGGGGAAGAATCAACTGAAACAGAGACAGCTGCCAGCGGAGGTGGAGGCGGCGGAAGCAGCAGTCCCGGCCAGGGGCTTCAGGGAGACCTGAAAAATATGGGGATCGGCACTGGTCAAGTCCAGCAGAACGCTTCTTCCGGCGGACCTACTACGGGCAGTATGGCTGATCACATCTATTCGGGTGGTGGGTCTACAGAAGGGGGCGGTGAATCACAGACACCGCCAAAGGGACCGGGTGTACAGGGCAGTGAACAATCTTCATCGGAAGGCGGCGCAGCTGCGGCTGGTGCCGCTGGGGCTGCCGCGGCGGGTGGAGTCGCAAAGGGCGTGAAGAGTAGAAAAAAGAAAAACAAATGAGGCATCGCGGCATATACAAATGAAAGTTGATCCAAAAAGTTTCAGAAAATGTAGGCAGCACAGCAGGAGGCAGACCAGCAAAAAATACATACATCTTCAACCCCAATCGGATTTGGCTGGTTTCCCATTCAGGCATGGAGACCCGCCACAAAGTTTATAGATGAATTCAAAATCGGAAAGGATGAGCCATGGCTGGAACCACACAAGTTAATTATGATGATATGAGCAATATCGTCAAAAGCCTTAAGGCTGAAGAAGATGAGATCATGAATCTTCTGAAGATGACCAAATCGAAGGCTGATGCGTTGCACGGCAACGGCTGGGTTGGTGATGCCGCCGACCGCTTCTTTAACGAAATGGAGCAGGTGGTCCTCCCCGCTGTAGCGCGGCTGGCACGCGCCCTCGGTGTTGGTGCGGATGTTGCCAATGAGATCATGAACACCATTCGCCAGGCAGATGAGGAAACTCAAAGTTTCTTCAATAACCTCGGGTAATAAGGAGAGTAACAATGGCAGAGAAAATTCGAGTTAATTATCCGGCGCTTGAGGACATGGCAAAGCACTGCCAGATGGTTGCCGGACAGTTACAGCAAACCGCGCAGCTGGCAAACAAAATCGCTGCCCAGATGCAGAACGGTGCGCTGGTCGGGAAGCCGGGCGATGCGTTCGTACAGGCACTTGGAGTGCTGGCGCAGCGAACCATGAAACTCAGCGGCAAATTCGTTGAAGTTTCCAATGATATCAAGCAGGCCATGTCTGACATGCAGGCTGCTGATAGTGCCGCTGGCGGCAATTTCTAGGAGGTGGATGATGTTTGGTGGTTTATTCAAATTCGTGGAAGACCTGGTTGGAAATGTAATCAACCAGATCATGAAACAGATCAACGTCATTCAGGATGCGGTCACATCACCCCTGCGCGGACTTGTCAATGAAGTGATGGGCGGCATCTGGAAGGGCGATGGGGCAAACCGCTTCGCACAGGAGATGTTGAGCGAGGTGATCCCCATGCTGGTCAACATCATGGGGTTCGGTCAAAACTATGCCAGTGCCATCACGAAGGCGCAGAATCGCATGAACCAGGCGATCAATCAGGCCACTTCCAAGGCACAGACGTTGTTCGATGTCTTTAATGGCATATTCTAGATAAGGAGAGATTACCATGGCTGAAGAAGTCTATATGGATATTCCCCGTGTCGAACAAATGAGCAAAAACTTCCAAACGTTTGGCTCAGTGCTCGAGGGTGTTTCAAAGGCGCTCCTTGCAATTAGCATGGCGATGAAGGCAACGGCATGGCTCTCCCTAGGCGCGACCGCGGCAGTGGCTGCCTATGCCGACCGCATCCGCCCGAATGTGGACAAGGCTGCCCAAAAGATGCATGAACTGTCCCGCGACATCACGAGCGCCATCAAAGCTTATCGCGACGGTGACAGGTCTGGATCAACCCGTTTCATGTAGTAATTCCCACGCGGGAAGCACAGAATCCGCGCCTCTTGATATCCCTTCCGGGGGCGCGGATTCTATTTCTGGTTCATTTATTGAACTTGATGAGGTTCTATGAAGCGTATTTGCCAGCGCTGTAATGTCATCTCGCAGGATTTCAACCTGTGGTGTCAGGAAAAATACTGCCCGGCCGAAAATGCCACCGAGATCTTTGACAACGGCGAGTGGTTCGGCCCGATAGAAATTATTCAACCGATCGTTATCACGCGTTCAGCCATTATTTATCAAGCGCGGCGGGAGGATGAAGAAATCCTCCTAAAAATCGCAAATGTTGGCTGCGAGGAGAAGCTGCGTCTTGAGGCAAAAGCTTTTTTGCAACTCGCCAAGGCGGGTCAGCATCCGCTTCTACCGGTGCTGTTACCTGCACACCCGCAAGGCTCCGTGGAATACCACCCATATGGGTGGACAGTTATCGAAGGGCGGACAAAGTACTATGAGGTGTTCCAGTACGCGGATGGAACCATCCTGCGCAACCTGCTGCTCAAAAACCCGCAACCGTGGTTCCAACATGCAGGCTGGATCATTTTGAGCATCGCAGATGTTGTGTATTATCTGCACAAAGCAGGCAAGTTGCACCTCTGTCTCAACCCTGATGTGATCCTGGTGCGTTTCGACAAGCAGGGGTACCCGCGCCCCATTTTGCTGGATCTGGGGGTAGCTCACTCCGGGCAAAACATTCAGGAGATCTGGAACGAAAACTACAATTTGCCTGCCTACACAGCGCCAGAGATAGCAGCCGGGCAGGGCACTGTGAGTCCCGCCACGGATATTTATGGACTGGGAACATTGCTGTATGAAATGCTCGCCGGGCGTCCCGCCTATGAATATCATTTAAAAAAGGATGAAGCGGTCATCCGAAAAATATTGAAGGGTGAATTCAAAACCACAGGACGCATCGACCTGAAGAATATTCCCGAAATCGCCGAAAAAGCCATCAACCCTCAGGGGGGGCAACGCTTCCCCGATGTGCTGAAATTTGTCGAGGCGCTCCAGCCAAACTTTCCTGCCATTCCCGCAGAGCGCAGATCGTTCCGCATCAACTGGCAGATCGTATTTATTGTGATCGGATCTTTATTGGCGATCTCTTTGTTGCTCGCGCTGGCGCTTTCCCTGACGCAAGCCTAGACCCCGAGAAACCCCATGGCACAAAAACAATATATTGACCGCCCGCCCCGCATAGAACCCCAGTTACCAGCAGGGGTCTTCAATATCCCCAACCCACCTGACACGGAACAGAATTTTGGAGAGCTGCTCCAGCAGGCTTTCCTTCCGATGATCATGATCTTTGGCTATCTGTTGGCGTCCATCTTTGGTCAGGGACGCAGCATGCTCATGATGATCCCGATGCTCCTGTCGGTGGTTGCCACAGTGGCATTGGCAATTTATACCAATTCACAGGAAAAGAAAAAGCGCGAAGCTGCTGAAGCCGCCTATAAACGCCGCATTGGGGAACTGCGACGTAAAATGGAAAGCGAGCACGAGCAGCAGAAAATTTACTATTTCTACAACTACCCGGATCCGGAAAAGACCTTGGGGATCGCCTCAGACATCAACCGTGAACCTGAGGCGCGTGAAGAGGAGATCCGTTCGGGGACGCGTCTTTGGGAACGCCGCCCCAAAGACCACGATTTTCTCTATCTGCGGTTGGGTATCAGTACGCGACAGTCTACTGTTGTCTACAAGATTTCCGAGAACGAAAAGACCGAAAGTCCGCTCATGCGTGAGGCGACCCGTCTCGCAGAAGATTCGCGCTTATTGTATGACGTTCCAGTGACCATCCCCCTCTACCTGCCATCCGATGACACAGAGAAGAAGAAGGTCGAATCGAAAAAACAGGATCAGGAATCCGAGCAGGAAGAATCGCAGGAAGCCAAAGGGGTCACCGTCCGGCATTCCGTGGGCATTACCGGCAGTTCATCCGAAAAAGTGCATGCATACCTGCGTACCATGTTGGTGGATTACGCGACGTTCCATTCCCCGCAGGATGCGATGCTGTATGTCGCCGGCACGAACGATGCCCGCCAGCATTGGCGCTGGGCATATGCGCTTCCCCACTGTAAAGAAGCGGATAAGACAGAGACACTGCTTTTCGAGAGCGAAGAAAAACCCGGAGAAAACGAAGCCGATCGCATGCGCCAGTTCTGGAAGAACATCCGCACCATCCTTGACCGTCGTGCCATGCGCCTCTCTGACCGCGAGAGCGGCGCCGAGGTCAAACTTCCCTTCCTGTTGATCGTTGTAGACACGTTCACCTCGGCGCCGGAATGGTCATCTCTTTATGATCTTGAAAGTGAAGCAGCCATCTCCACCATCCTTCTAGATGGGCAACGGCTGGGCGCAGGCATCATCTTCATCACCACGGACCGAACACAGATTCCCAGCCGCTGTACTGCAATCATTGAAGTGGATGAAGATGTCATGGATGAGGACTCGGCTGTTTTCCGTTACGCTGAAACAGGCTTCAACACGATCCGATATGTGGGCAATACGCAGCTGGTCTCCACACAGGAAAAAGCACGTGAATTTTCCCGTAACCTTGAGCCATTGGATGTCCGTCGCGGTTACGGTTCGAGTCTTGCGTCCACAGTCACTTTGCTTGAAATGCTGAACCTCCAATCCATTGATGAGATGCAGGAATACGCGCGTGAAAACTGGAAGCGCAGCATGTCGCCCAATTCGGCAGATTGGTTGTACACGGCAGTCGGTTTGTTGTCGGGGAATGAACCGCGTGTGTTGACCTTCTCTGCAAAAGCGGATGGTGTGCATGGATTGATCGCTGGCTCCACCGGTTCCGGCAAATCCGAATTGTTGATGACGTTGATCATCGGCATGGCGCTCAACTTCAACCCGGATGTCCTCAACTTCGTGTTGATCGACTACAAAGGCGGCGCGGCTTTCGAGCCGTTCAAGAAGTTGCCGCACAAGGTTGACATCGTCACCAACCTCGACCAATCTGCCACGGCGCGCGTGTTCGCATCCATCATCGCAGAATTGGATCGACGCCAAAAGCTGAACACCTACACCAACTCCAAAGACATCGTTCATTACCGACGGAAGGGGCTGAATCTTGAACCCGAAAGCCCGCCCTACCCGCATCTTTTTATCATCATCGATGAGTTTGCCGAAATGATCTCCGGCAACGCCGAATACAAGGCACAGCTTGAAAGCATCACCCGCCTCGGGCGTGCGTTGGGTGTCACATTGATTCTGGCAGCCCAGCGTCCGGTTGGCGTGACTGATCAGATGCGTGCCAACATCAAATTCCGCATCTGCCTGCGCGTGGAAACGCCGGACGACAGCCGCGAACTGCTCCGCCGCTCAGACGCAGCCTACCTCCCGCCTGGCATTCCAGGGCGCGGATATTTGCAGGTTGGCAATGAAAACATCGAATTGATCCAGACTGCCTACACTGGCGGTGATTACAAAGGTCCGCAGGAGGAGAATGCGGTTCAGAACGTGATCTGGCTGGATCGTCCACGCAAGAGCGCCACACAAAAAACAAGTGAACCCCCCAAGCTTTACGATGTGATCGTCGATATGCTGGCTAATCTCTCGGTGCAGGATTCCCGCCCGCAATGGCGACCCTGGCCCGAATTCCTGCCCATGCAGAGCGGCGGCAAATTCCTCAGCCTGCAAACCCCGCTTGATACCGCCTACATGAACGATGCGGATATCGAGTTGCTGCGTGCCGCCGACTCAGACAAGGTGACCGGGCTGGCGCTGAACGAAAAGGCTGTTACGTTTTGGGATGGTGATTTCAACTGGCAGGGAGTCGAATGGGGCAAGAGCTCGATGCGCCCGCTGGTGGGCATCATCGACAATCCCTACCTTGCCAGCCAGAAGCCGCTCAAGATTGACTTCCCGAACGGACATGCGGTTGTGTTTGGCGCATCGGGTCGCGGCAAGACCACCTTCCTGCGCACCGTTGTCACCGGGCTGGCGCTCACCCACTCCCCCGATGAACTTCACATTTACATCCTCGACTTTGGCGGTCGGGCGTTGACCTCGTTGGGCGACCTGCCTCACGTTGGCGCGGTCATCACATCCGAAGAGGAGGAACGCGTCCTGCGCACCCTGCGCAAGATCAATGACATTATTGATTCACGTCAGGTATTGTTCAGCGAAGCCAGGGTCAACAGTCTTGATTCATATAACATCTCGCATCCAGACAAACGTTTCCCTGCCGTGCTGGTCGTGATCGATAACTTTGCTGAGTTCAAGGAATACTACGAAGGCCTGATGGGACCAATGATCTCGCTGGTGCGTGAATCGCGTGCCTATGGCGTTCACTTCCTGTTCTCCGCCGATCTCCCCAATGCCCTGACAGGCAAGCTCTACAACCTCATCACGGAACGTTTTACGCTCAAACTCTCCGATCCGTCTGAATACTCGGAGATCGTCGGGCGCGGCGTGCCTGCCGATTTGAGTGCGGTCCCAGGGCGCGGATACGTCCGCGTGGGAAACATGCCGCTCGAATTCCAGACCGCCCTCACGTTCACCCCCGAGGAGAATGACCCGGATGGTTTGGGCAAGATCAGCAGGATGTGCATCCGCATGAGAGAAATCTGGGAAGGACGCTGGAAAGGTGAGAAGCCGTCCACGGTTGAAACGCTGCCAATGCGCATCTCTCTTGACAATGTAATGCTTCAAACCACCCTGCCCGAAGTGCGCCGCATCAATGCTGTGATGGGCATTGACGACCGCTCACTCGAACCCGCAATGATAGATATCGAACGTCAGGGTCCCCACATGGTCATCATTGGTCAGCCCTTCTCAGGCAAGACCACCACCATGCGCACCATGATCCTTTCGATTGCGGAATATTACTCTCCCGACGAGGTAATGATGATCCTCGTGGATTACTCCCGCAAATTATGGAAGGGCCGCGACACATCTCTTGCTGACATCCCGCACGTTGTCGAAACCATTGACGATATCGAGCAATTGGATGCCCTCTACGAAAATCTGGTAACGGAGTGCGAAGAGTTCGAGACCAATCCCAGACGGCGCAAGATCATGATCTTCATCGACAATTACGACGCCTTCACGGACGAATCAAGCCGCAAGAAGATGGCTTTCTTCGAGAACTTCTCCGCCCTCATCCGCAAGTACCAAACAGCCGGCGTTTACTTGATCGTTGCGGGTTCTCTCGCCATCATGAGCTCATCGGACGACCTGCGAAAGATCTATGCTTCGACCAATTTTGGCATCGCCTTGCGCAGCGCCGACGCCGTCAGCCGCTTGAACGGAAAGTTCCCCCGCAGCCTCCAGGATGCAGAACTTCCGATGGGGCGTGCCTTTATCATCCGCTCAGGCATTACCAGCATGGTGCAACTGGCAACCCCCTACGCCAATGACGATGACACCGAAGGTTCTCTCGACACCTGGATACAACGCGTACAACAAAAGCAGCCGCAGGATCGCGTCCATTGGCTGTCACAAGCACCCATCGGTAAATCCAAGAAGAAGGACAAAAAGAAGGGTGATGCCCAGGCTGCCGCCTCCACTGGTGCGGCTGAACCGGATGTGTCCAAATACAATATCGCGGCGTTGAAACAGCAATTGGTCGAGGCAGGCATGCCTGAGGATATGATCGGTCTATTCTCCGATGCAGATATCGTCGAGAATGCACGATCAATGGGTCTACTGGATGAAAAAAAGAAAGATGAGAATAGGTAGGCATCCATGGATGAGTATATTGACGTAAAAATAGATGTATTTGAACACACCGGGCAGCGGGCACGCCTCCGAAAAAATCTGACTGTCGTCAACCTGATTGAAGAAGTCCTCAAGGAATTCGACGACATCGTCGCTGATTCGCCGGAAAAATATGCTGTCTATCTCAAAGGCTTTGACCGACCGCTTACCTCCACTCAGACCCTGATCCAACTGGACATCCAGCCACAGGATGAACTGGTCTTTGATTACATCCGACAAACGACGCGGCAGATGCTTGATCCAAGGGATTATGCTATCCTGCAGGAAGAAGCCACTGGGAAGGAGTTTGACATCCAGTGGCAGCCTGCAGTGATCGGTCGTCCCAGCAATGAGATGGACCATAATATTACCCTGGCGATCAATGTACAAACGCTGCCCAATGGTGGAACTGTATCGCGCAGCCATGCCCAGATCACATTCTCCGAAGGACGTTACCATATCGAACCCCTTGCGGAATACAACCCTGTATTCATCAACGGCAGGGAAATCCCAATCAACAAAAAGCATGAGCTTAAGAATGGTGACAAACTCATGCTGGGAAATCGCCATCTCACTCTACTCTTCAAATCCCAGGTTGAACGCAAAAAAACAACCTCATCCGGTTCGATACCGAAAAGATTTGAGCCGTCCGAAAAGAAGGTGGAACCGCCTCCCGAATTTACCATTGTGGAAGAATCCGTGGTGGTTGAACAAAAGCCTCACCCAAAATTCGTTGTAGAAGCTGCCACCGACACAAACATCCTGGAAAAGACCATCAACCTGGATACTTTCCCCTACCTCCTTGGGCGTCTTCATCCACGTCTTGGCAACGAAAATGAGGTTTCACGCAAGCATGCGGAGGTTGCCTTCGATCCGCAAGGTCGGAGATATTTCATCACAGACCTGAACAGCACGAACGGCGTAACTGTTAATGGAAAGTCCATTCAACCCAACACCCCGGTGGAAATTTCTCCCGGAACCCGCGTTGGACTGGGAAACACGCTTGTCTTAAGATTTGAAAATTAAACCGACAATCATCGCGAAAGTTTCTCGCGAGTTCCGTGAATCAACCATATTGCTACCTAGGTAAGGACATCCATTAACGCGGGGCTGAGTCCTGACATTATCTTCCCACAGTCTGTATCTGGGGACTACGTCCGTCTGTATCAAGCCAAAGCCACGTTCACAGATTCCATTGAACTGGGAGCCAACAACAAGTGAAACGAATCTTCTCTCCCTACCGAATCTGTCCTATCGGCGCGCACATTGACCATCAAGGCGGCGCGGTGCTGGGTCGCACTATTCACATCGGTACCACACTTGAATACGCGCCGCTTGATTCAGATAAAATCCATATTGCAAGCGAGCAGTTCGGCGAGGCAAAATTCCATATCGGCGAACTCGACGTTGCTCATTGGGCAAGATACGCGCAAGCCGCCGCGCGCGTGCTGAAGATAAAACGCGGCATGAAGGCATGTGTCAAAGGCTCAATGATTGGTTCAGGGTTGAGCTCGTCCGCCTCAGTGGGATTGGCTTATCTTAAAGCCCTGGCAGATATAAATGATATCGAACTCACGAAAGAGAGACTAGTTCAACTGGAATATGAGCTTGAACACGATGAACTCAACCTGCAAATTGGGATTCTTGACCCGCTGACCATTGTCAATGGACGACGGGATGCGCTTCTTTTCATGAACACGGTAACTGCTTCTGTTGCCCCAATCCCTGATCCACTTCCCAGCTTTGCCTGGATTGTGGCATACTCTGGTGTCTCACGCGAACTCACCAAAAGCGGATTCAATATCCGCGTGGATGAATGTCGCCAGGCAGCAGAAGCCTTGATACCAGGCACAAATATTCTATCTGATGTGCCGCGTGAAATCTTTGAGGACAGAAAAATGAGATTACCTGTAAATCTAAGAAAACGCGCCATCCACTTCTTCACCGAAACAGATCGTGTTCAACAGGGCACAAAAGCATGGTATGAAGCAAATCTGGAGATATTCGGTCAACTGATGAATGAGTCGTGCGAATCGTCCATCACCAATTATCAATCAGGCAGCGACATCCTGATCGAACTACACGAACTAATCAGCAGCTTGGATGGTGTCTATGGCAGTCGTTTCAGCGGCGGTGGTTACGGTGGGTGCGTGGTCGCACTGGCACAACGCCCCTCTGCAGAGAATATCTGTGCATCCATAGCACAAGAATTTTCAGCTCGTCATCCTGAACTAAAGCCAAAAGTATTTGCTGCCGAAATGGGAGACGGGTTGCAATGATCAGGTCAGCCATTCTCCTCGCTGCCGGTCGCGGAAAACGCCAACGGCCATACACTGATGAAACTCCCAAGCCGCTGCTCGAAATGAATGGGCGACCAACACTTGATTATGTTTTACGTGCTGCAAATAATGCAGGAATCACACGTGTCTGCATTGTGACCCATCATTTGGAGGAAAGGATCTTTGAGTACGTTGGTGATGGCTCGAATTGGAATATCGATGTCACATATGCACACCAAAACACATTGAACGGTAGTGGCGGCGCTTTGCTAGCTGCACCCCATCGATGGATTCGAACTGAGCCTGTGATGGTTGTGGCGACAGATTACATTTTGGAAGAAAACGCCTTGTGTGAATTGGTAGAAGCATACAAACAACACAAAGCCGACATCACAATGAGTTTAAAGGAATGCCCCATTGTTGAACTGTCCGCCCGTTCAAGCGTGGAAGTGGATGCGGATTGGCGCGTAAAGAAGATTATCGAGAAACCGAAGCATGGTGAGATACTAAGTCCGTATGCAGCGTCGGTGATGTTCATTTTTCCACCCGCCATCTGGGAATATTTGCCAAAGCTACAGCCCTCGGAACGCGGAGAGATCGAACTGCAGGCGGCTGTAAATATGATGTTACAGGAAGGATATCAGGCTCGCGGGGTGTTGCAATCCGCGCCAGTGGAGTGGAAACCTGAACTCAGCAAAAAGGTGGATAGTATATGAAATATTTTCTTGGAATAGATGTAGGCTCTTCTAAAACACATGCGCTGATTGTTGCAGAGAATGGTCGATGTGTCGGGTTCGGCAAATCAGGCGGCGGCAACCATCAGGGTGTTGGATATGAAGGGACAGAAAAGGCTCTACGCGAGTCTTTTGAGGGCGCGCTGAAGATGTCAGGAGTAAAGAGCGCTGATATCGCTGGAGCAGGTTTCGGTGTGGCAGGATACGATTTTCCATCCGACAGGGAAGGACATTTGCAGGCGATATCCGCCCTGGGATTGTCGTGTCCTGTGGAAGTCGTCAATGATGGCGTGAACGGATTACTTGCGGGTGCAAATCGCGGGATCGGGGTCAATGTCACAGCGGGATCATCCGTGAATGCAAGAGGGAGAAACGAAGTCGGTAAAGAAGGTCGCGTTGTTGGCAACGGAACAACTTTCGGAGAAGAAGGTGGTGCAATCGAGATCGTGCAACGGGGTCTGCAATTTGTGAACCACGCATGGATCAAACGCATCCCGTCGACAAAACTCACGGGCATATATATCAATGCGGTGGGTGCAAATAGCGAGATCGATCTGATGGAGGGCTTGTCGAACGGACAATACCATTTATTCCCGCTCCTTGCGGTGGAGATCATGAATGCCGCGCGTGATGGTGATGGAGCTGCGCTAGAGATCATGAATTGGGCCGGCGAAGAATTGGGTTGGCTGGCTGTTTCGGTGGCACGTCAGATCGAAATGGAGAACGCTGAAGTGGAGATCGTTCAATCGGGAAGCGTATTCGATGCAGGTGAGATCATCATAAAGCCAATGAAGGAACTTGTATTGAGATATTGTCCAAAGGCCAAGTTGATTCGTCTTGATGGCCCGCCTGTGGTTGGCGCGGTGATCCTTGGCATGGAACAGGTTGGCTTTGAGGGATATGCAGTTCGCAGTGAAATCATCCGCACCGCTAAAGAAATTACGAGAAAGAACTAGCTGTTTGACGGCTATGCGCCTCCAGTCGTGGAGATTCAAGTCACATCAATTCAATATTTCTTATGATAAAGATGAGCAAAAACCATGAGGACTACAATCTAGAATCGATTTCTGAGTTTGCACACTGCGGACCTCATGGTTGGTGTAACGGGCAAGCCATGAGGTCTATAATCCTGGCGGGAACAAAGGAGCCTAAGATCTCACGGATAAAAGCCTTGTGGGTGGCAGTTCCAAGTCCCCAGATTCGCAGCCTATTTAAGACCACATGGCTAGGTCATTTTTCATAGCCGTGAGGACATACTTTTCGGGGAGCCGTAAGGACTCCGATGAGCCAAAAACGATCCATCATTGGGTCGAAAATTGAATTCCGAGTATGGCAATGGTACCACTTTTTGATATTCGACGTTCCAGCGTTTATATTACCGGATCTCAAGATACATTGTCAAGCAATCGCGTTCTCTCAAACAAAATCCTGGTAATTGCCGGGATTGATCACCTTGAAAGATGCTTCAGGATATGTACCCATCCAGATTTTTGGGGCGGGGATGGTCTTATTATCCGACCATTTAAACTCATATCCATATAATTTGCCGCCATGTTCTTCAACCAGATCGATCTCCTGGCGATCATAAGTACGCCAAAAATACATGTTGGCATACAAAGAACTATATGTCCGGTATTTGAGGCGTTCCACAAACATGAAATTCTCCCATAAAGCGCCTATATCATTTCGCTGATCCAGTCCATTGAATTGAGCAATCACCGCATTTCTGATGCCATTGTCAATGAAGTAGTATTTTGATTTATTCACCACTTCCTGGCGCAGGTTACGACTAAAACCACCCAGTCGGATGATCACAAATGCTTTTTCAAGCAAATCCAGATACCGCTGGATGGTTTTAACATCCGCCCCCAACTGCGTAGCCAGTTCGTTGACCGATACTTCACTGCCGATTTGAAATGCCAGCAGCTTTAGAAGATCCAACAAAACCCGGGAATTCTTCACCCGATCGAAAGCCAGAATATCCTTGAGCAGGTAAGCGTTTGCAATTTCCGTCAGGGTCTCAACCCGCATACCCAGGTCGCTGGCCTGGATTACCTCTGGATAGGAGCCAAATACCAGGAATTCCGCCAGCTTTTCCTTTAACTCAAATTTGTTGTGTGCCGACAAGAGTTCCGACTGCGCCAACGGATACAAACTCAAGGTTTGTTTTCGGCCGGTAAGTGGCTCCCCAACCTGCCCTGCCAATTCGAAGGAAGAAGAGCCCGTTACAATCACACGGATGCCTGGTACCTGGTCCACGATGATCTTTAACCCCATTCCGATGTTTGGAATGTTTTGAGCCTCATCGATGGCGAGAAGCTCATATCCCTCAATATACGCAAGAATCTGACCAAAATCCTGAGAGCTCAAGGTTTGTTGAGTACGAATGTTATCTCCCGAATCAAGCTTATATTTCAGCCTGGTTTGCTGGAGGTAGTTTTGCAGCAGGGTAGTCTTTCCTACTCGCCGGGGACCATAAACGACCAAAACCTTATTGGGGTGAAGGTATTGGTCGAGAGGTTCATAAGCACGTTTGAACATGGCTTAAATCTACATCAAATCCATAAATTTGTCAAATTTTATGGATTTGATGTCCATGTTTTTTTCAACATTTTCAGTTGCAAACCATACTGACCTGGCAAGCATCGAGTGTAGCCAGGAAACCGGTGAACGCCGGCGAGCAGTGGCTGCCTTGATCGGCTTGGGATATACCACCTGCGCCCTGGGCGAATATAAAGCCTCGGGCCGGCACATGCGGGCAGCCTTGCAAACGGCAATGGAAATCGGGGCGTTGTGGTTAGTTACGGATAGCCTGGTCGGGATAGCCAAGCTCCTGACAGTCAGAGATCTGGATGAGACGACAGCAGAAAAGGCTGTTGAACTGCTCGCCTTCGTGCTCGCCCACCCCTCTTGCAGCCAAGAAACCAGAAATCTTGCCATACCTCTTTTGGAGGAATTAGAAAGCAGGCTATTGCCGGTGGTTGTGGAAGCAGCAAAAGGGCGCAGCCAGGAACACAAATTACAATCCATTGTAG
>CAYTDB010000114.1:0-16756 GCA_964436455.1 uncultured Anaerolinea sp. | reverse complement strand
TGTTTTAGCTCCACTGCTATAATTTCCGAATGGCAATCTTACGCACTGCGCTCAAAAACATCTGGACCCGCGATTCCTCCATCCTTTTTGGCGGGTTCCTGCTCACCATCTTCCTGATCGTCTACATCTGGTGGCCGCTTGCGGAGGAATATCTCGCGTACGTGGATTGGAACGGGGCGTGGTGGCGTTACATGGACTGGCTGCTGCTCGGCATCTTTGCGTTCATGTCCATCACCATCATCGCGCGTGCAAATCTCAAAACTGACCTGCTCATCATCTTCGTTGGCATCTGCGGCGGATTGGCAATCGAGTCATGGGGCACACAGACGAATCTCTGGCATTACTATACGGCTGAACGCCCGCCGTTGTGGATCGTCCCTGCGTGGCCGATTGCAAGTCTGTCCATTGACCGCATCACGCGTCTGTTGGATTTCGGGCTTAAAAGTCTCCCGACTTTTGGAGAGCATCCTGGACTTGCATCTGTCCACAGTCAGGAGACTTCGGACTCCGTTTTCAGGATACTCTACTGGATCGCCTTCGCTTCTTTCTTAAGCCTGATGCTGGTCTTTGTTTCCCCAACCTTGGACAAGTCCTTTACCTGGCTCTCGCTTGCGTTGTGCATTCTGCTCATCGCGACTCCAACAGATCACCGCTTTGCGTTGCTCACCTTCATTGCAGGTTCAGGGCTGGGATATTATCTCGAACTGTGGGGTACCACGCGCGAGTGCTGGACGTATTACACGCTCCAGACACCGCCATTTTTCGCTGTGCTTGCGCACGGGATGGCGGCGGTCGCGTTTTGGAGAGCGGGATTGATGCTGAAAATGCTTGGGGAGAGATTCGGCTTCTCGAAGCCTCAACAGGTATCGGCAGGGGAGGAAGCGTAAGTTCCATCCGATAGTGACATACAGCACTTGACAGGGGGATGAATCTGCCTATAATGTGACTTCGTGGTCATGTGACCTGGAGGTCATATTTTATGCCCAAGCAAACCTTTCTCAATCTTCCCGAAGAAAAGCGGAATACGATCATCCATGCCGCCATCGAAGAGTTTGCGGAGTATGGTTTGGAGAACGCGTCCACGAACCGCATTGTGGCGAACAGCGGCATTTCGAAGGGAAGTTTCTACCAGTACTTCGAAGACAAGCAGGATGTGTTCATGTACCTGCTGACAGTGCTCGAGAGCGAGAAAATGGAATACTTCAAAGGCAAGCACCCGCCGAGCACGAACATGGACACCTTCGGATATTTCCGCTGGATGATCAAAACGGGCATGGAGTTCAACACCTCCCACCCGCTATTGACCCAAGCCATCAGCCGCGTGATGTTCGGCGAAGGGATGTACTACGGGAATACCTTTGCCGATGTGCGTGAACGGACTGCGCAAGGATTGCGTGCCATGATCCGGCAGGCGGCTGCCAATGGCGAGGTGGACCCGAGCGTGGATGTCGACCTGGCAGTGATGATCATGGAAACATGGAGCAATGCCATCAGCACGTATGTGATGAACGAAGGCATGAAGCAAAAAGACATCATGAAATGGGTGCGCTCCGCAAAGACACAGGAACGCATCGACAAAATGTTGTATGTCATGGAATATGGTTTGCGCAAGACCGAATCGGAATTCGTGGCGAGCCGCTAGGCGAGTACTTCGTGGAAATAAGAATGGATTACGATCTTACAAATACAACGATAATCATTACGGGTGCCAATTCAGGCATCGGAAAAGCTGCATCCATGCAATTGGCAGGGATGGGCGCGCATGTGGTGATGATGTGCCGCAACAAGGAACGCGGCGAACAGGCATTGCAGGATGTGCGTGCCGTTGCACAGGGCGGACAGGTGGAGTTGATCCTTGTGGACATGTCTTCGCAGACATCGGTCCGCAAGGCGGTGAACGGATTTTTGAACAGGCATTCAAAATTGGATGTGCTCATTCACAATGCCGCCAATTTCGATCATCGCCAGAAGAAACCTGTCATCACGGAAGATGGATTGGAAACTGTCTTTGCCACCAATCATGTGAACATCTTCCTGATGACCGACCTTTTACTGGATGTTCTCAAGCAGAGCGCACCAAGCCGCATCGTTACCGTGGCAAGCAAGGGACTGGTCACGTATCCGTTCCTGGATATTGAGTTCGATAATTTCAACGGCGAGAAGAAGTTCAATATGCAGCATGCCTATTACCATTCCAAGCAGGCACAGGTGATGTTCACCTTTGACCTTGCGGAACGCTTGAAGGGCACGGGCGTGACGGTCAATTGTGTGCGCGTTGGAAATGTGGCAATCCCTGATACAAGGCTCGATCACCTGCCAAAGTGGATGCTGAAGATGTACGAGATGAAGCGCAAGTTCGCGCTCACGCCTGAAAAAATGGCGGAGACCTACGTCTGGCTGGCGGCTGACCCCGGGCTGAACGATGTCACTGGCGGGTATTGGGACGCGCCTAATACACCCGTCCAAGCCAATAAAAATGCCTACAATCGTGAAACGCAACAACGGTTATGGAATAGTACAAAGAAGTTAATTGCGGAATAGAGAAAGGAAATCACCATGAATTTATTTTTACGAATAGCATGGCGAAATGTCTGGCGGCAGCGCCGCAGAACGCTCTTGATCGCAGGTGCGATGGGAGTCATGATGATGCTGCTGGTGTTTTATGATGGCTTGATCGGTGGCTTTGAGCAGGCGATCTACGGCAACGCCATCCAGTTGTTGGGCGGCAACATCCAGGTGCATGCTCCCGGCTATGGAGATGCATTGGGAAACAAGCCATTGCTTCCACTGACTGATCCAGATGCTGTTGTTCGGGCAGCCGAGTCCCAACCCAATGTAGTTGCTGCATCGAAACGCATCGTCACCGGCGGGTTGGTGACCAACCGCGAAGGCGCGTTTGCCGTCTCGGTCATTGGCATTGAGACCGCAAAGGAAGCCAGCATCACACCGGTGGCGGACAACATCACAAAAGGACGCTACCTTAACCCGGACGATGGCGACATGATCGTGATCGGACAGGGTCTTGCCACCGCCATGGATATTGATGTGGGAGACCGTATCACAATGGTGGGCAGTTCAAAGAATGAACAGAACCGCCAGCGCACGATGACGGTCGTCGGCATCTATGATGTGGGTGTGCCGTCTGTTGAGAAAGCCATGATCTACCTGTCACTTGCTGAGGCACAAAGTCTGTTCGGTCTGGACGGGCAGGTGACAGAGATCGTCATCTCCCTGAAGCAGATCGGGCAGGAGCAGGGTGTGATCAATGCCATTAACGGGTCAATGTCAGGTTATGAAGTGGAAACCTGGGAGAGTTCGTTCCCTGAGCTCAAGCAGACCATGGAAATGAAGACCGGCGTGATGGGTTATATGGGCGTGTTCATGTTGAGTATTGCTGCGATCGGTATCCTCAACCTGTTGATGATGGCGGTCTTCGAACGGACACGTGAAATTGGTGTGATCGGCGCTCTGGGATTGAAGCCGCGTGAGATCACATTCCTCTTCCTGCTGGAAGGGATTCTGATTGGGGTGATGGGAGCGGTCATCGGTGCTGTTTTGGGCAGCGCCCTCAACGGATTTTTCAGTATTGTGGGGATGGATTACAGTCAGTTTGCCGACCTGACCGAATATACCGCGCTGATCAGCGGAAGAATATATACCCAGATCGTACCCTTGAAAGTGCTTCAACACGCCTTTACAGTTGCGATCATCGCGGCGCTTGCGGCGTTATCTCCTGCCATTCAAGCTTCGCAGCGTGAACCGGCGGAGGCATTGCACTACGTATAACAAGAAACCTGGCAGGTTTCCGCGAAAACTTTCCCCAAAGTTTTTGTGGATACAAAGGTGTCTGATTGTCGGACTCACCGATAAAACCTGTCAGGTTTAGGAGAAAACTATGATGAATTATTTCAAAATGGCTTATCGAAACCTGGGCAGGCATCGCCGCCGCTCGATCCTTTCAGGATTGGCGCTTGCAATGGGGACCGCCCTGTTGATGTTCATCGCTGCCTTTTTTCAGGGTGAAATGCGCAGTTCAATGGAAACCACCTTGCGCCTCAACAGCGGGCACCTGCAGGTACGGGCTGCGAATTATGATCCCGACAAACTCAGTGTCGCCTGGGAATATCTGATCGAAAACCCTGGGCAGCTTTCAACAAGTATAGAAGCGCTGGATCAGGTGGATGTGGCAACGCCGCGCCTGTTTGCAAGTGGTATCGTGACGGTGCAAAACGACTCTGTCGGTGTCCAGATCATGGGTATTGACCCCGCTTCCGCGGCAAACGAACCCTATCATGTACTGGAGGGGCAGTTCGTTACGGCAGATGACCGCGATGGCATACTGATCGGATATCCGCTCGCAAAAAATCTGGGGCTCAATGTGGGAGATCAGCTTAACCTGCTTGTGAACACATCAGACGGCACAGTGGACGATCAGTTGTTCGCGGTGCGCGGCATTTTCACAACCGGTAGCACTGGCTACGACAAGGGACTTGTGCTCCTGCCGCTCGCCAAGGCGCAGGCGTTTTCGGGCGCGGGCGATCACGCCAGCATGATCTTCGTTCTGTTGAAGGACCGCGAACAGGCGGATGCGGTTGCGGCTGCGATTCCAAGCCACAATTACCAGGTCAAAACATGGAGAGAACTTAACTCGTTGCTCGTGTTGGTTAATGATTTTTCGAACGCCTATCTCACGGTCATCAACCTGATTGTTCTTGGCATCACCGTCACGGTCATTGTCAATACTTTGCTCATGTCCGTCTTCGAGCGCATGCGTGAAATCGGCATCCTTTCAGCCATTGGCATGAAGGGCAGGCAGATCATCGCCTTGTTTCTGGCAGAGGCAAGCCTGCTTGCAGTGGGTGGCATCACAGTCGGCGCCCTGGCGGGCTGGGCTCTTTCTGCCTACTTTGGCAAAGTCGGGATTTTCTTTGGAGATTTGGGTATCAGTGGTGACATGCTCCTTGAAGACCGCATCTATACCTACCTGACGCTTGAATCAGCCATCAACCTGATCATCACCGCACTTGCTGTTACATTGATCGCTTCACTATACCCGGCGCGGATGGCTTCCCGCATGGAACCTGTCGAAGCATTGCACAGCGCACAATAAAGGAGATACAAAATGGAAGTCGCAAAATTAACAGATGTCACCCGCATCTACAAAATCGGGGAAGTGGAAACCCGCGCCCTGAACGGAGTTAGCCTCACGATAAATGAGGGTGAGTTCACGTCGCTTGTCGGACCTTCGGGCTCCGGCAAGACCACCCTACTGCAGCTCATTGGCTGTCTCGATCAGCCCACCTCAGGCAAAGTGGTCATTGCCGGTAAGGATGCCACCAATTTGAATCGCAACCAGCGCGCCGACTTGCGCAAAGGCACGATCGGTTTTGTGTTCCAGTTCTTTGCCCTCATCCCCACACTCACCGCGTTCGAGAACGTGGAGATGCCGCTCCTGCTCAATGGCAAGAATGCCGCACAACGTAAACAGCGCGTGATGGAATTACTCGATGATGTTGGCATGACCGACCGCGCGAATAACCGCCCCGACCAACTCTCCGGCGGACAACAGCAACGCGTCGCTGTCGCCCGGGCGCTTGCCACTGACCCCAAACTGATCCTCGCTGACGAACCCACCGCCAACCTCGATACCGAGAACGGCGAGCAGGTGATGGAGATCATGAAGAAACTCAACAATGAAACCAGCACCACCTTCGTCTTTGCCACCCACGATCCGCGCGTCATCAAGTATGCCAGCCGCGTGGTCACATTGCAGGATGGCTTGATCGTAAAGGATTCAGCGAAATAGGGATGTGGCAAATCATCAAAATACATTTGCAAAATATGTGCAATGCTCTATAATTGTCAAAATATTGTACATATCGGAGAAACAAATCAAATGAAGAAAATCCTTTGGATCGTAGTCGCCAGTATCCTGGTGCTTGGCTTGGCAGCCTGTGGATCGAACACCACGCCCACACCGATACCGACAATCGTAGTGGACAGTGGCGATAACACGGCCAACCCCGTTTCCCCTGTCTCTAGCGGCGGGAGTGTGGTTGCCTCGGCTGTCCTCGTCCCTGCACAGGATGCAAATCTTGCATTTGTGACTGGGGGGAACGTTGCCAAGGTAAATGTAAAAGTTGGTGACCGTGTAACTGCCGGGCATATAGTGGTCGAATTGGATAACACCATCCTCCAACTTGACGCGGATCGGGCTCAACGTACTTTGAGAGAATTGACCTCCTCCGCTTCGATTGCCGCTGCCGAACAGGCTGTAGCGGGTGCCCAGGATGCCTACGATGATGCCAAAAAGAAAGTGGACAGCCTTAAGTATAGGAATTCCGATAAAGTCACCGTTGATTATCTTCAGGACCAGGTGACGCTTGCCCAGGATGCGTTGGACCGGGCGCGGGATGCATATAAAAGTACCGCGGGACTCTCCGACTTTGACCCTGCCCGGGCGAAAGCAGGGACCAACCTATATAATGCCCAACAGGCATACAACAAAGCTTTGAACAATTTTAGCTGGTATACATCCCTTCCATCTGAAAACGATATTGCCACTGTCAATGCGGACTTTGACGCGGCATCCGCCGCCTTGCAGGAGGCACAGTGGTATCTTTCTGAACTCAAGGGTGAAACGACCCCGGTGGATGCCACAGGCGCAAAACTGGCGCAACTGCAGCAAGCAAGGGCTGACATTATTGCCGCCCAGAACCGGCTTGACCAATCCAAGTTGCTCGCACCCATTGCCGGGGTGATTTCACAGGTCAATGTGATCGCAGGGGAGTATGCAACCCCGGGCAAGATCCTGATCGTCATCAGTGCCGTGGATCAGTTGCAGGTTAAGACCACCGACCTGAGTGAACGAGACATCGTTCAAGTAAAGGTCGGCGCTCCTGCCAGCATCCTCATTGATGCGCTGGGGCAGGAATTCAGCGGGAAGGTGGTCAACATTTCACCACTGGCGAACACCCTGGGTGGGGATGTTGTCTACGAAGTTACACTTGACTTCGATGAACAACCTGCTGGCGCTCTCGCTGGAATGACAGCCGATGTAACGATCGGTGAATAATACAAAAAGAGACGCAAAATGCGTCTCTTTTTGTATTTAAGGGGTTCTTACTGTAAGGGTAAAGCAAATCTAAAAAATCTCAATAACCAGAAGGAGGAACAAATGAGTTTCAGTATATTTCTTGGAACGGCCATCGGCGTTTTAATGGTGTGGATCATGCTGGCGGGCATCACGTCACAAGTGCAGGAATGGATATCCCAGTGGCGTGCCTGGCGCCCCCAAATGCTTGAAGAAGCGATCAGGAACATCCTTGCAAGCGATGACCTCACGGCAGATTTTTACGGACACCCTCTTATCAAGAGTTTGCACAACAAACAAGGCACACGCAAACCAACGCAAATTCCCAATAAACAGTTTGCCTCTGTGCTTTTTGATATGTTCATCAATGCCGGCACAGAGGAATCCGTCAGCTATGATGTAAAGATCGCGCTCGAAAAAATGAAAACCAACATTACAGCCATGCGCGCAAATCCGAATGCGAAAATGCGTGATCTGGCAAAGACCATGGATACCATCCTCGTGGATGTGTCACTGGATGTTGACAAGGTGGATCGATCCCTTGCTGAAGCGCGTCAACGTATTGAAACGTGGTATGACGATGCCATGGAACGCTTGAGTGGTGCATACCGGCGCAGGATCTTCATATGGACCATCGTGATCGGCATCTTCATGTCTGCTGTATTGAATGCGGACTCACTTGCCATTGCCAACACCTTATGGACGGAACCACACATCCGTGAAGCGCTGGTTGCACAGGCAGAAAAGCTTAATCTCGATGATCTCGGTCTGCCAACCGATTCGCAGCAGGGTGCTGCACAAAATATCGAAAACCTGCGCAGCCTCCCAATTCCCCTCGGTTGGACGCCTGAAAACATGCCGGAAGCAGGTGACTGGAACGGCTGGCTGATGAAAGTCGGGGGCATCCTTGTCAGCGGCCTCGCAGCTGCCCAAGGTGCACCTTTCTGGTTCGATCTCATGAGAAAATTATTGAACTTTCGGCTCGGAGGTGGAGGTTCTGCAAAGAAGGAAGAAGACAAATAGCCTCTCAGAATCCCGTTGATACGATGTGCAAAACTGTCCTGACGCGTTGGGACAGTTTTGATTCATGGATAAATCAGCGTTATGATTGAACCCACATCACTATAAAGAGGAAACCCCATGCCCCTCCCCACCAAGATCACCGTCATCGGCGCAGGCTCGGCATCGTTCGGAGAGAACACGCTCTCTGCCATCATGCGCTCGCAGAAACTCAAAGGCTCCTCGCTCGCGCTCGTGGACCGGAATGCTGAAACGTTGGATATTGTCCATCGTTTGGCGAACAGGCTCAACGTCGAGTGGGATGCGGGGTTTGTTGTCACGGCACATACCGATCACCGTGGCGCGCTCCCCGGTTCGCAGTTCGTCGTCAATGCCATCGAAGTCGGCGCACGTGAAAATTTGTGGCAGCGTGATTTTGAGATTCCCATCAAATACGGTGTGCGTCAACCCTATGCCGAAAATGGCGGACCCGGTGGCTTTGCACACGCTGCACGCAACATCGGCCCCATCATGCAGATCGCGCACGATATGGAGCAGGCTTGCCCCGATGCCTGGTTCGTCAATTTCACCAACCCGATGGTCCGCATTTGTGATGCGGTTAATCGTCACAGTACGATCAAGGCGGTTGGATTGTGTCATCAAATCTATGCGGGCTATGGCATGGTCGGGGTGGCGCTCGCAAAAGACCTCGGCATCGAAGTGCCGGAAGGTCTCACCGGCATGCACGCGGCAGTGGATCAACATCCGCTTCAGCATCGCGTGCGCGAACAGATCGTTCCGCTGGTTGAGATTCGCGCGGCTGGATTGAATCACTTCACATGGATTCTTTCCATCACGGACCAACGTACCGGCGAGGACCTTTACCCGCTCTTCAAAAAACGCTTCTTCGAATTGGACCCGACATTTGAACCGCTCACGAGGGACATTTTCTCAGCCTTCGGCTTGTTCCCCGTCCCCGGAGACACGCACCTGTGTGAGTATCTCCCGTGGATGAGCGATCCGAACACCAAGCCATGGGAGAAATACAACATCCGTTTATATGATTGGGACTTGATGGCGGCGGTTCGCGAATTCGAACTGAATCGCCTGAACGACATGGCAAACGGCGACGCGACCATCGAAGGTCTGCTCGATACAGACAGCGAAGGCGCACTCGAAATGATCGAGAATGTAGCTGGTGCAGGGAACCATTATCACATCGCGGCAAACCTTCCCAACGTGGGACAAATTTCCAACCTGCCCTTGGGTGCGTGTGTCGAAACCCCTGTGCACGTGGACGGTGCTGGGATTCATCCTGTCCATATCGGCACGATGCCCGAACCGATAGCAGAACTCCTCCGCCGCGAAACCACCGCCGCCCAACTCTGTGTGGACTCCGCCGTAGAAGGCTCGCGTGAAAAAGCTTTGCAATGTCTATTGCTCGACCCGATCCTTGCAGATATCGATACCGCAAAGAAAATAGTGGATGATTACCTGACAGAATATAAAGAATATCTTCCGCAGTATTGGAAATGAAGACCTCGGTGGTTGAGCGCAGGCGGTCGAAATCACCGTGTAGCCAGGTGCTTTTTGCTTATTGGTGGTTTCGACATACTTTTCGCAGCGAACGCTCAAAGCTACTCAACCACCGGACATTACCCAATATACGATGAACATCATTACACTTTCCTCCGATAACGAATCCCTCATCCACCAGTCCGCGCAGCTACTAACAGATGCCTTTCACGAGCACTGGCCCGAAGCCTGGTCCACTTTCGAAGATGGTTTGGAAGAGATCCACGAAATGCTTGAGCCCGGGAAAATTGCCCGTGCCGCCATGGATGAGGACGGTAGTTTGCTCGGCATCATCGGCGGCATTCCGCAATACGACGGTCGCGTCTGGGAATTGCATCCGCTCGCGGTTCAGCCTTCCGAACAAGGCAAAGGCATTGGTAAAGCTTTGGTGGAAGATTTCGAAGAGCAAGCCCGTCAACGCGGCGGACTCACCATCACACTCGGCTCGGATGATGAAGATGGCATGACTTCATTATCCAATGTTGATGTGTATGAAGATCCATGGGACAAAGTGAAGAACATCCGCAATTTGAAGAGACATCCTTTCGGGTTCTATCAAAAACTGGGATATGTTATTACGGGCATCGTCCCCGATGCCAACGGCAGAGGCAAGCCCGATATCATGATGTCAAAGAGAGTTGAATGATCGCACTGACATCGTACCCGAAGGGTAGCGGAGTGAAACGAAGACGAAGCGCACGTAGCCAGGCAATCACTGCTGATTAAATGTTAACCACAAAGAGGAGCATCCATGTATCATCGCCAACGCTGGACACCCGAAAAGATTAAATCACGACTCGAACTCATTTCATCGCTGGTATACATCAAACGAAAAACACTTCCCTCTTTCAAATATCACAATTTAATGAGTCCTACAGAACCGCCTCCCGTTCAATTGGACATGGACGATTCGCAGTGGCAGGAGATCGATGCCAATGAATATTGGGGTTCGTGGATGCAGAACTTTGTTCTCCGAACAACATTTGCCATTCCCGAGTACATGGACTCGACTCAACCCATTGCACTGTATCTTCCTTTGGGTGAAGCAGGAGATTTTTCTCATCCCGAATGTCTCGCCTACATTGACGGTGTCCCCTATGCCACGTGTGACCGCCACCATCAGGAAATCCTGCTTAAGTCCGAATGGTGTGATGGCAGGGAACACACCCTCGCCCTCCACGGCTGGACAGGTCTCGGCGGTGCAGGAGAGGGTGACTTCTTTACCAGACTCTACATGCGGCAATGCGCGGTTGTTCAACTTCATCAGCCCACGCGTGATTTCATTGTGTTGGCACGCGTCGCTCTCGAAACGGCGAACAATCTCAATGACAACAACCCCACCAAACATCATTTCCTCAACGCGCTCAACGACACCTTTAATGCGCTTGATACGCGTGATCCAATTGGCGATGAACGTTTCTATTCCAGCGTTGAATTAGCAACACAAACATTGAAATCAGGAATCGAAAAAGCAGGCGCGTCACTTGATGCGATCATTCATGCCACGGGTCATGCGCACATCGACGTTGCCTGGTTGTGGACTCTTGGTCAAACCCGCCGCAAATCCGAGCGCACGTTTTACAACGTCATCCGCTTGATGGAACAGTTCCCTGAATATCATTTCTCGCAATCGCAGCCGCAACTTTATCAATTCATAAAAGAAGATCAACCAGAACTCTTTGAAGCGATCACACAACGCATCAAAGAAGGGCGTTGGGAACCGATGGGCGGCATGTGGGTCGAAGCGGATTGCAATTTGAGCGGTGCCGAATCGCTGGCGCGTCAATTCCTTCTCGGCCGCACATTCTTTCGCGAGCATTTCGGGGAGGATGCAGAAAGTCCTGTTTTGTGGCTGCCTGATGTCTTCGGCTATGCATGGGCGCTTCCGCAACTCATCAAACAAGCTGGTCTCAAATATTTCATGACCATCAAGATCGGCTGGAGCCAGTATAACCGCCTGCCTTATGACACGTTCATGTGGCAGGGCATCGACGGCACGCAAATCCTGACGCACTTCAGCACAGTCCCTGATCCCGGCGATTTCGCCAGTACCTACAACGCAATGGCGGATGCGCGTGAAGCGCTCGGCACATGGAATAACTTCCAACAAAAGGAATTGCATAAAAACCTGCTTATGGCATACGGCTTTGGTGATGGCGGCGGCGGTCCCACGCGCGAGATGCTTGAGAACATCGAAGTCATGAAAGATTTTCCCGCGCTCCCGCAGGTCAAGCAATCGAGCGTCAAGAAATTCTTCGAGTCCATCAAGCCGCTCACCGGAGCAAAAATGATGCCTGTCTGGAACGGCGAACTTTATCTTGAATATCATCGCGGCACCTACACATCGCAAGCCCGCAACAAACGCGCCAATCGCAAGAGCGAGTTCCTCCTCCACGACGCCGAATTCATCTCCACCTATGCATCCCTCCTCACCGCCCTTCGACCAGGCTCAGTGCAAGATTACCAATATCCGACTGCCAATTACCAAGCTGCATGGCAAACCGTCTGCCTCAACCAGTTCCATGACATCATCCCTGGTTCGAGCATTGGTCCTGTCTACGAAGAGTCACAGGAGCAATATGCCCAGCTCACACAGGATGTGACTCAACTCCGCGACGAAGCCTTGGACTCAATTGCAAATCATTTGGGTGCAGACTTGATCCTCGTCAACCCGACTTCGTTCACACAGCAGGGCTTGGTCTTTGTCCCAAGCGACTCATGGCACCGCTTCACGCGTGACGGGGAACCTGTCCCTGCTCAAGGAACGGATTCTGGCTTTTGGCTGGATGCGGGTCAACTTGCGCCGTATAGCATTTGTCCCCTCTCCCTCAGGGAGGGTGCGGAGGGTGAGGGCGAATTCACGTCACCCCTCACCCCTAACCCCTCTCCCAGCGAGAGAGGGGAACCTACGCTCGAAAATGAGTTTCTCCTTGTTGAATTCGATGACGATGGGGACATCATCCGCATCTTCGATAAAAAAGCGAACCGCGAAGTGTTGCCGCCCGATACCATTGCCAATCAATTCCAAGCCTTCGAAGACCGCCCGAAATCGTGGGACGCCTGGGATGTGGATATCTTCTACGATGACAAGATGTGGCTGGCAGAACCTGCTTCTTCGATTCGGTTTATAGAATATGGCGAACTGCGTAAGACCATTGAGATCAAGCGCAAGGTCCAAAACAGCGAGTTCACGCAACGGATTTCGCTGAATCACAACTCGCCACGCTTGGACTTTGACACTTCCATCAATTGGATGGAACGTCACACGATGCTCAAGGTCGCTTTCCCTGTCGATGTTCTTGCTCCGCAAGCGACCTACGATATCCAATGGGGTAATGTGACTCGCCCAACGCACCGCAACACCAGTTGGGATTGGGCTCGCTTTGAGACCTGTGCCCACAAGTGGGTGGACTTGTCCGAGGGTGATTATGGCGTGAGTCTGCTCAACGACTGCAAATACGGACACGACATCCACGATAATGTCATGCGCATTACCTTGCTCCGTTCGCCCACTATGCCCGATCCAATGGCAGACTTTGGGGAGCATCACTTCCAATACAGTTTGTATCCGCACATTGGAAATTGGAATGAAGAGACACAGAAGGAAGCGTATTTGTTGAATGACCCGATCCTGGTGTACAGGTCAAAGGTTGAAAGTCGAAAGTCTGGGCAACTACCATCTACTCTTCGATCTCTAGTCTCTTGCGATGTACCCAACGTCATCATCGAAACCATCAAGCAAGCCGAAGATGGGAACGGGATCATCGTCCGCTTGTATGAAGGCCGGAGAAGGCGTGGACAGGTCCAGGTCCAGTTTGGAGGCGGGGTGGAGTCGGCTTGGACTACGAACTTGCTTGAGGAGAACGAATTTGCTTTGAGCGTGGATCAGGATTCGATCATCCTGAATATAAAGCCCTATCAGATCATTACTTTACGGGTGAAGTTCAAATGATGACGGAAAAAGAGTTTCTCGCGTTTCTGGATGCAAATGGAATTAAATATTTGCGCACGGAACATCCAGCGGTGTTCACGTGTGAGGAGGCTGAATTGCATCGCCCGAATGGCCCTGCCGTGAGCACGAAGAACCTTTTTCTATGTGACAAGAAAAAGCGTCGATTCTTTTTGGCGGTGACGTCGTGTGAGAAAACGGTAAAACTGGATGCATTGTCTTTGCAATTGGGTGTGACACATATACGGTTCGGCTCTGAGGATGACCTGGTGCGGCTGTTGGGTGTGATGCGCGGTTCAGTAACCATGATGGGGTTGATAAACGACAGGGAACACAAGGTTGAACTGTGGATGGATTCTGAGATCTGGCAGGGTGAACATTTTCAGAGTCATCCGCTGGTGAATACAGCCACGTTGGTGCTTGCCAAAACGGAGTTGGAACGCTTCTTTGCATTGACGGGACATGCGATTCACTTTTTTGAGGAAAAATAAAACTCCACGCACAGCCTGCGTGGAGTTGGGGAATTCTGTAATCACGGGATCAATGCGTTTCAGTCACCTTGGTGATGTTGCGGGGTTTTTCGGTATCGTATCCTTTGACCTGCGTGAGGTGGCAGGCAAATAATTGGGCGGGGATAATGCTCACAATGGGGGTCAGCCATTCGGGAATCTGAGGCGGGAGTTGGATCGGCGATTGAGCCAGCGCGAGAGAATCCGCATCATCCGAGATGAGAACGAGTTCGGCATTTTTGTCCCTGCGCAGGCGGGTGAGCATTTCTTTCATCGAGTCATGCACTTTGCCCTTGGGCGCAACCGCAAGGACGGGGAAGCCGCCCTCGACCATGGCGATGGGTCCATGCTGGAAATCGGCGGAGGAATAAGGCTCAGCGATGAGATACGTCAACTCCTTGAGCTTGAGCGCCCATTCATAGGCGGTGGAGTAGTTGAAGCCGCGTCCCAGCACCACACATTGGCTCATGTAGCGATAACGCTGTGTCATCTGCGCGATCTCTTCATCGAGGTTGAGAACGTAACGCGCCCACTCAGGGACGGAGGCAAGTTGTGCCCAGCGATCCTCTGAATGGGATAAGGCGGCGGAGAGCATGGCAATTGCCATGAGTTCGGTTGTATAGGTTTTTGTCGCGGCAACGGCTTTTTCGGGTCCGGCCTGGATATCGAGAACAAAGTCGGCTGTTTTGGCAAGCGGCGAATCAGGGATGTTGGTGATCGCGAGTGTGAGACAGTTCTGTTTGTGTCCCTCCTCAAGCACGCTGACGATATCCGGCGATTGCCCCGATTGCGACACGCCAACAACCAGTGCATCACGCAAACGCGGCGGACTTTGGTAATACGTGAACAACGAAGGTGTTGCCAGTGCCATTGGAAGTTGATTGTGCGCACCCCAAAGATAGTTTGCATATCTCCCGGCATTGTCGGATGTGCCGCGTGCTGCAAGAAATGCATAGTGCACATTCCGTGACTGGATGGCTTTTGCGATCTCGACCACGGTTTGTTTTTGATTATCGAGTAATGAAGCAAGTCGTTCGGGTTGTTCGAAGATTTCGGAATGTAATGTCATGGTGACCTCTGTTCCAATTCTACATCGTATTACTCAAATTCGTTAAGACACATCGATATCGTTGATTCGATCAATCAGCAGTGCATGAGCATGCAGCGCGGATGTTCAAAATGACATGCAATGCACAACAATGACGCATCTTTTTATTCGTTTGCTCAACATCGATTCGCAAACATAACGAATGATTTGAAAATATTTTTTGATCAACATCATCGATCTATGAATCGTCATTGAATTGCTTGCAAATTTTTAAGTTATATATCATCAAAAAAACCTTTACATAAACTCAATAATAGATACAATCTATATACGTTATACATCATCATTACATGATTCAAAACATACAACACAAATCGAATCAACACAACACATTGATGAATGTATGAAACAATCAAGATCAAAAGAACTTCCAAAACAATCATCTTGATTGAAATGGAGAAAAGGACTCGACATGTATATTTGTGTGTTATCAAGCGTACCGGAGGATCCGAACGACAAGCCCTATGATCCTTCGTCGCACATGAATGGTTTCAAATGGAAACATCATCGTGTGGATCCGGTCGACGTTGAAAAACAGATGCGCAATCTGGTCAACGAAGGCGTGGATGTGTTCGTCAATCTTTGCGATGGCACACCGGATGACGCGTTGTCAGGCATTGGGCTTGTACAACTCATGGAAAAAATGGGACTTGCATTTACAGGTGCTGATTCGAATTTCTTCGATCCCTCCCGCCAGGAGATGAAAACCTACGCAAAGAAAGCCAATGTCCCTGCGCCAAACTGGGCAATGGTGGATCGCGTGGATGATGTGGAACGCGTTGCAAAGAAACTGCGCTATCCTGTCCTGGTCAAACCGCCGCATGGTTACGCCAGCATCGGCATCACACGCAAGTCGCGCTGTGAAAACCTTGAGCAGCTCAAGGAACAGGCGGCGATCGAGATCCAGCAATTCGGGCGCGCACTCCTGGAAGAGTTCATCGAGGGACGCGAGTTTACCTGCCTCATTGCCGAGAATCCCGATGACCCGAAGAATCCTGTCACTTTTAAGCCGGTTGAATTCATCTTCCCTGAAGGTGAGACCTTCAAACACTACGATATGAAATGGGTCGATTACGAAAAAATGTCGGTTGCCGCGGTTAGTGACCCGCGTATCGAAAAGGTTTTGCGCGAACAGACTGCCAGGGTGTTCAAAACCATGAACGGCAACGGCTATGCCCGCTGCGACTATCGCATGGATGCCGACGGTACGATCCACATGCTCGAGATCAATCCCAACTGCGGCATCTTCTATGCACCGCATGAACCGGGTTCAGCAGATTTCTCCCTGATCAACGATCCTGTATACGATCACCACAAATTCCTGAACCTGATCATCCGCGCCGGACAGAACCGGCAGGCAAAAATGCTGGCGGCACGGATGAAAAAGCGCCAGGTCAAAAAACAGCGTACCGAGCAAATGGCTTACGCATAAACCAGTACTTCCGAGGCAATCGCCTCGGAAGTTTTTATATAATATCAACATGCCTTTGCCAGACTTCCTCGCCAGACCGACATTTCAAATC
>CAYTDB010000113.1:0-16878 GCA_964436455.1 uncultured Anaerolinea sp. | reverse complement strand
CTATGAGGATGACAGTTTTATGCGTGCGAGTGAAAAGGATGATTGCTAGGTATCAACTAGGTGCATCTTTTGAATCTTTTTCCGCCAAGGTTCCAGTTGTTCGGCAAACATGCGGATCCATGGCTTAATGTCGCCATTTTCGGGCGGATTGGAAACCGTGTACTCAAACAAATGGACGAGCCCGGGGAAATCATAATTCCCTTTGTCAATGGAATTCCCCGAGTTCTTAAGGATATGTTTTGCCAGTGTTTCCCCTTCCTTATCGAATGCCAGCCAAAAATCTGCGAATTCAACATTGACGGTGGAAGGGTCTGCGATTCGTTCCATGTATTTCTTTGGTGTTCCATTGCGAACTGTAGCCCGGCAGGCGTTGATGAATTCCGTTCTACAGGCGTTATCTGCTGATACCGGTTTTACGGTCAGGTAGGTCATGGTGAGTATTGTTGATGCCGCGACGACGATCTCGCCTGCCCTCGTATCGCGTCCGCTGATAACAGCGATGGTCATGATTGGGTGCATGTGTATCTTTCTTTATTTTGATTTGTATGAAACGTGTTGCTTGTTCATCGACCCCCCTTTGTCTGTGGATATTGTATCACTTGTTTGCTTATGCAGACTTGACCTGTCACTGCGAAACTGTGATTGACGATGATCGTTGTCCACGAATCGTTCCTCGTCCCCTCTTCATTAACCCCTTATAATTCCCCTTGCCAATCGCAAACCGGAAATCTCCATCCACAAAATCAGTCCCGTTTCATCTCCCTCGCAAGGTAAGGAAACAACATGAAAAACAAAGTAATTATTTTGGCTCTTGCCCTGATAATCCTTTTTGGAGCATGGCAGTTGTTGCCAGAACGAAAAAAGGCTCCTACAGACCAATTCACTGAGGTTGTTTCTACCAGTGCGGGCGATGTGCGCGGATTCGTGCAGGATGGGTTGAACGTGTATCTCGGCATTCCATACGCAGAGACACCATCAGGTTCGCGGCGATTTAAAGCTCCGGAGCCAAAGCAAAAATGGGATGGAGTGTTCGAAGCTTATGAGTTCGGGGCAGTTTGCCCGCAGGTTTATGATGCGGTGGAGTTGGATGATCCCGATGAAAAAACCAATGTGCAAAATTGTCTGACGCTCAATATCTGGTCACCTTCCGATGGCACGGATAAAAAAGCTGTGATGGTGTTCATCCACGGCGGCGGATTTGTAGCTGGCAGCAGCAAGAGCAGCTTATATCACGGGGATGAGATCGCTAAAAACGGCGACGTGGTCTTTGTCAGCATGAACTATCGCATGGGCTTGTTGGGATATTTTGATTTCTCCGCCATCGGTGGCTCTGAATATGCAGACAGTGCCAACAATGGCTTGCGCGATCAATTGCTGGCTCTGCAATGGGTCAAGGATAAGATCGCGGCTTTCGGTGGGGATCCGCAAAACATCACGGTCTTCGGTGAATCCGCGGGCGGAGCCAGTGTCGCCGCCCTGCTGGGGATAGACAATCCGGGACAATACTTCAAACGCGCCATCATCATGAGCGGGTCGCCCCGACACACAGCCGAAGAGTCACGTTCAATCGCCAATTTGATCCGCGATGAAACTGGGATAACGTCCCCGTTCCTTTGGAAGAACATGCCCACCGCAGGCATCCTGTATATTCAAGACCAGTTATCCAAGGGAGTTGGTTCGCCCATCTCAGACCTGCTCTTTGCCCCAACGTATGGGGGCGAAAATAACATCGTGAAGCGCAGTCCGCTCGAGGCGGCGTTACAAGGCAAAACCCAAGACATTGACTTGATGATCGGCATCATGGGGAATGAAATGTCCTATTGGGAGTTTTACGATACCGAAACGGATCACATTTGTGAACAAACTGTATCCGATAATCTCTTTACTTGGATTGACCCTGCGCAAACATCCAAGATCAAGGAACTGTATGATCTTTACAAACAAAACCCCGAACGCACTGATTATTCAGAGGGGGAACTCCTGCTCACACTGGGTGACGATTACGCATTTCGAGTTCCAGCCATTCAACTGGCTGAAGCGCAATCGAAGAATGCCAATACATACCTTTACCGTGTGGATTACCCGGTCAATCTGCCTGACTATCCCTGCCAGAACAACCGTGCGCCTCACGGCTCGGAACTTCCTTTTGTCTTCGGAAAAATAAATGAAATCAGCGGAACCGACTTTATCGGGTTTTCGCGTGACGAACAGGATGCCGCCGTCCGCGTGCGCCTCATGAATGAGATGATGTCAGCCTGGGTCAACTTTGCAAAAACAGGCGACCCCAATGGAGAGGGGCTTCCCACATGGCAGTTGTTCAATTCTGATTCGCAGCCAACCATGCGTTTTGGCGTAACTTCAAAATCGGAAAATGCCCCTTTCCACGAGGAATACCTCGCAATGTCTGAATTTATGAAAACCTTTAGTGTATTCGATGCTCTCAAATAGAACGCCCAATTCCAGTTTATCCATCACTTCTGAAAATGCGCAATTTATGAGCGTACTGTGTATAATCCAACCAATCATCAAACTACGAAACTAGTGGACTAAGAGAAGCCCATGACCACACTCATCGAATGTATTCCCAACTTTTCCGAAGCGCGGCGACCTGAAGTGATCGACCAGATCATTGCCGCCATAACCTCTGTCGAGGGTGCACGCTTTCTCGACCGGTCCTCCGACCTCGACCACAACCGCACTGTGCTCACATTTGCAGGCGAACCGTCTGCAGTGGAGGAAGCCGCCTTCCGCGCAATTCAAACCGCAGCTGAACTCATTGACCTCGATAACCACACGGGCGAACACCCACGCATGGGCGCGACGGACGTCTGTCCGTTCGTACCGCTTGGAGATGCAACGATGGAAGATTGTGTGACGATCGCCAAACGATTAGGTCAACGCGTGGGAGAAGAACTCAACATCCCGGTCTATTTATATGAAGCGGCGGCCATACGTCCCGAGCGCACAAATCTTGAAAATATCCGCAGGGGTCAATACGAAGGTCTTAAATCCGAGATCGAATCCGATCCTGAGCGCAAGCCTGATTTTGGTCCCAGCAAATTGCCCAAGGCAGGAGCCACCGTCATCGGCGCACGCAATCCGCTCATTGCCTTCAATGCCTACCTCACCACTGGCGATGTGGATATCGCCAAAAAGATCGCCAAAGCAATCCGACATTCATCTGGAGGGCTTCGTTATGTCAAAGGTCTTGGTCTGCTTGTGGAAGGGCGTGCACAGATCTCGATGAACCTCACCAATTTCCGTGAAACGCCGGTTGCCCGCGTGGTCGAGTTCATCCGACGTGAAGCACAGCGCTATGGTGTTGGCATTCATCACTGTGAACTCGTGGGGCTGATCCCGCAGGAGGCTTTAGTGGATGCGGCGGTCTGGTACACCCAATTGGATGGATTCTCCAAAGAACAGATTCTCGAAACCAGGCTTTTCTCTTCACCCTCCGCCGACGGTTTGAACTCCGCTGATACCTGTCCCTCTTTCATTGAAGTTTTATCCACTCCCACGCCCACTCCCGGAGGGGGCTCCGCCGCCGCGTACGCAGGTGCGATGGGTGCGGCATTGGTTTCGATGGTTTCGGGGCTTACCATCGGAAAAAAGAAATATGCAGACGTCGAAGCCGAAATGCAGGCAATTCGAGTCGTGGCTGAAAATCTTCGCAAGGAGCTGACGCTTGCAGTTGAAGATGATGCAGGTGCATTTGAAGCCCTAATGGGATCGTTCAAACTTCCCAAGGATACAGACGAAGAAAAAGCCGCCCGTAATGCTGCCATCATTCATGCAACGCTCAACGCCGCCCATGTTCCATTACATGTCGCGAATGATGCTGTCAAAGTGATGGAACTCGCCATCAAGTGTGCCAGGCGTGGGAACGTCAATGCCATCAGCGATGCCATGTCTGGCTTTGCCATGTCGCGTGCCGCGTTGACCGCCGCAGGCTACAATGTGCGGATCAACCTAAACTCGCTTGAAGACAAGTCAATGGGGGAGAAAATGCTCACCGAACTTGCTGAGTTGGAACAAAAAGCCGACAAACTCGAAGCAGAGATCCATGCTGTGATGAAGGAACGAAGTGGAATCTAAAAACATTACTGCTTAGGTGCGATGTGGGCAAGAATTTGTGCTAAGCAAAGGTTACTAAGCTTCGCGGTCTCGGTGTCTTCGCGATGAAAAAATTTATTCTCTATACTCTGTTGTTTCTCACCTCCTGCGCCCCTGCAGTACAGATAGCAGTAGCGCAGCCTATACCTAATGCCACACAAACTTCATTTGCCACAACTCTCCCTGAAGTGACTGCTACACTAACGCCTCCATCTGTGTTTCCATCATCAACAGTAACCCAAGCGACTTGCGATCCTTTTTCGGAAGACTTTTGCATCACTGATGGTCACTTTATCCTTCAAAATCCCATCTTCTCGCCTGACAATACCTTCGTTGACATAACCTATCGCTACGGCTCCACTCAAAACGGCGCGCGCGAACCGCATCACGGGGTCGAATTCTCGAACAGGTCCGGGACGCCAATCCATGCCGCGGGGGATGGGGTAGTACAGTTCGCAGGTCCGGATATAGAAGCGGTGTATAGCCCATGGAGGGATTTTTACGGCAATGTGGTTGTCATCCGTCATGCGGACGAGATGTACACATTGTATGCGCATTTATCCAAGGTGGATGTGCAGGTGGGGGATGAGGTCAAGGCTGGCGACCTGATCGGGGAGGTCGGTCAAAGTGGTGTGGCGACAGGGAGTCATCTTCACTTTGAAGTTCGCAAGGGCGGTGATGGGATGGATTACTTCTCGACGCAGAATCCCGAGATTTGGCTGGTGCCGAACAAGGATGAGAATGGCGATTTGTTTGGAGCCCTTTCGTTTTCGATCGTTGATGAAGCCTCCAGCTTTCAATTTGTTGAATTCACCGCCCGTTATCACAAGGACAAGAACGGGCCCAGGGTCAAGTCGCATTATGTTGTCGCGTATTGGAAAGACATGACGAATGGGAAGGAAAACGCCGCACTCGGTGACCTGCCGCCCGGGTGGTATCGCGTCGCTTTGAAATACAACGGTCATTTATACGAGAGATGGGTTGAAGTAGAATCAGGCAGGCTTACGCAGGTTGTGTTTGTTGTGGAATAGTATGATCAAGCCGCCGTCCTCGGCGGCGGGGACGCCGCCGAGAGCAGATTATTTAATTTGGAGAGAAAAATGGGACTGAAACCTGATCACTGGATTCGCAAGATGGCATTAGAACACAAAATGATCGAACCGTTCGTGGACAAACAGGTTCGGCAGGGCGTCATTTCCTACGGCGTTTCATCGTATGGATATGACGTCCGTGTGGCGGATGAATTTATGATCTTTACAAACGTTCACTCTGCAATCGTTGACCCGAAGAACTTCGATACAAAATCCATGTTCGAATTCACAGGTGATGTGTGCGTTATCCCGCCCAACTCGTTCGCCCTGGCGCGGACGGTTGAATACTTCCGCATTCCACGCAATGTGTTGACAATTTGTTTGGGAAAATCAACGTATGCACGTTGTGGTCTAATCGTCAACGTAACTCCTTTCGAACCATGTTTTTCCGACGATACGGAGATATTGACGAAGCAGGGATGGCGCCTTATTCGTGATGTTCAAGTTGGTGATGATGTATTAGGAATGTCTGAAAGTGGGATGGCCGAATGGCAGTCTGTAGAAAGAAAGCAGGAATATGCTTACGAGGGCAATTTGATCCATTTCGGTGGAAAGAACATTGATTTGCTTGTAACACCTGAACATAAAGTGTTGGTGCGGAAGCGAATTATCGAACGCAAGAACACAAAAGGTCGCTATACCGATTGGTTTACTACGCAGGCCGGAGATTTACGGGGAAAATATAATCATGAAATGATGAGGAACATTCAATGGGTGGGAAAGGATATTGGCAATGAGGTTGTATTTGGTGACGAACATTTCTCCACAGATGCTTTTCTGGAGTTTCTAGGGCTTTACCTTGGCGATGGTTCATCCTATATAAACAAAGGCGGGTATTTGATAAAAATTGCCGCCTTCAAAAAGAGAGAAGTTAAAGTTGTTGCAGATGTTTTACAACGACTCGGTGTTCATTACAATCGTACAAAAACTGGATTTCAATTCTTTTCAAAATCTCTTTATCAGATCGTGAATCCGTTGGGACATTCTCACGAGAAATATATCCCTGACTGGGTGAAAGAGTTGCCTCCCCAACGTCTTAAAAGGCTTTTGTTTGGTTTAATGAATTCCGATGGCAACAATGAAACAGAGACTTATACAACCGTATCCAAAAAGTTGGCTGACGATGTTCAGGAAGTGATGTTCAAGGCAGGATATGTTGCCATCGTGAGAGTTGCCAAACCAGAATCGCCGCGAGAATATAAGGGGCATATTTTTAATAGCAACTACCCTGTATACAAAGTCAGGCTTGGACGATCTCATCTCACGCCCAAAATTCATCCTAAAATCGAAAAAGAAATTCCTTATGAAGGCATGGTATATGATGTAACTGTGCCAGGGCATTTGATTTTTGTCCGTCGAAATGGGAAAGCAGTTTGGTCAGGGAATTGTTGGGAGGGCTACGTCACCCTGGAAATCTCGAACACCACGCCGTTGCCCGCAAAGATCTATGCCAATGAAGGTTTGGCGCAAGTCCTTTTCTTCGAAGCGGACGAGGAATGCGAAATCTCGTATGCGGATAAGAAAGGGAAGTATCAAGGACAGAAATCCATTGTTCTGCCGAAGTTGTAGGTTATGAAATTCTCAAATCGTGTTTCCCATCTTGAGGCTGAAGGCGCGTATGCCGTTCTGGCGCGTGCGCAGGAATTGGAACGTCAGGGACGCGAGATATTGCATCTCGAACTGGGTCAGCCCGATTTCTTCACGCCAGAGCATGTCAAAGAAAAAGGCATGCAAGCCATCCGTGAAAACAAAACCCGCTATACGCCGCCTGCCGGGCTTCAGCCTTTCCGTGAATTGATCGCGGAGTTCTCAGGCAAGCAACGCAATGTCAATATCACGCCGGATATGGTTGTTGTAGGTCCCGGTTCGAAAGTCGGATTGTTTGTCCCTACGCTGGCAGTGGTCGAACCGGGCGATGAAGTTATTTTTCCCGACCCGGGATTTCCAACCTATTCCGCCATGATCGGAGTTGCAGGTGGGGTGGGTGTACCGATCCCTCTGGAAGAGGAAAATCAATTTTCATTCGATCTGGATGTCTTCGACTACAAGATTTCCGACAAGACGAAAATGATCGTCCTCAATTCACCTGCCAATCCGACCGGCGGTGTCATTCCGCTCGACGATTTGAAACACATCGTTGAGAAGGCACAAAAACATGATGCCTGGATTCTGGCGGACGAAATCTACACGCGCCTCGTCTACGATGGGATGGGTTCTGCCCCAAGCATCGCTTCCATCGACGGGATGCTTGATCGCACGATAATAGCCGACGGCTTCTCGAAGACCTTTTCCATGACCGGCTGGCGGCTGGGCTACGTCATCGCGCCGCCCAAACTGGCGGAACGACTCGAATTGCTGGTCACGCACTCGACCGGGTCCACGGCGGAGTTTACTCAATACGCCGGCATGGAAGCCTTGACTGGTCCGCAGGATTTTGTCAACGAGATGGTGACCGAATATCAAAAACGACGCGATAGAATGGTGGAATTGGTCAACGCGATTCCGGGAGTCCACGCGCAGAAGCCGCAGGGAGCGTTTTATGTGTTCCCGAATATCAAATCGTTTGGCATTTCGGAACGTGAAATTCAATTGAGATTGCTCGAAGAGGAGGGAGTGGCTGTTTTGGCAGGGACAGATTTCGGTCCCGGTGGAAGCGGGTATATCCGACTATGTTATGCCACGTCCATGAATGTCATTGAACGGGCAATGGAAAAGATGACGAGGTTTTTCGCAAAGCTATAAAGAAGAAGACCGAGGTGGTGAGCCTCGGTCTCCTTCTTTTACGAGTTTTCTGCGTTGTAATTTTTTACATCTTCTTTGGCTTTGTTTACGTTTACAAACGGCAGGACGATCAAGCCTGCGATGAAATAGAAGATCAGGGCGAGTATCCCGTAACGCAGACTGCCAAAGATTTGGTTCGCTAGCCCGAAGATCAACGGACCTGTCCAGGAAGTGCCGCGTTCGCTGACTTCGTAGAAGGAATAGTATTCCGCTTCCTTTCCCTTTGGGATCATTTGTGAAAAGAGACTGCGGCTGATGGCTTGGGAGCCTCCCATGACCAGGGCAATGAAGATACCTAAAATGAAGAACTCGGTTACTCGCGATTCCCCTTGCAGACCGCCGTATGCATAGATTACCACGCCAGACCAAATGACCAAACTAACGATTATCGATTGCTTTGCACCGATCCATTTCGCGAGCTTGCCCCAAAGGAGTGCACCGCCAAATGCAACAAACTGGATCATGAGAATGACAGCAATCAACGTATCTTGAGAGACTTCCAGTCCGCCGCGTATGATGGGGGCTGCAGCGAATGTGGATGAAACCGCGATTACCGTTTGAATACCGTCATTATAGAGGAAATAGGCGAGGAGATATTTGAGGGTCTCGGGGAAGTTTCTAATCTCGCCGAACGTTTTTCTCAATTGCTTAAAGCCAACACTCACATAAGTTTCACCCTCAGGCAACGGATGTGCTGCGTGTCTTGGTCGAAGTCGCACCCATGTGAGGAAAGAAAATCCCATCCACCAGAAACCTGCGGATGCCAGATTGATGCGGACTGCCAGATCTCCCGGCACACCGAGGTTGTCACTGAATACGAAGAAGGCAAGGTTGAGTGCAAGCAGAATTCCTCCGCCAAGATAGCCCATCGCCCAACCGTAGGATGAGACACGGTCCCGTTCATCTTCACTGGCGATATCCGGCAGATAGGCGTTGTAGAAGACGATTGCCGCTCCAAAGGCTAAGTTGGCAATAATAAACAAAATGCCGCCGAGCCACCACAGATTACTCGTAACAATGAACAAAAGGATGGTCGAGATAGCGCCGATCATGGCGAACAACTGCATCATCTGTTTTCGGAGATGAGAATAATCTGCAATTGCACCTAAAATGGGGAGGAACAGGACTTGCAAACCTACTGAGAATGAAATGCAGTAGGGGAGGAATGAATCTGGTGCAACGGGAATGCCGAAGAACCGTGCCATGCCATCTGAATATGCTTCCGCAGATGTTGCCGCGAGCGACGCAATATATGGACCAAGAAATACTGTCCCCACTGTTGTGCTGAAGGCTGAATTTGCCCAGTCGTACATTGCCCAGCCGAATATCTCTTTTCGATCATTGACCATCGGTTGTGATGTTGCCATGCTTCCTCCAGAGATTGATTTTCGTGATTCTATCAGTCAAAACCCTGTTTGTCTCTGTTTGTTGCGTTAATGATGGGTTATGGTAGAATCTGAGCATGCAAGGCTTTAGGGAAAGGAGCAAAATTCGAAGTGAAAATCCCTTGCGCATATCAAATCCTTCATATATAATCATAGTTTGCTATCCCGCCAAGAAAAATGAAGCGGGATGTCTTCGTGTGTATACCGTTTCTCGCACGATCTCCCGGACTTGAATTGCATCTGTTACCTGGCAAGCACTAAGTCTCGGGATGGGAAAAGGTAATTCGTAACGGCGCACATACCCAAGGTCAGGAGTGAACCGAATGTCTTCTACTTTGCCGAAAAAGAGTTATGCGCGTATCCCGGTCAATATCAATCTTCCCAATCTGATCGAAGTCCAGTTGGATTCTTTCGAACGTCTCAAAAAAGAGGGGCTGGGGGACCTGTTCCATGAGGTCTCTCCGATTGAATCCTATAACAAGGGGATGAAATTGTATTTCCCCGGTCGTGGACCCGAAGCAAAACAATGGGGCTTGAAGTATTGGTTTGGTGATCCCAAGCACACGATCGAAGAGTGTGTGGAACGTGACTTAACCTATGCCAGCCCGTTGTATGTTTCTGTGCTGCTGGCAGGAGCCGATGTACCCGAACCGATTAAACAGGATATTTTCCTCGGCGACTTCCCCGAGATGACCGACAAGGGCACCTTCATTATCAATGGGACGGAACGCGTTGTCGTCTCGCAGTTGATCCGTTCCCCGGGTGTTTATTTCGAAGCCCCGACGGATCGCGCGACCGGACGCCTGCTCGCCATGTCCAAGCTGATTCCCGATCGAGGGGCTTGGATGGAGTTCGAAACCCGTAAATCCGATTACATTATTCTCAAGTTCAACCGTAAACGCACTGTGCCGATCACGGTCTTCCTGCGTGCCTTGGCGGCAGTGGACGACGGCACAAAAGATTCCCCTCTCAAAACTGGTTCAGATGAAGAGTTGTTGTCGCTTTTCAAGGATGTGGATAATAACCCAGAGCGCTTGTTCATTGCTTCTACCTTTAAGCAGGAGCCTGAATGGGAACTGACTGGTGGTCAGACTATCGCGGAAGCTGCGTTGATCGAATTCTTCAAAAAGATGCGCCCCGGCGACCCTGCTACAATCGAAAACGCCAAGCAATTCCTAGAGGAACAGCTGTTCGACCAGCGCCACTATGACCTCGAGCGTGTGGGTCGCTACAAACTTAACCAAAAACTTGATTTGAGTATTCCCATCCCGCATCGCACAGTGACAAAGAGCGATGTAATTCGCCTCATCCGTCGCATGATCCAGATCAATAACGGGATCGAAAAGCCGGATGATATCGACCATTTGGGCAACCGGCGCGTCAAGACAGTGGGTGAGTTGATCCAGAACAAGTTGCGCATCGGTCTCCGGCGCATGGAGCGCGTGATTAAAGAGCGTATGTCCATCCGTGATCAGGAGCAGTTATCGCCGGTTACGTTGGTTAACATCCGCCCTGTGGTTGCAGCGTTGCGTGAGTTTTTTGGTTCTTCGCAGTTATCTCAATTCATGGATCAGACCAATCCATTGGCGGAATTGCGTCACAAGCGCACGCTTTCGGCGCTTGGACCAGGTGGTTTGAGGCGTGAACGTGCCGGCTTTGATGTCCGCGATGTCCACCATTCACACTACGGACGTATTTGTCCGATTGAAACGCCCGAAGGTCCGAATATTGGTTTGATTGGTCGTCTGGCATCCTTTGCGCGTGTAAATGAGTATGGATTCATTGAAACACCGTATCGTAAGGTTTTCCGAACCATGGAAGCAGAGGATGAACGTCTCGAAGGTCGCACCCTGCGCGAGAATGTTGTTGATCCGAAGACTGAAGAAGTCTTATTTAAATCCAGCGAGAAGATTGATACCAAGATGGCAAAGAAAATTGCCAAGATTGGTAACCCTGTTGCCATTAAACCTTATATATCCGACCAATATGATTATTTGTCAGCAGATGCTGAAGATAAATACGTGATTGCACAGGCTAATGCGCCACTAACCGATGACAAAGAGTTCGTACGTGAGCGTGTATCTTCCCGCTACCACTCCGGCTTTATCTTTTCAACACCAGATGCTGTGGATTACATGGATGTTGCTCCTCATCAAGTGGTAGGCATCAGTGCCGCGTTGATCCCCTTCCTTGAACATGACGATGCAAACCGCGCCTTAATGGGCTCGAACATGATGGCACAGGCTGTGCCGCTTGTCCGCCCTGAAATCCCGCTGGTCTCTACGGGGATGGAATATCATGCTGCGTTGGATTCGGGTCAGGTGGTGGTGGCAGAAGCGAACGGTGAGATCATATCTGTGACCGGCAACTCAATCACGGTCAAAGAACGAGGCGGCGTTCGTACTTATCCATTGCGCAAGTATCAACGTTCCAATCAGAGTACTTGTATCGACCAGCGCCCGGCAGTAGTCAAGGGGCAGGTCATTAAGAAAGGCGATATCATCGCCGACTCGTCCTCAACGGATAATGGTCAATTGGCACTTGGGCAAAATGTGGTTGTCGCTTTTGTCTCTTGGGAAGGCGGCAACTTTGAAGATGCCATCCTGATCTCTGAACGTTTGGTTCAGGAGGATCGCTTTACCTCTGTCCATATTGAGAAGTATGAGGTTGAAGCTCGTGATACCAAATTGGGTCCAGAAGAGATCACACGCGACATCCCGAACGTCGGTGACGACGCGATCAAGGATCTTGATGAGAATGGCATCATCCGCATTGGGGCGGAGGTTGGTCCAAACGATATTCTAGTTGGAAAAATTACCCCCAAAGGCGAAAAGGAGTTGACACCCGAAGAACGTCTATTACGTGCCATCTTTGGTGAGAAGTCGCGTGATGTGAAGGATACATCTCTGCGCATGCCTCATGGTGAACGTGGCAAGGTTGTGGATGTCAAGGTATTCACTCGTGAGGAGAACTCCGATCTTTCCGCAGGTGTGGATATGATGGTTCGTGTCTCTGTTGCTCAACGACGCAAGTTGACAGCTGGTGACAAGATGGCAGGTCGCCATGGAAACAAGGGTGTTGTCTCAAAGGTTGTTCCTGTCGAAGATATGCCTTTCCTTGAAGACGGCACGCCCGTGGATATTATCCTTAACCCGCTGGGTGTTCCCGGCCGTATGAATATTGGACAGGTTCTGGAAGTCCATCTTGGTTGGGCAGCGAAGAGGCTTGGCTATCGTGCAGTCACCCCTGTATTTGATGGTGCTTCCGAGTACGAGATCGAAGCTGAGTTGGCACGTGCCTGGCTTGTTGATCAGGCTTGGCGCGAAACTGCTATGACTGCATGGGATTGGATCAGGGAACAGGAATACGATCCTGAATCCATTCAGGATGATGATGAGGTTCGTAATTTGTACCTCGCTGAATGGCTGGGCAAACGGGAATATGATCCGTATGACCTGATGGATCCGGATTATGCGCGGATGTCCACGGTTGCTGAGTGGCTGCGTGATCGAGATTATGATCCGGATACGGTTTTCTATCCCGAGGAGATTAATCCACGCGAACGCGAAGAATATGACAAGGCTGCGATTAACACCTGTCTCCGATTGTGGATCGAAAGCGAAGGAAATGGAAGTCGTATTGCAGAGGCTCGTTTGATGGAGGTTGCCCAGCAAATCATGAATGCAACCAGTCATCCCATACCAACTTTAGGCAAGCAGGTTCTGCGTGACGGGAAGACCGGGCTTCCGTATGATCAACCGGTAACTGTTGGTGTCATGACTGTTCTCAAGTTGCACCACCTTGTCGAAGATAAGGTACATGCACGTTCCACTGGTCCATATAGTTTGGTGACACAACAGCCGTTGGGCGGTAAGGCACAATTCGGCGGTCAGCGTTTTGGCGAGATGGAAGTGTGGGCACTGGAAGCGTATGGTGCGGCTTACACATTGCAGGAAATGTTGACAGTCAAATCCGATGATGTGCAGGGACGTGTCAATACCTACGAAGCGATTGTAAAGGGTGAGCCGATTGAGGAGCCAAGCATCCCTGCTTCATTCCGTGTATTGGTCAAAGAATTGCAATCGCTTGGTTTGGCTGTTGAGGCAGTCAATGAAAGTGGCGATGTAGTAAAATTTGGCAAGGATGAGGAGAAACAGCATCCGCCGAGAATGGACACGGGTTTGTTGGGCATCGGAGAGAAGTTTATAGGCAAGCGGTAATCTTGACGCTCGACAAGCAGCGTGATAAAATCACTGTCCGTTGCCAATAGAACACGCGGCTGTACCCCCCGCCAAAAGCATGGCACTATAAGTGAGGCCATCAGTACGTTTATGGATGGCCTCATTTCTTGCGAATACACATTAAATATCTATGAATTAGGAAACCGGAGGCTGATCGTGCCGACAATTAATCAAATGGTCCGTAAGGGCCGCAAGAATAAAAAAGTCAAAAGCAAGGCTCCTGCGTTGCAATATACGTTGAATTCGTTTAAACAACGTCGTGTGCGCCAAGCTAAGGGTGCTCCCCAAAAGCGCGGTGTATGTACCGTTGTGCGTACAATGACTCCCAAAAAGCCGAACTCTGCTTTGCGGAAGATTGCTCGCGTACGCTTGACGAATGGCATAGAAGTAACGGCGTATATTCCAGGTGAAGGTCACCAATTGCAGGAACACTCGGTGGTTCTCGTGCGTGGTGGTCGTGTAAAAGACCTTCCTGGTGTCCGCTATCATATTGTGCGCGGATCGTTGGATACCACCGGTGTGGCAAATCGTAAGCAGGGCCGCTCAAAGTACGGCGCGAAGCGACCGAAGTAGTTTGATGGAGAAAATGTAGAATGCGTAGAGCAAAACCTGAAAAGCGGGAAATTACTCCCGATGTTCGTTACAACAGCGTCACCCTGCAGACATTAATGCAACACGTTCTTAAGCAGGGAAAAAGGAGTCTTGCCGCAAGACTGGTCTATGACGCTTTGGATTTGGTTAATGAGCGTACTGGCAAGAATTCCATTGATGTTTTTGATGCTGCTCTCAAGAATGTCTCTCCCGTAATGGAAGTTCGCCCTCGTCGTGTGGGTGGTGCCACTTATCAAGTTCCCATGGAAGTGTCAGCGGAACGCCGTCTCACTTTGGCGATTCGCTGGATTTTATCCGCAACCCGTGAGCGGGCTGGAAAATCCTTCCCCGACAAGCTGGCTTCAGAGTTGATCGATGCGTCCAACGAGACCGGTGCTGCGATCCGCAAGCGTGATGAAACACATAAAATGGCGGAAGCCAATCGTGCGTTCTCGCATTATCGCGTTTAATTTTTCTTCTTATAAAATATTGATTAGTAATTAGGATCTCCATCAGAATGGCACGCGAACATCCGTTTGAGAAATATCGTAATTTTGGAATCATAGCGCATATTGACGCCGGTAAAACAACGACCACCGAGCGTATTATGTTCTATACCGGCAAGACCCACCGTATTGGTTCTGTGGACGATGGCACAACCGTCACTGACTGGATGGTGCAGGAACGTGAGCGCGGCATTACCATCGTGTCCGCGGCTGTTTCTGCAGAGTGGAAAGGCTACCAGGTCAATATCATTGACACGCCGGGACACATTGACTTTACCGCTGAAGTGCAGCGTTCCCTGCGTGTGCTCGATGGCGGTGTTGTTGTATTCGATGCGGTTCAGGGTGTTGAACCGCAATCGGAAACAGTCTGGCGTCAAGCGGACCGATATGGTGTGCCGCGTATCTGCTTTGTGAATAAAATGGATCGTGTCGGTGCTTCCTACGAACGGACGATTGAGACAATCGTCGACAGACTTGGTGCCAACCCGATTCCCATGCAGATTCCCATTGGCTTTGAGGCTACCTTTAAAGGCGTTATTGATCTCTTGACCATGAAAGCGTGGGTTTGGGAGGATGATCTTGGCAAGGAACCAAAATCTGTTGATATCCCAGCGGATTTGAAGCAACAAGCGGAAGAGACCAGGGCGAAATTGGTCGAAAAGATTGCCGAACTTGACGATGATCTGACCATGAAGTTTCTGGAAGCACAAGAGATCAGTGTCGACGAACTGAAAACTGCTCTTCGAAAAGGCGTGATCTCTAATAAAGCCGCCCCTGTTTTTTGTGGTTCATCCTTGAAGAATAAAGGCGTTCAGATCCTGTTGGATGCGGTGATTGATTATTTGCCCTCACCAGCCGATGTTCCTTCTATAAAGGCATCCGAACCTGGCAATCCTGAAAATGTATTTGAGTTGCCCACGCAGGATGATGCGCCCTTAAGCGCACTGGTCTTTAAAATTGTTACGGACCCCTATGTTGGTCGCCTTGCCTATATTCGTGTGTATTCCGGCGTTTTAAGCCAGGGACAGACTGTTCAAAACAGTACAAAAGGCAGAAAAGAACGTATCGGTCGTTTGATCCGTATGCATGCTGATCGGCGGGAGGATATCACTGAGATCCGTGCTGGTGATATCGGTGCTGTGCTGGGTTTCAAGGAAAGTTTTACCGGCGATACGCTGTGTGATAGCAAGTCACTGGTGCTCGAAAGTATCTCGTTCCCTGAACCCGTCATTTCCATTGCGATCGAACCTAAAAGCACGAGCGATCAAGAAAAAATGGGTGAGGCTCTCCGTAAACTTGCAGAAGAGGACCCGACTTTCCGTGTTCGTTCCGATGAAAATACCGGTCAGACCATAATTTCTGGCATGGGTGAGCTTCATCTTGATATTATCGTGGATCGCCTTTTGCGCGAGTTCAAGGTGCAGGCAAACGTTGGTGTCCCACGTGTCTCATATCGCGAGTCTATTACAAAACCGGTAAAGGAAGTCAATTACAAGTATGCCAAGCAGTCCGGTGGTAAGGGACAGTACGGTCATGTAGTGTTTGCTCTTGAGCCTGGCGAACGGGGTAGTGGTATTATCTTCGAGAACAAGATTGTAGGTGGTTCCATCCCCAAAGAATACATACCCGCAGTTGAAAAAGGCTTCAAGGAAGCCTGTGAGACAGGTGTGTTAGCTGGTTATCCAGTTGTGGATTTGAAGATCACGTTGTTTGATGGTTCATATCACGAAGTTGATTCAAGTGAAATGGCATTCAAACTTGCTGCTTCCATCGGTTTCAAGGAAGGCGTCCACAAGGCAAATGCTATCTTGCTCGAACCCATGATGAAAGTGGAAGTGGTTGTCCCCGAGGAATATCTTGGCGATGTCATGGGGCAACTCAACAGTCGTCGCGGCTTGATTCAGGGTATGGATGTCCGCCCTGGAAATGCACAGGCGGTCCGTGCCATGGTTCCCTTGGGCGAAATGTTCGGGTATGCAACTCAACTTCGTTCTGCCACTCAGGGACGCGGTGTCTTCAGCATGGAATTTGACCATTATGCGCCGGTCTCACAGGTAGTGGCGCAGGAAATATTGAAATAAAACTTTTCTTTTTTGATATATAAGGAGATCATCAATGGCGAAGGAAAAATTTGACAGGAGCAAGCCGCATCTGAACGTGGGGACGATGG
>CAYTDB010000112.1:0-16937 GCA_964436455.1 uncultured Anaerolinea sp. | reverse complement strand
CTTCTCCCCCACGCTCAAGTGATGCGACATGCGGTCACGATAGTTTGACATCCGCACCGCGCTCAAGGCAGACTCCACGCGCTTTACCACTTCATCCTTCGGCAAGCCCATGTGAAGCGGACCAAATGCCACATCTTCGAACACTGTCGGGGAGAAGAGTTGGTCGTCCGGGTTTTGGAAGACGAGTCCGACCATTGCACGGATGGCAGGCAAATTGTCACGCTTGATGCGGGCGTCTCCCACGGTCACATCGCCCTTGCCGGTCAAGATCCCGTTCAGGTGCAGCATCAGCGTGGACTTCCCCGCGCCGTTCGGTCCCACCAGCGCCACCTTGTCGCCTTCGCACAAGTCGAACGAAACGCCGCGCAACGCCGCGTGATGGTCGTGATATGAAAAATGCAGATCGTGCACAGATAGAACGTTTGTCATAGCCTGCCTACCAGTTGAAGTAATAACAAAAAGAGAATCCCCAAAATCATTGCGACATAATCCACACGATGCAATTCATGCGGATTGACCGTCTGCAAATGACCCGTATAGCCGCGCGCCAGCATCGCATTATAGACGCGGTCACTGCGCTCGTAACTCCGCAAAAAAAGTTGACCCGCCATATTGCCAGCAACTCCCGCACGCCACGCCACGCCTCCACCCGCCCTGATACCTGGTACAGCCGCCGAACGAGCCTCCCTCGCCCTGAGCAGACGGAAGACCTCATCCACGAGTACGAAGAGATAGCGATAGAGGAAGGCGATAATCGTGGTGAGAATCGAAGGCACGCGCAAATGCTCCAGCGCATGGACAATATCCGGGAAGCGCGTCGTCCCCACCAGTAGGATCGCCATCTGCACCGACAGCCACGAACGGACTAGGATGCTTTCAAATCGCAGCAAACCTGCGTCGGTGATGGTCAGGTCCCAGAATAGGAAGTGGAAAGAAGTAAGCGGATTACCGGGAATGGAAAACAGAACCGTGACGGCGGCCAACGCAAATGGTAATGCGATCAGGGAACGTCTGAGGGTGAACAGTATGCCAAGTTCAGATAATGCATTCGTGAACAATAGAAAGAGCCACGCCAGCACGAACGCCATCCACGCGCCATCGGGCAGGAGCGCGTTGGAGAGGATGAACGCAATAGTCACCACCACTTTCACACGCGGGTCGAGACGGTGGATAAAACTATCTGTGTCGTGATAACGGTCAAAAGCGTCAAAGTGCATAATTGTCTCCCGCGCGGAGTGGAGTGAGGAGCGGTTTTGCGCCGAACGCAATCGAAGCGCAGTTGCTGGAATGTCCTTTGACTGCGCTTTGCTCTGCTCAGGACGGAGTAGGATTTACGATGTTTTCTTCTGCAGCGAGCGCCCCGTCACAAAAGCGATCCCCAACACAACCATCACCCCGATCGCTCCGGCGACAATGGTCGAGAGCGGAGTCTCGCCGAGGAATGGCAATGTGTAGTCAGGGATAATCTCAAACGGGGCAGATTGTCCAAAGCTGATCAAGCCCATATCCTCTGCAACTCTTTCCAATCCATCTGGTGAGGCAGAAGCGAGCGGTGAGAGCAACACTACGAGCAACGTGATTGCAATTCCCGCAATCACCCAGCCGCGTCCCCCCTCAGCAGAGGCAGAGTCTTCACCAAGCAAGTCGGGGCGGTTGCGGAGGATGAATGACAGCGCGGCAACCGTAATGAGTGCCTCGCCGATCCCGATCAGGGCATGGACACTGAGCATGGCGATCACAACGGTCTGCAGGTTGCTTGTTCCGCTCAACCAAAGTTGCAGAGCTGTGGCAAGCGCACCTGCCATCACAGAAAGCCACGCGGCAACGCCAGCCACAGCAAGTTTTGTCGTCTGGGACTTGTTCATCACCGAGCGGTATAAGCCATAGCCGATTGCGGCAGTCAACAGTCCCATGTTCAGGATGTTGGCGCCCATCACCAGCAGACCGCCATCCTGGAAGAGAAGTCCCTGCACGGCAATGACCGCGGTCATCACCAGCATCCCCGCCCACGGACCAAGCACGATCGCCGCCAGCGCCCCTCCCAACAGGTGACCGGACGTCCCTCCCGCTACGGGGAAGTTGATCATCTGCGCGGCAAAAATGAACGCCGCCATGATGCCCATCAACGGCACCTGTTTTTCACCGAGCGCTTTATTCGTCTTTGAAACTGCAATCCCAATCATGAGGACCGTGATCGCCCAACAGACCAGTGAGACTACAAAGTTCAAAAATCCATCAGGGATATGTAAAGGGGCGGGTGAGTAATGCATGGTTCTCTCCTCTTCTATTCAGTTTGACAGTCCGGGCATAACCCGAAAAAAGAAACGTGACTGTCAATGTTTTTGAAGCCGCTTGCCGATTCCAATTTTTTGTACAGGGATTCGAGCAGGGCATGTTCCACTTCGATCTCTGCCCCGCAGGAACGGCAAATGATGTGATGATGCTCCTCGTCCGCGATCTCATAGGTAAGGTGACCGCTGCCGGAATGTGAAGACCGCGCCAGCCCGTTCTCTGCCAAGAATTCAAGCGTGCGGTAGACGGTCGGTTCGGTCAGCCCGGGCAACTCCTTGAGCGCTTTTTTATACACTTCACCCGGCGAGAGATGAGTCGCTTCATGGCGCAGCACATGCAGGATCGCCATACGCTGCGGGGTCATTCGATATCCACGGGCACGGAGTTGGGGAGCGTAATCGGAGGAACAGGACATATTAATCCTTATTGCAAATTCTTACAACAACTACAAATATAGAATACCACTATTTAGGGATTCTTACTTTAAGAACAAGTTAACATCCGGATACAAAACAAGCCAGGTCAATGACCCGGCTTGTTTGATTTTGCGATGTAGTACAAGCGCCTACGGCTCCCAGAAGAAATTCATCAGTGCATAAAGATACGGATTGCCATTATCATATTCAACACCGACCACCCAGGTATGCCAATCGAGAAATCCATTGGCTTCCGTTCCGATAAAGTAGATCGAGTAGAAATCCTTTTTATAAGGCCATGAGATATCGTAGGAAGCACCGCCATGCCTGATCTCATTGCAGTACAAGGTATAAGGCTGGTTGAAGATCTTCACAAGTTCCGGGACGATCACATCATGGAAGGAGCCCAATTTTTCAAGTCCGCTGGCAGGATCGTTCCCCCAATTCGCTTCAAAGGTGGTCTCGAAAAGAAAGCCAGCCTGATACGGTGTATACGTGACCGCTGTGCCGTTGCGGAAGTAACGCAGCTCCATACCATTTGGGCTGACGAGTGAACTGAGAAGTGTGCCATCCGCCGATAGGATGGATGTTTTCAACGAGTCGATCAGCGCAACAACCGATGGATCCGAGCAAACGTTTGGTGCAATCGGTGGGATCGGAGTCGCGGTGGTAAGTACAGGTGTTAGCATTGCCGGGATCGGGGATGGGGTTTCAGTCAGGACAAGGTTGAGGAAGTTGGAAATAGGCATGGTCGGGGTCGGAACCGCTGAATTTCCGATGCTACAGCCGGATAACAGGAAGATCCCAATCATCAACACAAAAAATATATTCTTCGGTTTCATGATGTTTTCCTCTTTCCAGCCATTATATCCCCGATAGAAAGCGAAATTTAAATGACCCTTGATCAGGGTCATAAAGAAAAAAAACAATTGGTTGATATACGAAGCCGTTAAGAATGGTTCGCAAATACGATCACCACAATATGCTGGTTCAAGAGCTGCGGCGATGAATTCCCTTTTCCAGGGACGATCTGACCGAGGGTATATCCACCGGCAATTGGAACATCCTTTCCGAGGATATCCTGTACCACGGCAATCTCAGAACCGGGATGTGATTTCAACAACATCTCCCAGGCAATATCCACAAGAACAAGTGCAAAGGCGGGCTTGTCACCATTGAGTGCCTGCAATGCCTGTTGGGTAGCTTGTTGTGCAGCTTTCTCACAGGAGTCGCGGTTGCCTACCAGCAGATAGGCATCCGCTCCATCGCGCACGGGGGCATTCATGCGAAAACTGCCATCCGCCTCCACGCGAATGGGGGAACGCACAACCATCTGATCGCCCTGTTCCACCCCAAGCGGATACAGGCGGGCAAGATGGCTGAGCGGCGGGAAAGCCCATTCGCGCGCCGGATGCCCGAACAATTGCGCATACGTTTCGGAGGCAGGACGACCGTCCAGGGTGCGGAGCCAGAAACCACGCGAACGCGTCACGCGGAAGTGACTGCCGACCGGATTCCAGCCATGCGCAGAACCGATCCCCACGCGCAAATCACCGCTCAAGACGGCTCCAGCGAGGGACCCGCTCCCGGTTTGAGGACCAGCCAACTGGTAGGAATGACCCGTGTGCAAATCCCCTGAGGATAATGCGCCAGCGAGCGCAATATTCCCAGTAGGAAGCGTCGAGCATAACTGGTCGGCATCGCCATTGAAACCATCAGCAAAGAAAAGGAAAGCGCGCGCGTCTTCCCGGCTTTCAAGCTGTTTGGCCAACCTGGAACCTGTTTCACGCCCGCTCTGTGCGTAGCCCGGCATCCAATGCATCTCCGCCTGGAAGTCGCCATTAAGCAATGCAACAACTACAGAATTGGGATGCAAACCCTTGGAAGAAAAGCCAACAGGACTGCTCAAACCGATCAACGGCGTATCACCCAGCAAACTGGATGCGCCGCTGACAATATCGCGGGCTTGATATTGATGCGAAGCAATGATAAACGCCATGCGCGGGTTTGCGGAGCCGAGACTGTTCAAGGCATGATGCGTGGCTTGCAAACTGGCTTCACGCCCATTCAACGCCTGTGCATGTCCGATGGCAGCTTTGAGTGTCATTTCTTTATCCTTCAGCGACCGGCACGGTAAAGTGGAAGGTGGTTCCCTGACGGTACTCGCTCTCAAACCAGATGCGGCCACCCTGCATTTCAACCAGACTCTTGGTAATGTTCAAACCCAGACCGGTGCCGGGAGCTTCGCGCGCTTTTGAGTCTTCGGAACGGAAGAATCTCTGGAAGATCTTCGCCTGGTCTTCGACACTGATTCCGATGCCATTGTCCTTGACCCATAAATGCACAACTTGTTTCGCACCTTCGGGATCCCACTGGTTGGCGGTTGGTTCCGCACCAATGATGATTGCCCCGCTTTCGGGTGTGTACTTGTGTGCATTACTCACGAGATTGGTCAGCACCTGCCCCACACGGACCGGGTCTGCCCAAACGCTCGGCATGTTTTCGGCTAGATGCAACTGCACAGTCTGTTTTTTATCTTCGATCTGGCGTTTGGTGGAACGCAGTACATCGTCCACAATATCAGTCACTTGCACGGCTTTATATTCAAGGCGCAGACGACCGGCTTCGATCTTGGCATTGTCGTTCAAGTCAGAGACCAGTACCGACATGCGTTCAACATTGGACTTGATCGTATGCAAAAAGTTCGTCTGCATTTCGTTGATCTGACCCACCGAACCTGCAGCAAGCAGCTCGGTATATCCCTTGATGGAGGTCATTGGATTCTTCAACTCGTGCGCAACAAAGGAAACGAAATCACTCTTGGCAATAGTAGCACGCTGGACCTCATCATAGAGTTGGGCATTGTAGATGGCAATGGCAGCGTTGTCGCTCAAGCGACTGAGGAGGGTTAAATTTGCCTGCGAGTCGCTCAGGCTTTCGAGCAGGATCAAACCAATCACATCCGCTTCGCGGCGAATGGGGATGACAAACTGCATGTGTGCAGCGGGTAAAATTCCCTTTTCACCGGAGGAAACCAATGAGATTTGGTTGGGCTGCCCGGTTTGGAGGGCGGGTTTGATGGTGGGCATATCAGCTGGCAAATGTCCATTCGAGGGGTCGGTGAACACTTCCTCGTAGCCTTCCTGCGCCATAAGGCGGATCTGCTCGCCCTCGAGCATACCGATCAAGCCTGCTTCGGCACTGGAGAGGCGCATGGCATATTCAAGCGTGATGTTCATGGCACGGTCTACATCGAGACTGGCATTCAACTCGCGGACGATGCGGCCCATGACCTGGAGTTCTTCGACACGTGCGGCAAGTTCCTGGTCGGTCAATGCGAGCAGACGTGCATTTTCAATGGCGACCGCAGCCTGACCTGCAAAGGCAGTCAGGATGTTCTGGTCATCCTGGACGAACGGAAGACCATCGCGGCGATTGATGACTTCGATAACGCCGAGTACACGATCCTTGATCTGCATGGGGACTGCGAGAAGCGAGCGCGGAGTTCCGGTCTGCTGATCCGTGCTCACTTTGCCTCGCACAATCGAATGTTTGGCGTCGTTTTCGATCACCGGGGTTCGAGTTTGAACAGCGCGTCCAACGATTCCAGTACCAGCGGGGAGACGTTGTCCAAGCAGGTTGCCTGCAACAGGTCCGATGGTGACGCGGAAGATCAGGTCATTCGTCTGTTCATCCACCATGAACAACGTCCCGGCTTCACAATTCAAAATGGTGACAGCGTTTTCAAGAATATTGCGAAGGAGAGGCTCCTGTTCCAATGTGGATGTCAACTGGCGCGTGATCTCATTCAGTGTAGCAAGTTGCCGCGCACGATGTTCGGTCTCCTGCAACAGGCGGGCACGAACAATTGCACCAACAGTCTGGTCGGCGATGGATTGCAAAAGATCAAGCTGGGCGCGCGTGTAAGTGACCATCGGATCGCGACTTCCAACACTTAATGCGCCAATGGTCTCCGCACCGGAATTAAGTGGAACGCCCATCCACGCATAGATATTGGATGCAGCAGGGGTTATGCTGCGAGCCTGACATTCACGGGTGTAATCCTGCGTGATCATTGGTCGTCTTTTGCGAATGATCTCCTGTCCCAAACCGAAATTGTTGGGAAGAGGCTGGTTCTCGAGGGATTCTATACGTTCATTATCGTCCACACGGAAACCATAATAGAAATAGTTCGCGGCTTTGTTATACAGGGAAATATGGAAGTACGTGGAAGGAATGATCTGGGATGTCTGTGCAAAGATCAGTTCAAGCATGTCATCGAAAGTGAGTGTGACATTGACACCCTGCGAAACACGCGAAAGTGCGTTCATTTCCTGCATGCGGCGTTCGAGGTTGACAACCGTCTGCACACGGGAGATGGCAACCGATGCCTGGTCAGCAATATTTTCCAGATATTCAAGATCCTTGGGAGTGTAGGCAGTGCCCGACAATGGCGAACCCAGTGCAAGCCAACCGACCGGCTTGTCCTCACTGTGCAGACCGATAAACAAACGTGCCCCCAACAGGGACAGACGCGCCTCATCTCCCTTCACGAGGGAAGGCGGACTGACTGTATCAAGATACAGCGGAATCTGTTCTTTTTGAAAATATTGTACGAGCGCACTTGTGGATGCGAAGCGAATATCGCTGGTTGCACGCCCATCTTCACCGGGCAGGGCAACATATTGGTCGTTTAGTGCATCATATGTAAAGACATGCAAGCGGTCTGGTGTAAGGGTCGCCATGATCTGTTGACGGATCACGCGTCCGATGGAATCGATATCCAAGGCGCCGGTCATTTCATGGCTGAATGTTCGGATGCGGTCTTCATAGGCGCGCTGTCCGCGGAAGAATGTGCCGTCCACCAAAACCTGCAGGCGGTTGCGCAACGGGTTGAGCAGGACTGCAATGATGAAGACCAGCCCACCAACCAGGTATGGGTTATCTGATGGCATGGGCAGGATCAAAGCCATGCCGCTCACGAACAGACCATACGCCGCAACCACCAGAACTGTCAGCGCGGCGTAGACCATTCCCTGACGCACCCAGTAATCGGTGCGCAGGAGGCGGAAACGCAGGACAACATAGCCATTGACAAGGGGAAACACGATCAAGACCAGAAGCAGGTATGGGTTGAATGCTTCACCCGAGAATAGGAACCAGATCACCATCGGTCCAAATGCGATAAGAGAACCCGCCAGGATGGTACGCGCCTGGTTTTTGACAACAGGAGAATGGGATGTAATTGCATGGTAAAGCAGCAGCCCAAAATAAAAGAGCCCGGCAAGCCCGACAAAGCCATAAATGACCTGCCAGGCAGTGATGTAGGCAGTCGGTTCGTTGAAGTTGAACAAGGTGCTGTAGGCGTTTAACACCAGTGCAAAGCCCACCAGATAACCGCTCCACCGGAGATACGGACGACCAATCACAATGCGGACCTCCTGCGGGAAGCCCAGTGCGAGGTCAATCAATGAACCGCCGATCAAACCTAAAGACAGCGTCCAAATGTAGGTAAAAGTATGGGATGTGTAAAGGTCAAATAATGAGCCAACTGAAATGGCAAGCGAGGTAGTGAATATGGAAAAGGCACGTCCGGCAGGCTCGGTGCGGCGCAGTCCAAAGATCCATAAACTGACTGCAAGAAAGATAAAGCTCAGAAATTCAGGGAGATAAAAGAAGGCAAAGCGGTCGGCATTTGAGAATGCCTGGAGGGTGATCACCGACTTATTCACAGTCCCTGCAGTTGTTTTTACCTCGACCACAACCTGGTCACCGACCATGTGCGAACTGAGAATGTTCTTTAACTGATCGGAAGTGGAGACCGGAACACCATCAACTGTTAGCAGTTGATCTCCCACAACGTACCCTTGGGAATACATCGCCCAACTTTTCCCATCTTCGCTCGTGTTGGAGCCGTTCAATACAAAAGTATGTTCAACAAGACCGCCAATGAACGGGTTCCTCAACCAGTCGGTTGCCAAATATAAAGTGGAGGCGAATACCAGCACAGCGACGGCCTGATAGACCAGCCCTACAATCTGTAGGGCATGATTTAACATGGACTGGGTTCTTTGGGATGAATTTAGCATGGCTCCACTTTGCAGCATGAAACGGTTCTGGAATTTTACACTACATCCCCATGCTGTATCTATGGTACTTTCATAACAAAGCAGAAAGGCGGGGCACCCTCATGGAGGATGCCCCGCCTTCACAACTAAATATCCAGGTTTCGGACGGCTTTTGCGTGGGTTTGGATGAACTTCCGGCGCGGATCGACCGCGTCACCCATCAACATGTCGAAGGTGCGATCTGCTTCCGTCGCATCCTCCACCGTGACCAGAAGCAGGGTCCTGTTTTCGGGATTCATGGTTGTCTCCCAGAGCTGGGTTGGATTCATTTCACCCAAACCTTTATACCTTTGCAGGGAAGCCTTCTCCCCCACATCCTTGATTACCTTATCTTTTTCCTTTTCGGTATACGCGTACTTGACCTGATTCTTATAAGCCACACGATACAACGGAGGCTGGGCGATGTAAAGATGCCCGTCTTCGATCAATTGCGGCATGTAGCGGAAGAAGAAGGTCAATAACAGCGTGCGGATGTGGCTGCCATCCACGTCGGCATCGGTCATGATGATGACGCGTCCGTAACGCAGACCCTCTAGGTCGAAATTGTCACCGATGCCCGTCCCCAAGGCAGAGATCAATGCCTTGATTTCATTGGATGAAAGAATCTTATCCAAACGGGCGCGTTCGGTGTTCATGATCTTACCGCGCAAGGGCAGAATCGCCTGAAAATGGCGGTCGCGTCCCTGCTTTGCAGAACCACCTGCCGAGTCACCTTCCACGATGTAAAGCTCGGTCTTTGACGAGTCGCGTTCGGAACAATCTGCAAGTTTACCGGGAAGCGTAAGTGACTCCAACGCCGACTTACGGATGACCAGGTCTCGCGCTTTGCGTGCCGCGTCACGCGCACGAGCGGAAGTCAGACACTTGGCGATGATTGCCTTCGCTGCCTGCGGGTTTTCATCCAGGAATGTGCTGAACGCCTCACCCACCACCTGGGTTACATACGTCTGCACTTCCGGGTTCATCAATTTCACTTTGGTCTGCGACTCGAACTGCGGTTCAGGATGCTTGACCGATACAATGGCGGTCAGACCTTCGCGAGTATCGTCGCCGGAGAAGTTCGGGTCGGCATCCTTGAGCATGCCGTTCTTGCGGGCGTAATCGTTGATCACACGCGTCAGTGAAGAACGAAGACCGGTGAGGTGAGTCCCGCCGTCAATAGTGTTGATCGTATTCGCGAATGAGTATACGGATTCAGTGTAGGCATCCGTATATTGGATGGCAGCTTCGATGCCGATTGCTTCGATGTCCTTATCCACGTGGACAACAGGATGCAAGTTCTCACGGTTGCGGTTCAGATATCGGACAAATGAGGTGAGTCCACCTTCAAAGTAAAAAGTCATCTGACGGTCAGCACGTTCATCCACAAAGCGAATGGTCACACCGCGCGTCACAAACGCCATCTCACGGAATCGCTGCACGAGCGTATCAAAGCGATAATCAATATCTTCGGTGAAGATCTGTTTATCGAACTTGAAGGTCTGCTTGGTTCCTGTTTCATCCTTCGCAACTTTGCCGAGCTGCTTGATGGTTCCCTGTGGCACGCCGCGCTTGTAGTTCTGCTGCCACAACTTACCGTCGCGTTTGACCTCGGTGGTTGTCCATTCGGATAAGGCATTGACCGCGCTCACACCCACACCATGTAAACCGCCCGAAACCTTGTAACCGCCGCCGCCGAATTTGCCGCCCGCGCCGATCACGGTCATGACCACATCCACGGTTTCCATGGGTTTGCCCTTGGCATCCTTTTTTGTGGGATGCGGACCAACCGGAATACCGCGCCCGTTGTCCTCGACCGTTACACTGCTGTCGGCATGGATGATGATATCGATCTTTGTGCAAAATCCAGCCAGCGCTTCATCTATGGCGTTGTCCACCACTTCATATACAAGGTGATGCAGGGCTTTGATATCGGTACCACCCACGTACATACCCGGGCGTTTGCGTACATGCTCGATGCCTTCAAGCGCCTGGATCGCACCTACACCGTAATTATCTGTTTTTTCTTTCGCTACCACAAAACCTCCAAGGAATACCCGCGATATTCATATGCGGGTGAAGACGATAAATTTGTTTATATCGATGAGGGCGGTTTCCTGCTTAACTGTTGCAACCGCTCATACACATTTTTCAACCAATCGGTCATATCACGATAATAGATGAAGCTTGCCGCAAGCAAGACCGTCGTAATGAAAGCATGTCCGGCTATACCGACCAACATCATCCACGAATCGTTCGAGGGCACACTCCACAAGTAGTTTAAACCAGTGGAAAGGATGATGACAGCAAACACGAACAGACTGCTTGTTGGCAAAGTGAAACGCGACATGTTCAAACTGGCGAAAATGGAACTAAATGCGTTCTGCCTTCGGATAAAGATCCCATGCGGTGTGAAAAACAACGGAACGATCAGCCAGAAAGCAAGTAGTAAAAGAACGAATGCAGCACCATTTGCCAGAAGCGGATTGAACAAAGTCAACAGGCTTACCACAATCAGCACCGGGAACAGGATGATCATCAACCCAATCCACCAAACCAGGGAAAGAATGGAGGTCTGGATGATCGCGCGCAGCGGACTGATCGCTTCACCTTCATTCAACGTGATATTCGATACCAACCAGAAATACAATCCTCCGCCAATCCAGCCTGCCACTGTCAGCAATACCATCCAGCCGAACATCTGGAATACGGAGGAGACCTGGATAATGTACTGGGCACCGAACGGTGTCTGCAAAGGCAGGGATTCCGGCAGAATACCAGAGAGCAAACTCGGGATACCCACGGGAAACGTACGCAACCAACCCAATATGTTGACAAGACCAAGAAATTCCACTCTTTCCGTCAAGCCGGGAATATCCTGCATAGGGAAGCCCGCGCTGCGGTTGAAATCGATCCAACTGCTCAACAGGGTACTGTACAAGTTTCCGCCACTGAGCCGCGGACCAAGCCATAGGAACAGGTCCAAACCCAGCGGCAAAAGGATCAAAATAATGCGGTTGGAAACAACATCAAAACCTGCCTTGAGTGAATTAAAAACGCCCGGAGGAGGAGGCATGGTTTCCAGTTTTTGCACGTTCATAACTGTATGATTCTACCATACGGAGCATCACTTGGCATTCGCTTATGGGAAAGGTACAATGCTAATAATGATCAACCAAGAACGCTTTATGCCCGATCCGAACCGCATCGGATTGTTGACATCCACCGTTCTCCTGGCACTGGTGCTTGGGAGGCTCATCCCCACACAGGGATTCAGCTTTGAGATACGGTTTCCCATCCTTCCCTTTGCAGTCACATTGGATATCTCAACCCTCATGAGCATACTGACTGCCGGTCTTGCTGCCACAGGCATGGACTGGCTTCTGCGCGGACATCCATCGCTAAATAAAAGGGGCACATTTCAATGGTGGGTCCTCCCCACTCTGACCACCTTCGTTATCAGCGTGCCGTTGTCCATTCTTGAGGAGGGGCAGGTATGGTGGTTCGGTTTTATCATCAGCGGTGTACTCATTTTTTTCGTATTCCTGGCTGAATATGTTGTCGTTGACCCTGATGCCCCATATTACACATTGTCTATAGCCGGGCTGACTGCCATTTCATACACATTGTTCTTTGTTCTTGCGATCGCATTGAATGTGAGCGGCGTGCGTTTGTTCATTCTTCTTCCCTCCTTGTTTGTCGCATCCACTTTGGCAAGCCTGCGCATATTACATCTATGGCTGGGTAATAAATGGAAATTCGTATGGTCGCTTGGCATTGGATTTGTCTGTGTGCAGTTCGCGGCAGGCTTGCACTACTGGCCTCTCACACCCATCCAATTCGGGTTGTTGTTGATTGGTCCGCTGTACGCTTTAATCAACTTCGCCATCAATCTCGGTGAAAATGTCTCCATGAAGCGCGCCGCGCTGGAAACCTCCATTGTCGCAGCGTTCTGTTGGGCCTTGGCAATCTTCATTCGATAAGATGCTTCCAAAACTGATCCTCGCCAGGGAACACGTCCACGAGATTGTGGAGTATGTAAACGCCCATACTCCATTGGAGGCCTGCGGGTTATTGGCGGGGAAAAATGACCGGGTGGAGAAAGTGTTTTTTGTGAAGAATCAGGCTGAAAGTCCGGTACGATTCGTGATGGATCCTTATGAACAGCTCGCTGCCTTTGAATGGATCGAGTCCAACGGGCTTGACCTGCTTGGCATTTTCCATTCGCATCCCGCGGGACCTGAAACTGTCTCCCCCACCGACATTGCCGAGGCATCCTATGATGTTGTCCATGTGATCTGCTCGAAATTGGTTGGATCATGGAAATTGCGCGGCTTTTGGATCGAGAATGGCAATTCAACCGAGGTAACCTTACAGATTATGGATTAGAGAAACCTCAGACGATATATTGTGTTTCAAGTTTTATACTCATTTGGAGGAGTGTGATGCAAATGCTGGTCGAAGCAGGGATCGTGGTTCTTGGCTATATCATTGGCTCGATACCATTTGGTTTATTGATTGTGAAATTCAAGACAGGCAAGGACCTGCGCGAGATCGAAAGCGGGCGCACCGGCGGGACGAATACCGTTCGTGCTGCCGGTTTTTGGGCAGGTTTACTGACTGCAATTCTGGACATTCTCAAAGGGGCAAGTTCCGTCTGGCTGGCAAGATTGGTTACAAATAACGAATTGATTCATGTTCTTGCCCCAGTCTGCGCGATCCTGGGACATAACTATTCCATTTTCCTGATCCGGCGTGATGCCGATGGCAAACTGCGTTTTCATGGTGGGGCAGGCGGGGCACCCGCACTGGGTGGCGCGGTTGGTTTGTGGGTATGGATGTTCCCCATTGCGTTTGGCGCAGGAGCATTGATCTGGTTTACGGTTGGCATTGCATCGGTAACCACGATGTCCATCGCCTTGATCGTTACCATTGTGTTTGCGATCCGCGCCAACCTGGGATATCAGCCCCCCACCGACATTTTGTACGGGATACTTGCGTTATTCCTTCTGGTTTGGGCATTGCGACCCAATATCAAAAAACTGATCGAAGGCAAGGAACGAGTCGTCAGTCTAAGTTTGAACGGGTGGTTGAGAGCACGGAAACAGGCAAAAGAAACTGGAAATCAATAAAAAGAAAAATCCCCTCACAGGGGGACTTTTTCGTCATCCACGATCTATCACTGTGTCATCTTAAAAAGCAGGGCTTTCAAATTACTCTGGTGCAATGTTTCTGCAAGACCGCCCAGATACACCCTGCTCTTGCCGCAATCTTCGATCGTGATCTCATCCAAAAGCTCGGCTGCATTCTTTCTCTTGGCAATCGCCTTCACAGATTTCTTGATCGCGGATAAATAATTCACATTCTCTTTCACTGCCGCATCGATCTCGCCGCGCAGGATGATATCGCCATGTCCTTGCACGATATTCTCAAGCCCAAGCTTGGCGATCTGTTTAATGGAAGCGATATTATCATCCACATCGCCATCCACCACATGGGGCACCGGCATGAACGAATCTCCCGCAAACAAAATGCGATCCTCCTCCACCAATACCGAGATGTTATCGTGGCTGTGACCGAAGGCGGATGATAGGATCAAATTCTTCTTGCCCACTCGAAGGGTCAAATCGCCATCGATAAAGGTCATTTGCGGGAGAACGATCTTTACCTGACGTACGGCAGGGTTTTGCCTTTTCGCAACCTCCAGCGACGGCACGCCGCGTTCTTCCAGCAATTCGCGGCAACGGGCATGCGCCACCACTGTTGCGCCAGGGAAGAAATAATTTCCCCACGCATGGTCAGCATGGTAATGTGTATTGATCACATACCTGACCGGCACGTTTAACTCATGTTCGATGAATTCACGGATCGTCAATGTTTCATCGGGCAAAGCCAGTGTATCGATCACCACTGCCCATTGCGGACCCACCACTACCCCCGCCGTCACTTGTGCGTATACTTCGCTTTGAAACCAAAAGACATTTTCAGAAACTCGTTCGCGGTGCATGTAGAACCCTCCAAAAAATTTCTCATATTATTTCACAAATGCAACTGAAAATCAAGTTGACTATACAAATAGACAGGTAGTAAACTAGCATTTCCGTAAGCCCCAAATGTACCCCCTGCTTGCTTCCTCCTTATTGACGTGATAAACTACATTAGCATGACCGAAAACCTGCTCCTGATAACAAACAACGCCAGTTTCTCACAAAACGTGCAACAGGGCATTGAGCAGGCAGGCTACCACCTTTTCATAGCAAAACGAAAAGGCGAAGCCATTGTCCTTACCGATGAAGAAAACTGTTCGGTTGTTTTTCTGGATCTTGATCTTGGAGAACGTTCGGTTGTTGACATCGGACGGGCCGTCCGGACGGTCAACCCTACCATCAAACTGGTTCTGTTTTCTGACATTGATACACCCCCCACGCTTGATGAGATCCGCCCGTGGATGTTGTTGCGAAAACCTTCCTATCTACCGGAATTATTGAATATGCTAAACGAAAACTCCCATCAACCCAAACCCTCCCGAGCCACTGACAATTCGCCTGCTGTCCGATTGACCAGGAATGATGAACTTTCCTGGCTAAGCGATGTGACCAAAGCCGCACAGCACCTCACACGGCTGACGCTTGAGTCATCTGCGCAGGCAGCGTTGATCACACGTAAAAACAATTTATGGGCTTATGCGGGTCAACTCTCACAGGATGCGGCAAAAGAACTGGCAATGACGGTCACTCGGCACTGGGATGGGCAAAAGGGCAGCGACCTGTTGCGTTTCGTACGATTGGAAGCAACCAAAGCTGAACACATGCTCTATGCTACGCGTCTCGCAGATGATGTTGTTCTCGCACTCGTTTTTGATGCAGAGACACCTTTCAGCACCATCCGCATGCAGGCGGGTCAATTGGTCAATCGCCTTTCGTCGCCGGGGTTGACCGAAGCGATGGAACCGATCGAGAAACAGGAGCAGGCTCCGGCTGCGCATGAAGCACCAACCCAATATCCTGAAGAAGATCAGGAAGAAGTTGATCCCGATTTCATCAACATCAGCGACATCCTGAAAGATGTCCCGCCCCCAATACCTTCAACAAAAAGTCCAGGCGTCCCATTGGAACAGACGGGCACGCGTCCATCCAATTCACGACCGAGGAAATACAGCCGCGAAAGTTCACCTGCCCTTCATGTGGACGATCTATTGATCTCCAATCAAAATAATGAACAGACCGTGGAACATGTTGTGGAGGATTTCGATGCCACCATGCCATCGAAATCGCGCAGGCGACCCGAAACTCCCATCCGCAGACCTGGCACTGGCGAACTGGATGAAACCCGCCCGCATTCGATCACAGAAGTAGCCGGGCGCGTTATGCTGGACCCGATCACCCCAGGTCTTTATAACCTGACCTATGCCTGTTTGCTTGTTCCCCGCTTTACCTCCCATTACTTGACCGGTGATATCTCAGACCGCCTTTCAGAATGGCTCCCCCTGATCTGCGTTGCTTTTGGCTGGCGGTTGGAATATCTTGCCGTGCGCCCTGAGTATGTGCAATGGGTGGTGAACGTCCCGCCCGCAGCTTCACCGGGATATCTCATGCGCATCATGCGCCAGCAAACATCTGAGAAGATCTTCGCAGAATTTCCCCGCTTGAAAAAGGAAAATCCATCAGGTGATTTTTGGGCACCGGGATACCTCATCATGGGTGGCACACAACCGCACCCGCCACAACTCGTAAAGGATTACATCAAGCAAACCCGCGTGCGGCAGGGACTTGAGAATCCAAGACACTAACTCCATTGACAGTATATGAAGAAGCGCAGATTATAATAATAACTCTGCGCTTCTTTGTTTTTAAATGTAATCCGTTGGTTGAGCAGGGCAAATGCCTGGAGTGCCCGTACACCTGCACCCACCGCAGGTGCGGTGTCGCAACCAACGATTTCAAACAAAATTTCTTTGCTTAGCGGTGGTCTCAATACGTCCCTCGCAACAACCGCTCAGGGCTACTCGACCACCAGAGTACAACTGGAATAAACTATGCCCCCCACCCTTTCCCTCATGGACGGACACGCCCTCGCCTATCGAATGTACTTCGCTCTCACCGCAGGCGGAGGCGGAAGCCAG
>CAYTDB010000111.1:0-17128 GCA_964436455.1 uncultured Anaerolinea sp. | reverse complement strand
TGGTGTGGGTGGTTAGCAAGCGAATACCAAAAAATAATGTCAGGACTCGAACCGTTTTTCAATAAACAGATGCTAATTTAGAATCTTTGAGTTCACTATTGAGCATTTCTCCTGAAATAGTTTCCATAATAAAACAAGAGACCGCCCAACATTATCTGTTGGCGGTCTTTTTAGATTTTGTGCCCCCAAGGGGACTCGAACCCCTGTTTGAGCCTTGAGAGGGCTCCGTCCTGGGCCGCTAGACGATGGGGGCGTCTAGAAATCAAGCGGGCGAGATTGTATCATTGGGATATGGATACGTCAATTGAAATTCACTTGGGCGTGATGCGATACACATCACCTTGTTTGCTGGAGAAAAGTAACTCCAAATCAGCGTGGGATGTTAGCTGCTCGGGGGCAAGAACATACTCCTTGAATCCCAATTCCTTCATCCAGATCACGTAACCTGTACCGTTTTCGCCGGGCCAATTCGGGTAATTCTTCCACACTTCTTCGGGATCTGGTGCTTTCGGCTTGACCGGTCCTTGTGGGAGTTTGAGGATGGTATGACGCGCATAGAACCAGGCGAGTGGTTCGTAGTTGCTGTAGAACTTGTCTTCTTCGGTAAGGTTGAGCGACTCAACGAACTCCCTCACACCCGATTCGTTCAATGGGCGCGTGTTGTAAATATTGTATTCGCTCGTTTCGCCACCAACCCATGCGTTTCGCAGAGTCTCTTGAATGCCGTTCAGGGGATATGCCAGCCAGAAGATGAAAATGACCATCCCGGTTGTATGCAATGTCCTTGTTGAAAATCGGCGCAGATAGAACGGCATCAATTCCCGTATAGACGTGAACCCTATCGCCATGAGCGACGGCAGCATGATGATGTGGATGCGGTCCATGAAGGGCCAGCGTACCTCGGAGTAGCTGACGTTGAATACCAGCACCAGCACATAAAAGAAGAGGAAGATCAAGGTAGGTAAGAACTTTGAATTTGTGATCTGTCTGCCCCAATTTTTCCAGTCTGTGATACGGTTTCCTGTTATGAGTATGAGAAATAACAGGGCAAGGATCAACCATTCGGGAATTCGATCTGTGATGCTGTAGGGAACAAACCAATGAACTGCTTTTTCAATCGTTGTTTGCAGGTTGCCCTGTGCGTTGGGCGGCAGGCGAGTGCCGAACAAAATTCCCGTTTGAAGATAGTTATGGAAATAAACCCAGGACAGAGTTGGCAGACTGGTCAGTAAACCGAATATCCCCGATTTAAGAATTCCTTTGAGCCATTCCTTGCGATTCACAAGAAAAATAATCAGGGATGCTGTCAGAATATGGGTGAGACCAGCGTAACGCAACAACGGCGAAAAACCGCATAAAAGTCCCAGCCAAAGCAAATTCCTTCGAGATGGCTGCTCCATGAAATCCGTAATGAGCATCAGGAAAAGGATTGTCACTGCAAGGAACATCAAGTCCGAAAGGACATTCGATGCCATGCGAAGCAGCGAAACGGACGAAATGAATATCCCGCTTCCGATATAGGCATAAAGAACATTTTCTGGGAATAATTTTCGAAAGAACTTCCCTGCCAGCCAGATCGCTAAACCGAAGGTCAGGATGTTGAGATACTGTGCTATGATAAATACATCTGCTCGTGTCACCAGTCCGATGATGGCGATGATGATCGAATATATCGGTGGAAATTGAGTCAACGGCACGCCGAGATATTCGATGAAACCTTTCCCGTTGATCAGGCTTTCGGCAGTGGATAAATATCTCGAGCCATCGGTTGTCAGCCCGGGTCCATAACGGAATGTCACGATGAACGCAAATGACATTCCGAGTAACGAAATCGCCAGCAAAGAAAGGGCGAACGCTTTTTCCTGTTTCATATTCACAGAGATATCATGCCGCCAAAAAGACCACGATTTCACCCGGTCCATGCACGCCGATGGTGTGAGACATTTCGATGTCGCCGGTGCGGGATGGACCGGTGATGAACACAGCGGATTTGGTATCCCGTGCCAGATGGATCGCATTCTCCAGTGATGGATAAATATCCGACTCGTGCAGGATCGCCAGATGGATTTCTGTTATTAGGGAAGCAAATAATTTCCCGCCCTCGCCATCCGTCTCCAGCACGGACCCGGTATCTGCCAGCCCGCAAATGGACTTTGTCACCCCGACGCGTATGCTCGCGTCACGTTCATGATGTATCGTGATTCCTGCTTTTTGCAGAGCAACTTCGTCCAACACATTCGGCTCGAGATGAATGTGATCGACATTTCGTGATTTCAAGAATTCAATGATCTTGTCTGTTACATCATTCTTTGTTGTGCGAACGATCTTCCCGTCAACTTTGGTCAGGGATTCAATGAATTGTTCAACTCGATTGATGTCACTCTGAGCGGAGCGAAGAGTCTCTGTCTCTGTATTTGGAGTTTTTTCAATAAATTGTTTTCCTGTGTAGTAGGCACTTGTTTGCTTGCTCGCAAATCTCTCCCTGAATGTCTTCCCCGCAAACTTGGGCAGGTCTTTGCTGTAGCCCCAACCCGTGAACGCAGGCATGTGGACCTGGTCACTGAATGGGGAGACGAGAGAAGTTCCCAGCGAAGCGAATTTTTGGGAGAGGGTAAACAGCTTTGGGTGAGTCGTGACGCGGCTGTATAGTTGCAGGAAAAGTTTTGATGTGAAAGAAATCCGTTTTGCGTTTTGTGTGTCGGGTGCCTGTCCAGCACGAACGCGAGTCAGAAGTTTTGGTAGATCAATATCCACAGGGCAGGCATCCTTGCACGCGCCGCAGAGTGATGAGGCTTGCGCGAGAGGGACGAACTCGCTTCCGAAGAGACCCGCCGAGATGACCGAGCCAATGGGACCCGGGTAAACGCTGTTGTAGGCGTGCCCGCCAAGTTCGCGGAACACAGGACAAGCGTTCATGCACGCGCCGCATCGAATGCAATACAGGGATTCTCTGAGCGGCGAGTTGCGCAGTTTCGTGCGCCCATTGTCGAGCAGGATGATGTGGCGTTGTTGGTTCGCAAGAGGTTTGTGAATCAGTTGAGTGTAAACGCTGAGTTTTTGCCCTGTGGCGGAACGGGGGAGCAGGGAGAGCATGAGCGCGAGGTCGTCAAGGTCCCGGACGAGGCGCTCCATGCCCATGAGTGCGATATGGATCGGCGGCAGGGATGTGACCATACGTCCGTTTCCTTCATTGGTAACAAGGCAAATGCCGCCTGTTTCCGCCACGCCAAAGTTGACACCGCTGATACCGACGTCGGCTGTCAGGAAAACCTCCCGTAAAAGTTTGCGGGCGGTGTTCGTCATGGTCGGAATGTCTTCGGTGTATGGGACGCCCAGTTTTTCGTGGAAGAGTCGCCCGACATCCTGGCGGCGAAGATGCACGGCGGGTGTGATGATGTGACTGGGTCGTTCGTTCCGCAATTGAACAATGTACTCGCCCAGGTCGGTTTCAACAACTTTCATGCCTTGCGCTTCGAGCGCGTGGTTGAAGTTGATCTCTTCCGAGACCATGGATTTGGATTTGGCAACCAGCAGGGGCAAAGTATGCTTTGCCCCAACAATATCCAGGAAAATCTTTATTGCCTCATCTGCATCCTTCGCGCGATGAAGTATGATCCCATTTTGGGTCGCGTTATGGATGAATTTCTCAGCATATTCATCAAGATGTTCGATGACAGCGGCACGGACGGCATGTGCCCTTTGCCTGCGTTCACGCCAATCGGGCAGGGATGCAAGCGCGTTGACGCGTCCGGTTGCGCGGCGTTCAGCGTTGGCATCGAGCGCGAGTTGGAGATTGTTGTCAGCAAGCGATTTGCGTATGTGTTGACGGAATTTGGTCGCGTTCATGATTTACTTGACCACCTTCTTGCCGATGTAGAGACCACGACCCATAAGTCCCTTTTTGTTATAGATTGTTTTCAGTCCTACCATTTGAAATGCTTCCAGATATTCTTCATGGGTGAACAGGCCCAACCTATGAATTTCAGTTTGATGCTCGATTCCCTTTGGTGTGCCAATCAAATATTGAAACTCAAGGACAGAAACTCTCCCTTTTTGCCCACTATGACTCATGCGGACAATTTTCGTGTTGGATTTTTCCACTTGAAGCGTAAAGACCCGTCCAGGGTTCCATTGCTCAGGAGTGAACCAGGGTTCAATGATCAAAACGCCGCCAGGCAGGAGGTGCGTATTCATGTTCTTAATTGCTTTGCGAAGATTGGATTTGGTCTTCACATAACCGATGGAACTGAACAGACAGGTGACAGCATCGAATTGACGTTTCAGGTCAAAATCTATCATGTCACCTTGATGAAAACGAATTTTCGGATATTTCTTTTTGGCAACTTTTAACATATTGGTATCGAGATCGAGCCCTTCAACTTTATAGAATTCTCTCAACACACCTGCATGGACACCTGTTCCACACGCGACATCAAGAAGGGTATTACCTTCGGTGTCTTTGTGCGTTTGGATAAATGCATGAATCTTGGCTGCCTCTTCAAAATACCCTTTGTCGGCGACCCCATAAATATCATCATAGAATTGGGCTGATTTTGAGAACACGATTTCCTCCCGCGTTAGCGGCTGTTCAGTACTTCTGCGATATGGATGACTTTCTGCGATTTCTTCTGCCTGTGCAGTCCGCCCGCGATGTGCATGCGGCATCCTGAGTCAGCTATCACCAGGGTGGACGACTCGGTTTTTTCCAAATTGCTGATCTTTCGGTTCAGCCATTCTGCTGATAGTTCGGGATGTTCCATCGAGAAGACGCCGCCGAAGCCACAGCAATTATCCGCTTCTGGCAATTCAACGATCGTCGCACCTTTGACATTTGCCAGCAGCGCGCGCGGCTGGCGGTCAACGTGCATGCCCCGCAGGTTGTGACACGACGCGTGATAAGTCAACATTCCGTCCCAGCGTGCGCCGAGGTCGGTCACACCAAGCTTGTCCACAATATATTCTGTAAATTCGTAAATGCGCGAACCCAGTGCCTGTGCGCGCGGCAGCCAGACGGGGTCATCTGCAAACAACTCTGCATATCCATGCTTCATCATATGTCCGCATGAGCCTGATGGAATGACGATGTCGCCGGTTGTCTTTTCAAAAACGCGGATCGTATGTTCTGCGATCGGGCGTGCTTCTGGACGCAAGCCGGCATTGAAGTTGGGTTGTCCGCAGCAGGTTTGGTCTTGAGGAAACTCCACGTCAACGCCGAGGCGGTGGAGAATGTCCACGATTGCCTCGCCGGTTTGCGGGTAGAAAGAATCGATCAGACAGGTGATGAAGAGTTGTATTGTTGTCATGAATCAATTTTACCGCTTGTTCGTGATCCATTGTTCTTTTGTTACAGATTTCACGGTGCTAGCTGTCCCAGCTTGTATTGTCCCGTAGCATTTTGTATCCCAATTAAAAAATTGGTGTATCATTGTGCGCCTATGAATAATTTCCGAACTCAACCATCTACTTTTGACCTGCCCAAAAAACTGGCTCGCCTTGGCGATCTTGCCTACAACCTCTGGTGGACCTGGCAGCCTGAAGCTGGGCGTCTCTTTTCACAACTTGACCGCGCCATGTGGGAGCGACTTAATCACAACCCCATCCGCATGTTGCGTGAGATCAAGCGTGCGCGTTTAAACGAAGTTCTCAAAGACAAGGATTATATGGACTCTTACAAACGCGTCTTTGCGGACTTCGATGCATACATGTCGGATCAGGAAACATGGACGCATCGGACTCAGCCGAAGCTTGCTTCGAATCCCATAGCGTATTTCTCCATGGAGTTCGGTCTGCACGAAACTCTCCCGATCTACTCGGGCGGACTTGGCGTGCTGGCTGGCGATCATCTGAAAGAAGCAAGCGATCTTGGTTTGCCATTGACCGGTGTCGGCTTTATGTACGCGCAGGGGTATTTCTCGCAGCGCATCAGCGAAGACGGCTGGCAGGAGGCTTTGAACAACCCGCTGACGTTCGAAGACCTGCCGGTATGCCTTGTTGAAAAAGACGGCAAGTCTGTCACCGTTGAAGTGGAACTTCCTGACCGCAAGATCGCTTTGCAGGTCTGGGAAGTACGCGTGGGACGCATCCCGCTCTATCTGCTTGACTCGAATGTAGAGGGTAACTCTGATTTTGACCGCCTCTTGACTGCCCGTTTGTACTGGTCTGACCTTGATCGGCGCGTCATGCAGGAAGTGTTGCTCGGCATTGGCGGTGTGCGTATGCTGCGTGCGATGGGAGCCAACCCGACCGTCTGGCATATGAATGAAGGTCACGCCGCGTTCCTCGTGCTTGAACGTGCACGCGAACTGATCGAAGACGGCGATTCGCTTGAGGTCGCCATCAAAAAGACTCGCGGACAAAATATCTTTACTACACATACACCCGTCCCTGCCGGCAATGACGAATTCCCGCTTTGGCTTATGGATAAGTATCTCGCCGCGATCTGGCCCCAGTTGGGGCTTACCCACGAACAGTTCTATGATCTGGCGCGCCATGAGAAAAACTATGGCGAAACATTCAGCATGGGGGTGCTTGCCCTGCGCTCGTCGGAGGGACGCAATGCCGTCTCGGAACTGCATGGACACGTTTCGCGCGAGATGTGGCATTTCCTCTGGAAGAACGAAAAGGTGAAAGATGTCCCCATCACACATGTGACAAACGGAGTCCACACCGCGAATTGGATGGCGCGTCGTCTGCGCATGTTGCTTGACCTGCATCTCGGTGTAAGTTGGATGGATCATCTTGATGAAGCCGAGCTGTGGGAGAAACTGGATAGCCTTCCCAATCAAGCTTTGTGGGATGTCCGACAACACCTCAAACGCAAGATGAATTTTTATCTGCGCGAACGCGTCCGTGACCGCTGGACGGTGGGTGGTTTCCATCCTGTGCAGGTGGTATCGGCAGGTGTTTTGCTCAACCCGTACGTGTTGACCATCGGTTTTGCCCGCCGTTTTGCAACGTATAAACGCGCAAGCCTGATCCTTTCAGATGTGGAGCGCTTGTTACATGTAATCAACCGCCCGAACATGCCTGTGCAAATCGTCTTTGCGGGGAAGGCACATCCCGCCGATGAACCGGGCAAGCAGCTCATTCAGAAAATTTATCGCACCGTCAAGCGTGCTGAAACGGGTGGACGTCTTGTCTTCGTGGAAGACTACGACATGAACCTTGCGCGCTACCTCGTCCAGGGAGTGGACGTGTGGCTCAACACGCCGCGTCGTCCGCTGGAGGCAAGCGGGACCTCCGGTATGAAGGCTGGGTTGAACGGTGCCTTGAACTTCTCCATTCTGGATGGCTGGTGGCGAGAGGCTTACAACGGTAGAAATGGCTGGTCCATTGGTGAAGACAAACATACCGATGTAACCGATGCGCAGGATCAAGCTGACGCACAAGACTTGTACAACAAGCTCGAAAACGAGATCATCCCGATGTATTACGAACGCGATATCAACAATATCCCGGTCGAATGGGTTGGCCGCATGAAAGAATCCATCAAGACCGTTACCCCGCAATTTTCCACACGTCGTATGCTCAAGGAATACGTGGAGAAGTTGTATTCGAAGGCACTGGAATAAGATCGGTAGGGGCGGGGACGCTGTGCAACCCGCCCCTGCAGGATTTTTTATGTTTCCCGAAATTACAGTTACCGACCTTGCCGAAAAATTAAAATCTGAAGACAAATTCATCCTTCTCGATGTACGTGAGCTTATTGAGTTGGATAGGGCAAAAATAACGGACAGCAGGCTTGAGGTCACGCCCATGAGCCGATTGTCGCAGGAGGGCGCGAACGCGTTATCGGAATCTGTCCGCTCGCAGGAAATACCCGTCTATATCATGTGCCATCACGGAGTCCGCAGCAGGCAGGTCACCGCGTGGCTCGTGCAGCAGGGATGGAAGAATGTATTCAACATCCGCGGCGGCATCGATGATTATGCCCGCCGGGTGGACGGATCGGTTGGGTTTTATTAGTGGGTTACAGGTTAAAAGGTTGAATAGTGGCAAGTTAAATAAAGAAGGTTGAGGCATTGTTTTGCCTCAACCTTCAAACATTTAAACCTGTCAGCTTGCGAACTTACTTTTCAAACACAAATTCCCCGTTCCTATAGAACAACTCACCATCCACGTGGATCTCTGAATCCGTGCGCAGGTCGCAGATCATGTCCCAGTGGATTGCGGACTTGTTGTGCGAACCAGTTTCCGGGTAGCCCGCACCGAGCGCCATGTGGAATGTCCCGCCAATCTTTTCGTCGAAGAGGATGTTGCCCGTGAATTTGTTGATGTCGAAGTTGGTACCAATGGCGAATTCACCCAAATATCGTGAACCATCATCGGATTCGAGCATCTTGATCAGGTAGGCTTCATTCTTGTCGGCTTTGGCTTTTTCCACGCGCCCGCGGTCGAAGGTCAACTCTGTGCCTTCCACAGCTACACCGCCGTAGATGGCAGGATATGTGAACCTCACCCAGCCATTGACCGAGTCTTCGACAGGTCCGGTAAAGATCTCGCCATCGGGCATGTTGAACGTGCCGGTTGAGTTCATGAACTTGCGTCCCTTGATCGAAAGGGTCAGGTCTACATTGGGTCCGCGCAGGGTGACAATATCCTTGCCCACGAGGAAATCAATTGCCTTCTGTTGTCCTTCCGCAGTGCTGTTCCAATAAGCGATCGGGTCATCTTCGTTTGCATGCACGGCATTGTAGACAAAGTCTTCATACTCTTTCAGACTCATGCCAGCATCCTGTGCGTAACCGTCAGTGGGGTAGAGGGTGGTAACCCATTTGAACACGCCTTCCGCACCACGCCGCATTTGCGATGCAGTGATGGAACTGATCGCCTTCCCGCGCCGCTGTGACTTGAGCGGGTCAAGGCTCGATGTTCCGCGTGTGTTCGTTGCGGAGTGAACACGGATACGACTCTCGAATTGATCGTACGCAACTTTATAAAAGGTCGGGACGAAATCAAGTTGTGTGTCATTTGCGTAGGTGAGATACATGTCATCCTGGATAAAAGGCACCATGCCGGGGAAGCCAATCATCGGATGTGGTATGCCGCCTCTTTCCAGAACTTGAATGAAAAGTTCGCGGATCAAAGGCTCGGCAGCAGTTGTTGCTTCGATCAAGACACGGTCGCCGGGTACGATGCGGGCGGAGTGTTCCACCAATATTTTTGCGAATTTTTGAACTCGTGAATCAGCCACGAAATTTCTCCTTGGTAGTTGAATGATGAGATTATATCACCCCGTTTTTGGGGTTGTTAATCTCAAAAGAATTGTAACTTTTGTCACGTGTATTTTTCTCAAAACTGGATAAGATAGGTATTAATTATTGATTTAATGGCAAGGAGAGACCATGACCGTTCTTTCGACAAAACAGACCACCGCCTGGGCAGAAGTGGATGAACAGGGACGACTCATTCTTCCGCCCGAAGTTGCCCGCCAGTATGGGCTGAATCCTGGCTCGAAGGTTCGCCTCGACGAAGGGACGAACTTTGTCCGCATGCACCGCCCGGTGACGCACCTCACCAAGGTCTACATCGAACCAACCGTCGCCTGCAACCTTGACTGCATCACCTGTTTCCGTAACGCCTGGGACCAGCCCATTGGAAGAATGACCGAAGAAACTTTCGAGCATATCATGGACGGGCTCACACAAATGGACCCGATCCCCAACGTCTACTTCGGCGGCATTGGCGAACCCCTTTTTCATCAAAAGACCATCCAATGGATCCGGCGCATCAAACGTGAACTTGGTGTAAAGGTTGAGGTCATTACCAACGGCACAATCCTGACCGAGAAAAAGACCCGCGAATTAATTGATTCTGGCTTGGACATCTTGTGGGTGTCTCTGGATGGTGCAACGCCTGAAGGATTTGCCGATGTTCGTCTTGGAGCAGAATTTCCAGTCATCATCGAAAACCTGCGCCGACTCTTCAAAATGCGTGGACCAGGTCACTTCCCCAAACCCGAGATCGGTGTCGCATTTGTTGCGATGAAGCGCAATATCAACGACTTGCCAAAGATCATCAAACTCGGGCACACCTTCGGCGCGCGCCATTACTCCGTGAGCAATGTCCAGCCAGCGACAGAAGAAATGCAGAAGGATCGCCTCTACCTGCGAACCATGCGCAATATTGCCTACCTACCTTCGCCTGTTTTGCCGAAACTCAGCCTCCCTAAAATGGATTTCAACGAAGACACGGTCGCCGCGCTGACGGAGGTCTTCAATAGTGGCGTCAATATCAGTTTTGCCGGCAACAACTGGGGCGGCGCCAACGATGTCTGCAACTTCGTGGAAAGCGGCACCCTGTCCATTGCGTGGACCGGGGATGTCAGTCCGTGCTGGCCTCTCATGCACACGCATACGAGTTATCTGCATGGCAAGCCGCGCCTCTCAGAAAAACATATCATTGGCAATGTGAGGGAGAAAAGGCTCGAAGAGATCTGGCTTGACCCAGAATACCTTGCCTATCGCGAACGTTTACACAACTTCATCTTTGCGCCGTGTACATTCTGTGGCGGCTGTGACCTCTCCGAAGCCAATGTGGAAGACTGCCTCGGCAACGATATTGCCCCTGTCTGTGGGGGGTGCCTGTGGGCGCAGGGCATTATTCAATGCCCATAGAAGTTTGATATACTGCATTTATGCATGCGAAATTTTATGCCAATATGCGTACGATCATTGGCATTCCTTCACTGAATGTGAACGATACCCGCGTGAATACATTCCGCAAGCTGGTCGCGTATCTCATCGAACAATTTCCCGAAGTTAAATCTCATCTGGTAGACTCGAACGACGAATTGCGGCAGGATGTACCCGTCTATGTGGATGGAAGAAACCCGCGTCTCGCGTCGGCGGGGCTGGATACACCCCTAAAGCCTGACTCAATCATCAGCTTTTTCTCTCCCATCTCCAGCGGACGGATGAACGTGGAAGTGTTACGCGAACCTAACTTTGGAAAAGGAACGACAGATGAAAGTTAACTTCTTCGCAACCCTGCGCGATATAGCAGGCGGCAAGACCGTTGAATTCGATGTGGAGCACGGCGTGACTGCCCAGGAACTGTTGGACAAGATTATCGAACGCTTCCCGATCATGAAGAAAGAATTACTAGATAAGGACGGGAAGATGTATGGTCACGTCCACTTTTTTATCAATGGGCGCGATGTGCAATTCATGGATGACGCGTTCCAGACCAGGATAATGCAAGGGGATGTAGTCAACGTCTTCCCTGCAGTGGGAGGAGGGTGATACTAGATGGAAATTGCTTCGGGCTAATACCCTCGCAATGACATTAATGCAACGCAGGGCAACGTGAGTTGCCCTGCGTTGTTATCGGGGAGCTTCTGTTTGTTGAAACAGAACCAGCTGCCGATTAAGAGTGCAGCGAGCGCTAGATGACTTCCAACTCTTTGAGTTTGGCCTCAGGTACAACGCCGTTCACCCATCCGCGCTTATCGTAATACTCTGCGAGTATCTTATCCAGTTCGCAGACGTGTCCCTTGCTTCCACCGTAGTTGGAAGGTTCCTTCGTGAAGCGGTCAGGCAGGTAGTCACTACCTTCAAGGAAGCCGTTCAGGTTGTTGTAGTGGCGCTCAAGGTTGTAGACGCGCTCGCCAACTTTGAGCAGGTGTTCGGCGCTCGAAGGAACGCCCGTCATGGCTTCGTATTGCGCTGCAAACGCATCCAGCGATTCGGCGAAGGTTGCGAATTTGCATATGTCGAGGCAGTCGGTCACGGTGTGGACGTTTTGGAAGATGATGGTGAGTTCGCCCTTGCCTTCCCAAGCGAGTGGGTCAGTTACCGTGGTGGGACCAAGCACATTGCCGACAACTTCTGCAGCGGGCGTGTAGCCGCGCAGGTGGCACGCGCCGCGGTTGCTGGTGGCATAACCCGAGCCCATGGCTTTTATACCGCGTGGGTCGTAAGCGGGAATCCCCATGCCCTTGACCGTCATGGCAAGTTCGCGGTGACCGAAATGTTCGGCAGTGGCATTTGCTCCATCTGCCATCACAGCGCCAATACCTTCGCGTTTTGCGATAAGCATGGTGGTTTCAACCATCTTTGCGCCATTGCCCCATTCGATTTTGCCGTCGCCGTTGGTGTAGGCTCTTTGACTGGCTTCCATCCAAATGGAAAGCGGGTGACCGATCTCGATGGCGTCGATCCCCATATCATTGCAGGTGTCGATCATCTTGGCAACCACGCGGATATCGTCATTGCCGCAGTTTGTGCCAACTGACCAGGCGGGTTCGTATTCCACTGATTCCATGCGCAGACCCTTGTAGGGTCCATCCTTGATCTCCACTTCCTTCTTGCAGGCAACGGGGCAGGCATGACAGGTGGGATTGTCGACCAGAATGTTGTCGTTTACATATTCGCCGCTGACTTTTTCGGCATGATCCCATCCCGTGAACTGGCTGTTCTTGGCAGGCAGACCGCCGATGACGTTGGTCATGTTCATCAGCACGTTCGTACCATAGACGGAGAGACCGCCCTTGCGCGGGGAAGTGACGACGCGCTCGTCCATGATCTGGGCGAGGGCGAGTTTATGGGCTTCCTTCCACTTTTCACGGTCAGCCGCTTTGACGATCTTCTTCTCAGCTTTGATAACGATGGCTTTCAGGTTCTTCGAGCCGCCGACACAGCCCGTGCCGCCACGTCCGCTGGCGCGGTCATCCTCGTTGACCCAGCACGCGAATTTGACCAGGTTCTCGCCCGCAGGACCGATGGAGATCACGGTCAGGTCTTTCTCGCCATATTTATCTTTGAAATACTGTACGGTATCGTGAACGCCTTTTCCCCAAACATCTGAAGCATCTAGCAGTTCGAACTGGTCATCATGGATATAAACATAGGTCGGTTTGGCGGCTTTGCCTTTGAAGACCAAGCCATCGTAGCCAGCCCAGCGGAGTCGGGCGGCGGACCAGCCTCCATGGTGAGAGTCAGTTATGGTTCCGGTCAGAGGCGATTTGGTCACAACGGCCATGCGTCCGCTCATGTTGGCTTCCGAGCCGGTCATGGGTCCGTTCATGAAGCACAGGATGTTGTCGGGGGAGAGCGGATCTACTGATGGACCATTATCGAACACGAATCTCACGCCCACGCCACGTGCTCCAATATATTTGAGTTTATATTCTTCTGGAATTGGTTTGAATTCCGTTTTGCCTGATGTCAGATCGACCCAGGCAACTTTATCCGCGTAACCACCGAGTGCCATATCGTACCTCCTTTAGTTTTGTAATGCAAAATAAACAGCTTGCGCTGTCTTACCAAAACCAGAATAGCATTTGGAAAAATGGAAGTCAATAATTAAGGAAATCCTTAACCGTGAAAGTGACATTTGTCATACCGAATATATGCTTCGCTCTTGAAAGTTGAGATGCGTTATACTTCTTCAAATCCAAAACGAGATTCCATTTCCATGAAACAACTTCTACAAAATATTAAAAACGGCAAGACCTCTGTTGAAGATGTGCCTGTGCCCACGCCGCGCGAAGGGCAGGCGCTAGTCAAAATCGAATCGAGCCTTGTCTCTGCTGGTACCGAGCGCATGATCGTTGAGTTCGCTAAAAAGAATCTGCTCGGCAAGGCGCGTTCGCGTCCCGATCAGGTTCGGCAGGTGCTCGACAAGGCAAAGCGTGAGGGCGTTCTTCCCGCGGTGCAAGCCGCGTTCAATCGTCTTGACCAGCCCATGCCGCTTGGTTATTCCTCCGCTGGCACCATTGTTGCGCTCGGCAAGAACACACCTGGACTCAAGGTTGGTCAACGCGTGGCGTGCGCGGGTGCAAATTACGCTGTCCACGCGGAATACAATGTTGTACCGCGCAACCTCATCACGCCGCTTCCTAAGAACGTCGATTTCGAATCCGCCGCCTTCACCACGCTCGGCGCGATCGCCATGCAGGGCTTTCGTCTTGCCGAACCTCAGCTCAGTGAGAATGTCGCGATCATTGGCATGGGATTGCTCGGACTCCTCACCGCCCAGATCGCCCTTGCCGCTGGATGCAACGTTCTCGGCATAGACATTGACCCCTCCCGCCTCGCCCTCGCCTCTTCTCTTGGACTTCAAGCTGTCTCCCGCAAAACGGCAGTGGATTCAGCCGGAGCCTTCACATCCAACCGCGGCTTCGATGCAGTCATCATCTGTGCGGACACATCCTCCAATGATCCTGTTGAACTTGCAGGTGCCATCGCACGCGACAAAGCGCGTGTCGTTGCAACGGGCGCTGTTGGCTTAACCCTCCCGCGCAAGGTCTATTTTGAAAAAGAACTGTCCTTTATCAACTCCCGTTCCTACGGACCTGGACGATACGATGTGAATTACGAGGAACATGGACAAGACTATCCCATCGGTTATGTGAGATGGACAGAAGGACGCAACTTCGAATCGGTCCTTGAGTTGATGTCTCAGGGTAAGCTCAATGTCCAACCGCTTATTACGCATCGCTTTCCCATCGAACAGGCAACCATAGCGTATGAGGTCATTACTGGGAAAACGAAAGAAAAATTCTTGGGCGTGGTGTTGCGATACCCTCAATCTGTTGAAAAGTTGGAAGGTTCGAAGGTTGTAAGGTTCAACGTTCCAACTTTCAAACCTGCAACCTGCAAACTTGGGGTTTTAGGCGCTGGTTTGTTCGCCAACGCTATGCTCCTTCCCGCCATCAAAAAAGCCGGTGATATCGAACTCGTCGGCGTTGCCTCCTCTGGCGGACTGCATGCCCGGCACTCTGGCAAAAAGTTTGGTTTCCAGTATGCCACCTCCAGCGATGAAGAGATTATCAACGATCCGAACATCAATGCTGTCGCCATCCTCACCCGCCACGACTCTCACGCTGACCTAGTGGTGAAGGCGTTGAAGGCCGGAAAACATGTTTTTGTGGAAAAGCCTCTGGCGATAAGCAGTGAACAGCTATCCGTGATCAGTAGGCAATTGAAGAAGACTGATAACTGCTTAGTGATGACTGGTTTTAATCGCAGATTCGCGCCTCTTGCCCAACAACTTTACACATCCTTGAAAGACCGTAATGAACCAATGCATGTTCATTACCGTGTCAACGCTGGACCAATTCCCCTCAATCATTGGACTCAAGATCCCGAAATCGGCGGTGGACGCATCATCGGCGAGAGCTGTCACTTCATTGATTTCATCACCTTCCTAGTGGGTGAATCACCCGGCTCTGTGACGGCACATGCCTTGCCCGACGCTGGCAAATACCACGAAGACAACGTGTCCATGACCTTCGCTTTCCCTGATGGTTCAGTCGGCGTGGTGGATTATCTTGCGAACGGTGATAAATCCTTCCCGAAGGAACGCGTTGAAGTGTTCTGCGGGGGGCAGGTGTCAGTGTTGGATGATTTCGTTTCGTTGGAAACAGTTCGTGATGGAAGAAAGACGCGGGCGAAGGGAGCGCAGGATAAAGGCCATGTGGCAGAGTGGAAAGTCTTCGCCAAATCCATCCGCGAGGGTGGGGAACCGCCAATTCCTTATGTGCAGTTGATTGGCGTGACCCAATCCACATTTGCGGCAGTGGAATCGCTAAGGGCGCAGGAAACCATCAAAATCAAATAATGGATTACATCATTCAACTGCGTGAATACATCGGACACCGCCCGATCCTCATGGTTGGGGCGGCGATCCTTGTTTTGGATGCGCAAGACCGTCTATTGATGATGAAACGTTCCGACAGTGGATCTTGGGGATTGCCCGGCGGGGCAACCGAGCCGGGGGAAGTGGTTGAAGATGCCGCGAAGCGTGAGACCTTTGAAGAGGTAAGTCTTGAGGTGGGGGAGATGTCTCTTTTCGGCGTTTTCTCCGGTCCCGAACTATATTACCAATATCCGAATGGGGATGAGGTCTATAACGTCACGGTTGTATATCTGTCACGCGAATGGAGCGGGGAAGTAAAACTCAATGATGAGCATACAGAATGGGGATGGTTCGATGCGGACGAAATCCCCAAGGATGTCAGCCCGCCAATCAAACCTGTTGTCGAACAGTTCAAATGCTTGATCTCAAAAATCGTGAAAGATGCTCCCTGAGACTGGTCAGGACTTCGATTCTTTATTGTAGGTGCTCTTAAATAAACCGACCAAAACGGGCAGCCACATGATTGGGCTCCATAGCACAGTGAAAAAGATTATCTCCATAAGGGAGCTGTACCAGGGCACGGGTGGTTGGGCGGGGAATCCATAATAAGCGTTGAAGTCCCAGGTGGCGGCGCAGATGCGGTCAATCAGGAGACCGGCAAAAAAGCCTGCCAGCAGGGTAATAATGCGATGCACGCGATTAGTGCTTCTCGTGAAGATCCATACGCTGGCGCAGATGACCAGTGTGGACGCAGTCATGAAAGCGATCGTGTGGGGGGCACGAACTTCATCATATAACAGCATCATAAACCCAACGAAGGAATACATTGTCAGAGACAGGAGCGTCCAATCCTGCCAGATACCGAGAACCAATTCTCGGAGGGGGCGAATGGAACGGGTAAAAAGGATGGCAATTCCAAGCGTAATAAAGAACGGATACCAAACGCGCCAGCCCCAGGCTTCATTGCCGAAGGTGTATCCGAATAATTTGAGTCCTCTTGTGTATGCATTTGTCCACCACCAGGCGTAGACCAAGGACCAACCCAGGTAGCTGTATGCCCAACGGGGGAATGCTTTTACTAGTCCTATCAAGAGTCCTAGAAGGACAAAGAGATAGAATGTCAGATCAGCATATATACCGACCCATGGGATCCTGATCTTGCCGATCATGCAGACGACCCCAAACAGTGCGAACGGTAACGTGCTCAAGAATGCTTCCCAGTGGCTTGCTTTGACGCTGCGCGTGGATGCCGGTTCCATTTTTTCGTTCGTGACCATGACCATTTCCTTTCTCTCGATCTCATGCCAGATCTCGCGCAAAACATGGAATGGCAATCCGCCGAATTCTCGTAATGAGAGTAATGTCAATGGAAGAATGCCGATTTTTGCCGCTTCATTGATTGAATCCATAAAAACAGTTTGCATCTCATTGAAAAACTCATCTTTGAATCTACGCGGATACAAGACCAACGATCTCGAGTATACAGCGATGATGAGCCGCGTGAAAAAGTTCATGATGGGCTCTCGGATGTGCGTTGTTCCGCGGT
>CAYTDB010000110.1:2252-17169 GCA_964436455.1 uncultured Anaerolinea sp. | reverse complement strand
GTAATATCTGGCATATTTTCCAACAATCACTCCCAACCCCTGTGCTTGACGCGGAAGACGCGAATCGATGGAATGACTCATGCTGAGATAAAAAATCGGCGGGAGGACAAGTTTCTTTACCCAGATAAATCGAGGATACCATTTTTGATTGATCCACCGCCATATCGAAAAGTATGCAGAGAAATAGATTTCGATATCCGGGGTTTCAGTCAAAGCGGCTTCGACCGTTGTCACGCGGATGGGATACACATCCAGCTTCTCGCCTGCCAACGGACCGTCAAATGCTTCACCAGTGATGTGATCCCAGCGGGAGTTCGTCTCACTGTCGCTCATCACTGCCAACCCATTGATCACGCCGATCACACCAAAGTGATGGACTTTGCCTTTCACCACCGGAGTTAGACCAACTCCGCTGTTGCATGGCGGTCAGAACGAGACCAGATACGGCTCCCCCGCCAACTCTCCTTGTGCAACATGATGATGCGCCATCTCGCGCGCCAAAAATGCATAATAGTTCCCGCCTCTTTCCACGAGAATCAGTTCTGTATCCGCTTTCAATCGGGCTTTTGCCAATGGGATGCTTTGTTTTGGGAATCGAAAAGGCTCGAAGAGAAAGCCTTTCTTTTTGGGGATCAATGATTTGCTGCGGTCAATGGTCATGGAAAGGGATTATAGTCCCGTGAACTCAAATAATGGATGCTGCCTCCGCCACCTATAATGTCATGCTAAGCAGAGCGAAGCATCTCTGACACTATAGAGAGACTCTCACCTGCACTCCCTGGCACTGCCCGCCAGGGCAAGTGTGCCTGCGGTGCAAGTGTCGGTCGCGAAGAACGCTCGCTCAGAGTGACATGTGACTTTTCACCCCAACGGATGCCAGCGGAAGGACAGAGACATCGCGAGGAGAATCATGAACGCTGCGAAGGCTGTGAAGAAGACGCTGATCTCGATGGTCTCACGCGTGGCGATCACAAAGGATGGCAGGTTCTGGAAAACCTCCTCCAGTTCGCTGGCGCTGGAGGCAAAGTAATAGGTTCCCCCGGTGATATCGGCGATCTGTTTCAAAGTATCTTCATCCAATGTCAAGCGGAAACCACGACTGCCTCCCCCCTGTTGGTCAAATTCGAAACCGCCTCCACCGCCAAAAAAGAATTGGTCCTGTCCGAAGTTATCGCCACAATCCATTGGGGAGGTGTTGTTGACCGTGCCGTATCCGATAGTGTACACACGGATGCCGCGTGCAGCGGCTTGCGCCGCGGCGGTGAGCGGGAAGGGTCCTGCGTTGCTTGCGCCATCCGTTAGGAGGATGATGATGTGAGGGGAAGGTTCCGTTGTCTCGGACTGAGTCAGACCCGGGATCCCGCCTGATGCGGTGACATTGTCGCTCGATGCCACGCGGTCATCCACTTCTGATATCGCATCGATGGCGCGCAGGATGGCACTTCCTATTGCTGTCCTGCGTGCGGTGGTCAGGTTTTCGATTGCATCGTTAAGCACACCAGTATCAATCGTGGGAGGCTGGATCAGTTCTGCAAATCCTGCAAACGCTACGATGCCGATTTGTCTGCCAGACTTGTGATTTTGGATGAAAACCTGCGCCGCGTCCTTGGCAGCTTCGAGACGGTTGGGAGGAATATCGGTGGCGCACATGCTGCGCGAGACATCCATCGCAAGGATGACAGTTGCTTTGTTCGAAGGAATGAGGACTGTGGCAACGGGACGTGCCATTGCAATCACGAGAGAAGTAAGCCCCAAAAGGAAGAGAATGAATGGGATGTGACGCCGCCACCAGGTCTGATGTGAAGCGGCTTCACGGATCAGCGACAAACTCGAGTAGCGGACAGCGTATCGTCTGCGGCGTTGCAGAAGGATGAAATAGAAGACGATCGCAAGCGGAACAATGGCAAGTAAAACCAGTAAACCGGTCCAGAGGAAACTCATATCACACGTCCAAACCACAGAAGCGACAAAGCGCCTCCGAATAAAAAGACCAGAACGCCGAAACCTGCCAGTAACGATGTCAATTCCAATTCTTCCGGTTTGATGGACAGGGTCGGTTCGAGGTCATTATAGATCCTGTTCATTTCTGTTTCATCACCAGCAAAATAATACTGCCCACCGGATGTCTGTGCGATTTGCTGCAACAATGGCTCATTCAATGCGGTATGAACGTTCATCCCTTCCACTTTGATCGTGGCGCCTTCAGTACTGCCAACGCCGATGGTATAGATGCGCACACCAAGATCCACCGCCAAGTCAGTGACTGCAAGCGGATCGAGGCGGTCGTTGTTTTCACCGTCACTGAACAAGACGATAACCGCAGATGGATACCATCCCTGCGGGATTTCCAACATATCATCTGTGGGTGAAACAATGCTCGTGTTCATAAGGGGAGGGTCACCGGCATCCACAGCAATGGTATTCAACGCCACCAGCACTCCATTGCCTAATGACGTGCCGCGACGTGGAACAAGCCTTTCAATTGTCATTAACGTGTTCTCGCGGTTGACATCCGGCGTCTGCACGCTCAACCCGCCATCACTGAAAGCCACCACCCCAATTCGTACAATCGCGGGTTGATCCTTTACAAAATCGGAAGCGATCTTCTTTGCTGCTTCCATGCGCGTCGGTTCGATATCCTCCGCCGCCATGCTTCCCGAGACATCAAAGACGAGAATCACTTTCCCTTCATATTTTGGCAAACTGACTGTCGCCTGCGGGCGCGCCAGTGAAAAGATCAGGATCGTCAGACCGAGCAGAAAGATCATCGCGGGATAGTGTCGACGCACATCAGCTACTCGAGTCGTCTGCACCAACCCAAACCCGGATTTCGCCACAACTTCCTGGCGTTGTCGTTGCATTAACACATAGACTAATGCCAGAACTGGCACCAGTAACAACAATCCGAGCATGGATGACCAAATGAAAGACATGAACTCAAGACCTCTTTTGTTGACGCCTCTTCGCGAAACGCAGGATCGTCTTTATCAAGTCATCCTCCGTCGAAAGCGACATCATATCCACACCCGCATGTTTGAACGATAAAGCCAGTTCCTCCTCGCGTTGTTGCACCGCATCAGTAAACCGCTTGCAAAACTTCGCATCATGTGTATCTACGAACATCTGCTCGCCCGTCTCCGCGTCCTCCATCACGATCATGCCCACATCCGGCAATTCCATCTCACGCGGGTCGGTCAAACGGATCGCGACCACCTCATGTTTCTGTCCCAGCATATTGAGCGGACGCTCCCAACCTGGTTCAGTTACAAAATCAGAGATGACAAAGATCAGCGAACGGCGCTTGATCGTATGCAGTGCGCCTTCGAAGAATGGTTTGAGATTCGTACGCGGAACGTGATCGAGGCGCGGCTGCTTGAGCATATCGTTGATGAGACGCAGCACCTGCACTTTCCCTCCTCTCGCGGGGATCGTATGTTGGATCCTGCTCCCAAACATCATCGCCCCAACGCGGTTCCCATGACGCGTCATCAAGCGCGCCAGCACCGTAACAAAATCAACCAGCATTGTCCGCTTCTCGAACGGAGTTCCCACCGCACCAAAATCCACCGACGGACTCATATCCAATAGGAACCATGCAGTGATCTCTCGGTCCTCCAGATATTGGCGCACATACGGCGTATTCATCCGTGCAGTGACATTCCAATCAATATAACGGATATCGTCCTCTGGCTGATACTCGCGCAAGTCGGCAAAGTCTACGCCGAAGCCGTAGAACAGCGAACGATAATCGCCCTGCAGTAAGCCATCCAATTTACGGATGACATCCCAATCCAGCCGCAGCAGGATCTTCTCAGGCGTTGCTGCTGATTTTTGTATGCTCATGCAGAGGCACCACCGGTATTGGAATGCGGTCAAGGATGCGGTTCAGGATATCGTCACTGCTTAAATTATCTGAGAGTGCTTCATACGAAAGGACAAGGCGATGACGCATCACATCAAGCGCCATATCCAGCACATCCTGCGGCAGGACATAATTACGTCCGCGCACAAAGGCAAGTGCCCGCCCGGTCAAGATCAAATTGATCGAAGCACGCGGACTGGCGCCGAACATGATGTAACGACCCAACTCCGGCAAGCCCACTTCCTTCGGGTCACGCGTCGCGGTCACCATGCGGACCGAATACTCGATCAACGCCGGGTCTACATAGACCTTATCGGCATCCTTTTGCAGTTTGAGCAACTGCTCAACAGTCAATATCTTTTGCACAGCCTGCAACGCGGCAGTCATACGCTCCACGATGACAAACTCTTCTGTCGAGGAGGGATACCCGATCAACACTTTCATCATAAAGCGGTCAACCTGCGCTTCGGGCAGGGCATACGTCCCTTCTGTTTCGATCGGGTTTTGCGTTGCCAGCACCAGGAACGGATCCGGCACCTTGAACGATTCGCGCCCGATGGTTACCTGTCGCTCCTGCATCACTTCCAACAAAGCACTTTGCACCTTGGCAGGCGCGCGATTGATCTCATCTGCAAGCAAAAGGTTTGTGAAAACGGGACCCAGTGAAGTCTCGAACTTGCCGGTCTTCTGGTTATAGATGCGCGTCCCGATCAGGTCGGCAGGGACAAGGTCCGGCGTGAACTGGATGCGTTTGAATTCCCCGCCAATGGACTCAGCCAGAGTCTTGATCGCCATCGTCTTTGCCAAACCCGGCACACCTTCCACCAAAATATGTCCGCGTGCCAGCAGGGCAACGATCATCCGTTCAAGCATATGGTCCTGCCCAACAATGATCTTCTTCACTTCATATAAAACTTTCTCCATCGGCGTCCGATTTTCAGTTTTGCTTTGAACCATGTGTAGTCTCCTTCCAAAATCCCCTCTCCCACAGGGAGAGGGTTGGGGTGAGGGAAAAGTGCTGACTCAATACGGCGGACTGCCTCCCCCACCCACCGCGGCACTGGTGATCGGCACGGCGAAACCAATACCCACGAAAAAATTACCCTGACCTGGGTTCACCAACCCGGTCACGATCCCGATTACCCGTCCATTGCGATCCAACAGCGGACCACCCGAGTTGCCGGGGTTCGCCGCTGCATCGAACTGGATCAACCCTTCAAGAGCCAGGTCAGTACCAACCGGTTGGAAGGTGCGATTAAACCCTGAGATCACGCCTGCGCTCATCGAGCTATACAAACCAAAAGGATTGCCAACCACGAACACATCATCACCCACACGCATCGAACCCGGGTTCCCCAATGTTGCCGGAATAAAAAGTCCCGGCGAATTATACGCACGCAAAACCACCAGGTCCATCTCAGGCGTCTGATCAAGGATGAACGCCTCCGATTTTGTCCCATCTGCAAACGTGACCCGGATGTTTTCCGCGTCCTTCACAACATGCAGGCTTGTCACAATATCGGCAGTGTCATTGATGATCACCCCCGTCCCCAACCCGCCGCTATGATGTCCCTTCCCATCCACAAAGCCCGCCTCGATATACACGATCGAAGGCTGGATGATCTGATACACGATCGTCGCATCCGGCGAGCGCGGCGTGGCAGACGCCATTGCGCTCACAATTGCATCATTTACTTCACGCTCGGTTAATTGATTCGATGGAAAAAGGAAACTGTAGAGAACCAAAGCCAGTAAAGTTGCCAGCACACCAGACGCGAACGGAACCATCCCCCGAAAACGTTCACGCCACAACCCTAATCTTGCAACCAGAGACTCTCTCATCGCCTTGGATTGATTATACATGTGGACGTGTTCGGTTCAAAAATGCTTACCCAACGGCTCCCCTACGCCTCAAACCAGACCTCAACCTGCCCCTGTCCGATCAACCTTTATTTCCCCGCCACATCCACCAACGCCCTCAAACCAAGCAAATATGACATCCACCCAAAGCCCGTGATTTTCCCTTTACACACGGCTGAAACCATCGAAACGTGCCTGAACTCCTCGCGCGCATACACATTCGAGAGATGTACCTCGACAACAGGTAGATGTATCGCCGAGATCGCATCGCGCAAAGCAATGGATGTATGTGTATAACCACCGGGGTTGAACACCACGCCATCCGCCCAAGTCCGCGCACCGTGCAGGGCATCGATCAATGCGCCTTCATGATTCGATTGCAGGCACTTGACCTCAACATCCAATTCCCTACCAAGCTCGATCAGTTTATTGTTGATATCATCTAATGTCATGAAACCATATACGTCTGGCTCACGTGTGCCAAGTAAATTTAGATTAGGACCGTGCAAAATTAATATCTTCATATTCCTCATTTCGACGATAGACTATAGACAATGGACGATATGGTCACTGGTCTATTGTCCATTGTCCATAACTGCATCCAGATCCGTCACATTCACCAATTCCACTTTTCCGATTTCCACCGGCAGCGCAAAACGGATCACTTTTGCATTCTTCTTCTTATCAACCCGCATGGCATTGATAATTTCTCCACGCAGCATGTCGGCTGGGATTTCAATGGGCAAGCCCAACTCAGTCAACACGCTACCAATCTCATTAGCCAATCCTTTTCGTGCGATCCCAATCCGCTCAGCATATTTTGCCTCGGCAAATGTTCCAATAGCTATTGCTTCTCCATGCCTTAACTCAAACTTGCTAACCAGTTCAACAGCATGCCCAATGGTATGTCCCAAATTCAATGCGGCGCGGATTCCTTTTTCATACGGGTCCTCCTCAATCACTTTTATCTTCACCGCCATTGCGCGTTTGACAATCGCTTCGAGATTATCTTTCACCCAATCCATATTGTGTTTGCATAGCTCAAATAATTCAGGGTCAGAGATGATGCCATGCTTTACAACTTCTGCCATACCGGAACGAAGTTCACGATCTGTCAGCGTGAGCAAAAGGTTGGGGTCCGCAAGAACCAGCTTTGGGGGATAAAAAGAACCGACAAGGTTTTTCCCTTCGGGCAAATCGAATCCCGTCTTTCCGCCTATTGATGCATCCACCATCGAGAGCAGGGTTGTCGGGATGGCGATCCATTGAATCCCGCGCATATACGTGGATGCGGCAAAGCCGGTCATATCGCCAATTACGCCGCCACCGAAGGCGATGACGGTGCTTTTGCGGTCAAGTCCATTTTCGAGGAAGGATTTCCATAAGCGTGAAATGGTTTCAAGGTTTTTATGCCCTTCACCCGCAGGGAGGATGACGGAGTTGGCATCAGGCAGCATCATCCTGATCTTTTCGAGATGATGCTTTGCCACATTTTCATCAGTGACGAGGATGGGGCTTTGCATGGAAAAGTTCGTCAGGTTGGAAACCTGACCTACATATACTTCATATTCTCCCATCGCAGAGAGGTGATGGCAGCCAAGCATGATTTGAAGTTGATGCACAACTTGCTCGGCGTTCTTGTTGTCAACTGAAAGTTGATTTGGAAAAGATGCATAATGTTCTCTGCGTTTTTCCAACAGGGATGAAAGTTTCACTCGCAAATCACCAGCCAACAGCGGACGTTTATTAAAATCGGACTCAAGTCTTGTGATCAAGGTGTCGAGTCTTGCCATGAGCAGGATTACTCTGCCATTTTCTTTTGTAAATTGACGGTTCTCATCACGCAAGAGCGCTCCACCACCGAGGGCGATGATTGTTCCTAAAGGGCAGGTTTGTAACCCGCCCGGACTTGTCACGTTAAATGCGTGACCTACGGATTCTCTCAGTGCAGATGCCTCCAAATCACGAAACCTTGACTCGCCTTGTTTTTCCATAATTTGCGGAATGGGTATACCTGCGTTTGTTTCAATAACAGCATCCAGGTCAACAAATGGAAGTTTGAGATTGTCAGCAAGGAGTTTGCCAATGGTGGATTTGCCCGTTCCCGATGGACCGTAAAGAAAAATATGCGTCATTGTCATTCCCAAAATATATGCGGGGTATTATCCATGTGCAAATCATCGAGCCTCGCTTTACGCAGGGATTCAAAGCGAGGCTTCATTTCATTGATTGAATCTCCACCAAGTTTCTCGACCAACACATCTGCCAGAACAAACGCAACCATCGCTTCAAGGATGGGAACGGCACGCGGCACAGGGCAAAAATCGGAGCGTTCATATTTGGTGGGCGCATCGACTTTTAACGCAAGATCAACTGTCGGTTGAGGGAGAAGCGTGGTTGCGATCGGTTTCATCGCGGCGCGGATAACGATCGGTTGTCCATTGGAGACTCCACCTTCGGTGCCGCCTGCTCGATTCGTCGAACGTTGAAGGTCAAAGGTCGCAGGTTGCAGGTTGATCGGGTCATGGGCTTGCGTGCCAATTCTTCTTGCATTCTCAAACGCATCGCCCACTTCCACACCTTTGATCGCCTGCACAGACATGACTGCCATTGCAAGTTTCGCTTCGAGACGTTTGTCCCATTGCATAAAACTACCGAGTCCAACGGGAAGATTCAGAGCAACAATCTCAAGGATGCCGCCAAGGGTGTTCTTACCGTGAATGGTCTTTTCGATTTCATCCCGCATCTTTTGCGCGGACCCTTCGACTGGGCATCGCACATCTGACTCTTCCGCACGCTGAAAGCGTTCTTCATAGGACATATCGCCAAAATCCACCTGCACTTCGCCAATGGATGAAACATATCCGCCAACGATGATGCCGAATTGATGTAGAAAATGTTTGCACACGGCACCTGCGGCAACACGCATAGCGGTTTCACGCGCAGAGGCACGTTCGAGGGCGGGGCGCAGGTCTTTGTATCCATACTTGACCGCGCCCGTGAGGTCGGCATGACCGGGACGAGGAGCGGTCATCGGGTCAATGGCTTTGCCTCTCCATTTGATATGGTCATCGTTTTGCACAAGTAAGGCAATTGGTGCGCCGGTCGTTTCGCCAGCCATGACTCCGCCTGTGATTTGCACCGTGTCTTTTTCTATTTTCATTCGTCCGCCAGAACCGTATCCCTTTTGGCGGCGGGCGAGGTCTTTGTTGATGATTTCAGGTGTAATGGCAAGACCAGCAGGCATCCCATCGAGGATGGCTGTCAGGGATGGTCCGTGGGATTCGCCTGCGGTTAAGAATCTAAGCATGAGGTCTCCAGTAGTTCAGTGAACAGTAATCAGTTATCAATTTCAACAGTTTTCCATAAAATTCCGCGCGGAGGGTTGTGACCCGTCCACAGTTCAAAAGCAAGAGCGGCTTGTTCGATGAGCATACCCAAACCAGTCATCGCATTTAGTCCTTGTGAACGGGCATCACGTACAAGTTTTGTCTCACGTGGATTGTAGACTAAATCATAAACGCGTGCATGGCTGGGCAATCTGATATTTTCAGGAAGAGGCGAGGCGTGTATGTTTGGCGTCATGCCAAGCGGCGTAGTGTTAACGATCAATTGAAAGTTTGAAAGTTGATAGTTTTGAGGGTCGAGGTCAAGTACATTTGTTCCTTCCAATTTCATGGCTAATTCCCGGGCTTGTTCGATTCGTCGCGCGGCGACCGTGACATTCCAACCATCATTAAGTAACGCATGAACCACTGCACGCGCAGAGCCTCCAGCACCGAGAATCAAGGCAGAAGACGGGGCAGCAAGAGATGAAAAATCAAAAACCTTCTTCAAGTCGGTCAAAAAGCCATGCGCATCCGCATTGTCACCGATGAGTTTATGGTCCCGAAGATAAATCACGCTGACCGCTCCGATCGTTTTGGCAGTTGGCGTAAGCTCATCCAGGAATTGAATCACATTTTGTTTATGCGGGATGGTGACATTAAGTCCGGTTATCTCGCCCGAGCGGACACTACCCAGCAAATCCTTCAAAGCCTGCATATCAGCAGGCTCAATGGGATACAACGAATATTCGCCATTCAAGCCACAAGCCTTGAGAGCAGCATTTTGAATTTTTGGGGAGAGGCTATGACCAACAGGATAGCCAATCAAACCAAGTTTTATCATCGTAAGGTCTCCAATACATCGAAGTAAGACGGAAACGTCTTGGAGACACACAATGGATTCTCAATTGTTACTCCGCCAGAGCGCAATCCAATCAATGAAAAGGACATTGCCATACGATGGTCATTGTACGTTTCAACGTTCGAACGTTTGAACGTAGAACACGGATAAATCGTCATGCCATCTTCATGCTCGTCCACTTGCACGCCAAGGCGTTTGAGCTCGTTACATGTCGCTGACACGCGATCTGTTTCTTTGACTCGTGCAGAGGCGATGCCACGAATGCGAGTTGGCGAATTAGCGAAGGGTGCGACAGCAGCTAAAGTTTGGGCAGTGTCTGGTATGTCGCTCATATCTATGTCAACACCGCGCAATTCAGCGGCGTCAGTGACTTGTATGGAGTTATCCGTTTCTTCAATCGTGCATCCCATTTGTCTCAAAACATCGAGAAAAGCGATATCTCCTTGAAGGGAGTTACGAGAAATGTTCTCCACTTTGACAGTCCCGCCGCAGATGGCAGGGGCGGCGAAGAAGTAGGAGGCGGCAGAGGCATCAGACTCAACTGGGTAATTGGTAATTGGTGAATAAGATGAAGGTTGAATTGTGAAACGTGAATATTCATCCCGTTCAATATCCACACCGAATTCTTTCATGACAGAGATGGTCATGTCTACATAGGGTTTGGAGTTGAGTTCGGTTGTTAGTTCAATTTCTATAGGAGATTGAGCATAGGGAGCGACCATTAGCAACGCTGAAAGAAACTGACTTGAAATATTTCCTGCAATTTTTGTTTTGCCGCCATGAAGTCCTTTTGCAAAAATTTCCACGGGTGGACAGTTATTCGTAGATTCCATCTCCACGCCCAGTTGATTGAGAGCATCGATCAAATCGCCTATGGGGCGTTCGCGCATGCGGGGTTCGCCGTCTAAAACATATTCGCCATCCCCAAGCGTGAGGAATGCAGAGAGAAATCTCGCCGCCGTACCTGCGTTGCCGATAAAGAGTTCCACTTTCTTCGCAGGGATTTTCCCACCGAGACCAGTGACGGTCATTTTTTGATTGGCTTCATCAAGTTGAACATCAAAGCCAAGGGTTTGCAGTGCTTGGGCAAAATATATTGAATCATCCGAGAATAAAGCATTTGTTAAGAGTGTGGTTCCGTTTGCAAGGGCAGCGATCAACAAGGCACGATTGGTCAGTGACTTGGAGCCAGGCACGCGGACGATGGCATTAAGGGGGTGGTTTATTGGAGTAATACGTAGGGATGGCGGCAAGGTAGGCATGAAAAAGGTATATGGTAATCAGTTATCAGTGAGAGATTGATAAGTGGAGCGGGCTTTGTTTAGGAGAGTTTCGAGCTGTGAGTAATCTTCATTTATCAGCGCCATTTTGATTCCATATATTTGTTGTTGAAGTTCAGAAAGGGTATACAGTACGTTCTCCCGATTCGATTGCAGGACGCCCATCATCATCGAAGAGGATGTCCCTGCAAGGCGGCTGGTGGATTTGAAGCCAGGTCCGATAAAGGGAGCGACATCCTGCGGCGTTGCTAGTGCCAGCGCTGATGAGACCAGAAATGGCAGATGACTTGTGGCTGCGAGAATACGATCGTGTTCGACAGCATCTAAAACTTTGCCTTTTGCACCGAGGACATCAATGATCTGATTCGCGGCAGATAATGCCCGCTTTGATGTTCGTTCCAAAGGCGTGAGCAAGAATGGAGCGGCGTAATACAAAGTTCTTTCTGCATTCGCAAGCGAGAGTTTTTCCTTGCCGCAGATGGGGTGTCCGCCGATGGGGTCAAAGCGTTCGGGCAGGTGCGACATGGATTCAACGATCAGCTTTTTCGTGGAGCCCATATCCATGACGATGCAGGGGCTGGGTGTGTACGTCGGCAACTGTTCAAGCAGAGTCAATATCGCAGGGACAGGGGCAGAGAGAATCACCAGATCCGCATCGGGGAGGAGTTTGGCCGGATCGGTGTCAGCGTAATCGACGATGTGTTGGGACAGAGCAAGTTCAAGCGTGGGTTGATGCGGATCGATCCCGTATAGCGCAGCACACTTGCCTCGCAATCCCAATGCGAGCGAACCGCCCATCAATCCCAATCCGATGATGGCGATCTTTGACTCTGCGAGATTAAAGTCAGGCTGCGACATGTTGAGGAACTAATCTACGATCCACCGCCTCAGCCACGGCTTTGACCTGCTTCACCATTTTGGCGAATGCCTCAGGCGTGAGCGACTGCTTGCCATCGGAAACAGCGTGTGCGGGATCGTTATGGACTTCAACAATGACACCATCAGCACCCGCAGCAACACCCGCCTTTGCGATGGCAGAGACATAGTTTGAATCGCCCGTGGAATGACTCGGGTCGATGATGACTGGCAGATGCGTAAGTTCTTTGAGGACTGGGATGGCGTTGATGTCGGTAGTGTTGCGTGTGGCAGTTTCGAATGTGCGGATGCCGCGCTCGCAAAGGATTACATGATCATTACCGCCGCTGAGAATGTATTCGCTTGCCATGAGCATCTCTTCGATTGTGGCGGACATGCCGCGTTTGAAAAGGACAGGTGTGCGGGTTTCACCAAGCGCACGGAGGAGATTAAAGTTCTGCATGTTGCGCGCGCCAAGTTGGAACACGTCAACGTATTTTTCCATCATGGCGATCTGCGAGACAGCCATCACCTCAACAACAATAGGCATGCCTGTTTGTTCGCGCGCTTCAACGAGAAATTCGAGACCTTCCTCGCCAAGTCCCTGGAAGGAATAAGGTGAAGTGCGGGGCTTGAACACGCCGCCGCGTAACGCATTCGCGCCTGCTTCTTTAACTGCATGTGCAATTTCCAAAATTTGTTCGCGTGATTCAACCGAACAGGGTCCAGCAATGATCGGGATCTCGGGTCCGCCAATATGAAAGCCATCGAGTTGAAAAACTGAATCATGTTCATGGAATTGACGTGAGGCAAGCTTATACGGTTTGGAAATGCGCTGCACTTTCATCACACCAGGCAATGCTTCGAAGATTTCCTTCGGAACGTAATGTCCATCACCGACCGCGCCGATGATGGTTTGTTCCACGCCAAAAATGGGATGAGAAGATAAATTTTGTTTTTCGATCTCAGCAATGACTGCGTCAATTTGCTCTCTGGGTGCACCTGGGTGCATGATGATCATCATAATGTATTGAGTCCTTTTTGTTTATTGATGTATTTTCGGTGGTCGCTTCTACGCCCAACCTTGCTTCACATATTCACGTTGAGCAACAGCGAGTTTACGTCCCATGATCTGCGCGATCTGACCAATCTGCGTGACCATCTCTGCGAACTTCTCGGGCTTGAGCGATTGTCGTCCATCAGAAACCGCGTGGGCAGGGTTGGGATGAACTTCAATGATCAATCCGTCAGCGCCAGCCGCGATGCCTGCGCGTGCAATGGCAGCAACATATTCTGAATAACCAGTGGAGTGACTTGGGTCAAGGATGACAGGCAAATGAGTTAGATTTTTCAAAACAGGAATGGCATTGATATCAGTTGTATTTCTTGTGGATGTTTCAAACGTGCGGATACCTCTTTCACACAACATCACACGATTATTTCCCCCAGACAAAACGTATTCGGCAGACATGAGCAGTTCTTCCACTGTGGCTGAGAGTCCACGCTTCAGCAGCACTGCGGTACGTGTCTCGCCAACTGCACGCAGCAGATTGAAGTTCTGCATATTACGCGCGCCGACTTGCAGCACATCCACATACTTCACCATCACATCCACCTGCACCTGCGACATGATCTCCACCACGATGGGAAGTCCCGTTTTTTCGCGTGCTTCTGCCAGGAGTTCGAGACCTTCCTCGCCAAGTCCCTGGAAGGAATACGGCGACGTGCGGGGTTTGAAGACCCCACCTCGTAAAGCGGACGCTCCCGCTTCTTTCACCGCCAAAGCTGTCTCTATGATCTGAGAACGGCTCTCCACTGAACACGGTCCCGCAATGACAGCGATCTCGTCCCCGCCAACAGTGAATCCATCAATTGGCAGAACTGTGTTCTCAGGGTGAAACTGCCGTGATGCAAGCTTGTAGGGCTGTGTGATACGTTGAACGACTTCCACTCCGTCCAATCCTTCAAAACGATCCAACGGGATACTGTGAGTCTCGCCGATCGCACCGATGATCGTCGCTTCGACGCCTTGTGAGAGGTGGACATTCAATCCTTCTGATTTTACCTTCGTAATGACCGCTTCCACTTGCTGCGGTGTTGCATTGGCTTTCATAATGATCATCATAATGATTTCTCCTATATAAGTTCAAGGTTTCAAGTTACAGGTCTGAAGGTCCGTCAACTTATAACCTGAAACCTTCAACCTTCCAACATTTTTACTGTGCGGAAACCAAGTCGGGTCTTAGTTTGACCGCATCCTTCAAATAGATATGTGTAATCCCATTCTGTGGCACATCTGTATTCCAATGGACAAGCACACGAATCACTCTCGGCAAACTGCCAGGGACAGGAATCTCACGGGCACACATCATCGGGACAAGTCCCCAGCCCATTTGACGTGCAGCCTGCGCGGGGAAGGTGGACGCGAGATCTTCCGTCACTGTAAAGATGGCACCGCCAACATCTTCAGGCTTCATCCCTTTGTTGGCATCCAGAATAGCTTCGAGCAATTCCCGCGTGGCTTCGAGAATTAATTCTGGTTCATCGGCAGGGACGGTAGTCGCGCCACGGATTCCACGGATTGGCATAAATAAGTTCTCCTCATTATTATTGCAGGGGCGACCCGTCAGGATTGATCGAGTGTTTTTGACGACCCTAGCGGGTCGCCCCTACGCAATGAAATAAAAAAGGCGAGACCGTGTGGTCTCGCCTTTTAGTTACAGAGTTATTTCTGTCTGCTTAAGCGCCACCAACGGCAACCGAGTCTCGGAAACCGTAAAAATAAAAATAGCTAAACCAGCGGCTGGACTTAAGCATATTGGGCGCAATTCTATGCCCGTCACGGAGATGAGTCAAGAGGGAGATTTTGACA
>CAYTDB010000110.1:0-2152 GCA_964436455.1 uncultured Anaerolinea sp. | reverse complement strand
AGGGAGATTTTGACAGAGGGAGATTTTCAGCATACTTGTTATAATTATTTCTCCCGTTTATATAATCTTGAACGACCAAAAGGAAACTCCATGGTTTTCAATAAAAAAATTGACGAATGGATGAAAGAAGCCGAAGAGCGACCCGCGTCCGCGGTGGTGATCGTGAAACTGGTTGCCAATCGTTTGCGCGAGTTGACCGAGCGTAACGAGGAGTTACTGTCAGAGAACATCGCCCTCGAGCATGGCACGCGTGTGGACGAATATCGGAAGCAGATCGCGCATCTCGAGTATCAGCTTGATCTGCTCAAGCGGCGCTTCGGCGTAGACAATCTTTCCTCGGTGGAAATGCCTGTGGCAGCAACGACTGAAGTGTCAACGCTCAGCATCCTCATCTACAACCAGCGTGGACGAGTCTTTCGCGTTGAGTTAAGTGAAGATGCGAAAGAGATCGGTCAGATCGTTGGCAATATTGTTGGCAATGACGAACCTCCGCGTATTCTCGCTGTTCCATCGAATGGAGAGATCAGTTTGCTGTTCACATCAGGGCGGATTGAAACATATCCCGTAAGCAACATTCCCACTGTAAAACTCGGTGACAAATGGAAATGGGATCAAGCGGCGCTTCCCGATGAGCCGCGCGCGGGCGAATCGCTGGCTTGCATCTCATCGTTCTCGCACCTCCCCCTCTCCGATCATTTCCTACAGATCAGCCGCCGCGGATGCGCGAAGAAAAACATGACATCCATGGCGCAATCCATTCTCGGTAATCATTACATTGGCAAAGGTACGCTGCAAAAATCCGACCAGCCGTTCGACCTCATGCTTTGCCACAAACAGGATATCGCGATGTTCGTCACCTACGAAGGCAAGGTCATCGCGCTCGATGTAGACGATCTATCGTACGCCATCGAGGAGCGCATCAAACTCTCCGCCACCGATTATGTCATCGCGTCGTTCATCGCTCATCCCGACTCCACGCTGCTCTGCATCACGCAAAATGGTAAGGTGATTCAACGCGAAAGCAGAAGCACCGACACATCCAAATCGTCCACGGCGAAGGGACAGGCGTTGATCCCTCCCTCGCGGCTGGAGCAGGGAGTCCGCTTTATGGGTGCAGCGGCAGTTCAGGATGGAGGCAAGATCGCGGTGCTGGATGCTACGGGGAGACTCAAAGTTCTCGAGGCTGCCTCAATGACCGGCGCCGGTTCGATCGAAGCCGACAGTTTGATTCTATCCATTGGCAGGATCCAAGCTGACAGTGTGAGGAAGGCCGAAGGATGAGTTTCAAAGTCGGCATTGATTTTGGCACATCTAATTCGGGGGTAGCTGTGTATGATGGGCAGCGAGTGAGACTGCTGCCTGTTGACCCAAAAAATGTTCTGCCTGAGGTCATCAAGACCGTGTTGTATATCACGAAGGATTACCGCACGTATCTCGGGCAGGAGGCGGTGGAGAATTATTACCGCGATAATGTGAACCGACAGCGACGGTTCGTAAAGCAGTGGGCGGGTGAGATCGACGTATATGGCGCGGACATGCATTATGTGCGCGATATTTTTGTGTATGTGGATGAGTTGAAGCCTGGGCGGCTGCTGCAATATCTGAAGACCGCGCTGCGCAAGGACAATTACAACGGCACGCAAATCTTTGAACGTTATTACAGTGTGGGCGACCTGGCACAGACGTATTTGAGTCTATTGAAGGAACGTGCGGAAGATGTGTTGGGCGAGAAAATCGATGCAGTGACGTTGGGACGCCCCGTGAAATTTTCTGAAAAGCCAGAGACGGACCACAAAGCACAGGAGACTTTGCGCGAGGCTGCGCATGAAGCGGGCTTCAAAGAAGTAGACTTTGAACTCGAGCCCATCGCCGCGGCATTGTATTACGAGAAATCAATAACAAAGCCAGAGAACGTGGTCATCTTCGATTTCGGCGGCGGTACACTTGACATTGCCGTCATGCGACTCGGCGACCCGAAGACTCGCAAAGTCTACGCCAGCGGCGGCGTGGACATCGCCGGCTCTGACTTCGACCGTACCATCATCGAGAAACGCATGTTGCCACATTTTGGCTACGGCAAAGTCAAGCATCACCCCGAGATCATGCAAATGATCGATGCTGTCCCGGATTGGATGGCGCTCCCTGAATTGGG
>CAYTDB010000109.1:0-17295 GCA_964436455.1 uncultured Anaerolinea sp. | reverse complement strand
TATTTTGGAAAGACTTGGGTCTGCCTTCGTTTGTCGTGCTCGATATGCAAAACAAGAAATTGCTCGAAACAGTAAACATCAGTTGAGGAGATTTCCATGGAATACGTTGACCTTCGTTCTGATACCGTGACCAAACCCACGCCCGAAATGCGCGAAGCGATGGCGGTGGCTGAGGTGGGGGATGATGTCTATCGTGATGATCCAACTGTCAACAAGTTGGAAGCGGTGGCAGCTGAAAAACTAGGCAAGGAAGCCTCGATCTTTGTCCCTTCGGGAACGATGGGAAACCTGCTCGCGTTGCTTGTCCACTGTCAGAGGGGGGATGAAATCATCGTTGGGAACAAATCCCATATCTATTTGAACGAAGCGGGAGGAATGTCGGCGTTGGGCGGGATACAGCCTTGTCCCATTCCGAATCAAAAGGATGGCACACTTGCTTTGGATGATATTCTCGCTTCGATACGGAGCGAGGATGTGCATCATCCCATCACACGTTTGGTCTGTCTTGAGAATACACAGAATATTTGCGGCGGCGTCCCGCTGACTGTGGAATACACGCGCCAGGTTGGTGAACTGGCGCACAAGAGTGGGCTTGCCTTGCACATTGACGGCGCACGGATTTTCAACTCGGCAGTTGCCCAGAATGTCGATGTGAAAGGCCTGGTTGAGCCTGCCGACTCGGTGATGTTCTGTTTGAGCAAAGGACTGGCTTCGCCCATCGGCTCGATGCTTGTGGGAACGGAGAAATTTATTGCGCGAGCGCGTCACCTGCGCAAGATGCTTGGGGGCGGGATGAGGCAGGTCGGTGTGATCGCGGCGGCAGGGCTGATTTCGGTTGAAAAGATGACAGCCCGATTGGGTGACGATCACCTCCACGCCAAAAAGCTTGCCGAGGGGCTGCGTCAGATCGATGGCATTGTGTTGGATGAGGCTTCGCCATTTACGAATATGATCTACTTTACACTTGGTGACAGCTTAAAACTAAATGCCCCTCAAACAGCCGAAAAGATGAAGCAGCATGGGGTTTTGGTGGATCCCGATGATTGGCGTCGCTTCCGTCTCGTGACGCATTACTGGATCGATGACGATGCGGTGGAAAAGACGGTCGCCGCTTTCAGGAATGTGTTGAATTAATCAAATCGGACAGGCGCTCAACCTGTCCGATTTTTATTCCTTCCAGAAAAACGCTTCTGGTTCGATCTGGTTCCTGCCTCGTTCCTTGGCGACATATAACCGTTTGTCTGCCACATCGATCAGGCGATAGATTTCATTTGCTTCACTGGGATAAACTGCGATTCCCTGGCTGACAGTTGGGATTGGAACGGTATTCTGGTTGCGATCTTCCACCCGTAAGGTTCTCATCGTCTCGCCGATTCGTTTAGCAATTTGAAAAGCCTGGCTGCCCGTGGCGCCTGGAAGCGATATGACAAATTCCTCGCCGCCCCACCGCCCGACAGCATCGGTCTGCTTGATATTATGTTGGATCGCAGTACATAGGGAGTTCAAGATGCGGTCCCCGACAAGGTGTCCATAAGTGTCATTATATTGTTTGAAATAATCAATATCCAGCATGATCAGGCTTAGCGGCTTTTGTGTTTTTGATACTTCATCTGCCTGTTCTGCCAATACTTTGAGAAAGTAGCCGTGGTTATAAACCTCTGTCAGGCTGTCGAGGCGAGCCTGTCTTTCCACCTGGGCATGGCGGATGGCATTGTCCAGTGCGAGGGTGATGTGCTGGCCGAGACTTATCAACAGTTCGAGGTCGGCGCGGTCAAAAGCATTGGCGGTATAAGATGCCAGAGCCAGGATCCCGGTTACATTTTTGGCTTTGAGCGGCACCCCGATCCAGGATAGACTAGTTTTGTCCTTCCCTAGAACGAATCGTTTGACGCCATCCAGATTGACATCCTCTCTCATATCGGGCAGGAATAATTCCCTTTGATTTTTAATCACCCAGCCTGAGAGTGTTCCCTCAATTGGGACGCGGATTCCATTGAAATATTCACCATCATCAAAGAAAAGCTCCAGCTGGATTTGTCCATCCCGAAGGATGCCTATGAAATAGGTGTCGGCATAGAGTGTATCCTGTATCGTCTCGTTTAGAAGTGAAAATGTCTTTTCGGTGTCGAGAGTTTGCATGATCTCCCGGCTGACCTTGTTGATCGTTTCCAGTCTATGGATGTGTTGTTGTGTAGTGTTCTTTATCCGTACGATTACTTCCAATACTATACCGGAAACAACCATTGGCGTGGCATAAGCGAGGAAAGACTCCACCGTATGAAGGTGCGGAAGAATCGCGGGCAAACTGATCGATGTATACAGGAGTAATACGATGTATGCAGGTAATTGTCCCGTCACTGTGGCTACTGCCACAACGCCGAGAACGATCAGGATATGCAAAACCTCCATCGTTGTTTCTGGCAGCAGCAAGGAAAGAATACCAAGCCCGATACCTACAAGGATGGAGTTCAACACCCTGTAGGTAACGAGCCGGGATGTGGAATGTACAATCAGGTTGTGGGCAATGGCAATATAGCCGATCCCAACTATTCCAGATATCACCAACAGATAATTTGGCACCGAATGTACCAAAATTGCTTCGATAATTACAAAGGCGAGGATGCTGATAGCAGCAATTGTCAACGGTCCAATAAAACGCCTGATCTCATGTGATGCAAAGGGTGTTGAAGGTTTGGAGTTCTTCACGCAATCATTTTTCCTTCAATGAAATCGGCATAGGGCAGTTGCGCAAGTGCTTCCACGATTTCCTGATCAAATAACACTTCTGATTGTTCCCGCAGATACTCCAATGCTTCATCCGGGGTTGATTTTTTCCTGTAACTGCGCTTGCTTGTCAGTGCATCGAACACATCCACAACAGCGAAGATTCGTGCATGAACGGGAATTTCCCTGCCTTTGACACCAAGAGGATACCCGCTACCATCCCAGCGTTCGTGATGATAGCGAACAACTGACATGCTTTCCTGCAGGAATGGAATGCGTTCAACAATCCGGGCGCCAATATCAGGATGTAGCCGCATTGTTTTCCATTCCTCGTCAGTTAATTTGCCCGGTTTGTGCAGGATGGTATCGCTGATGCCAATCTTGCCAATATCATGAAGGAGGGCGCCTCTTTCCAACGCCTTGAGTTGTTCATTACTTAACCCCATTTTTTCGCCCAACAGACAAGCCAACCGGCTGACACGCATGCTATGACCTTCCGTCTCGCGATCACGTGCATCAAGAGCAGACATCAGGGCCTTTAGTGTCTGGTCGTATGTCTGTTCCAATTCTTCGTAGGCAGCCGCTATCTCCCGCGATTTTCTCTGCGTTTCTGCTAGCAGAATCACGCGTTCGAGTGTGACAGCTGCCTGGTTTGCCAACAACTGCACATTCGCGAAATTCTGTCCACGGATCTCAGGTATCAACATCCATAATGCTCCGACAGGACGAGAACGCGTGAGCAATGGATAAACCGCCAATTCGCCCTTGTCGATCGAAACATGCATACTCTGTCCCATTTGGATGGTTTGATGGATATATTCCATGGGTTGTTGGCGGCGTGTATGAAAACCTTTGGCATCCAGCTCAACTTCAGCCTGAATCTCACCTTCTGGTGTGATAAGAACGATTCCCGTTTCTGTTGCATTTGCAGTTTTATGTGCAGCGCGGGCAATCGTCTCTGCTGCCTTGCTGACATCCTCGGTCATGATCACATCCTCGCTCAGTTGCCTTTGCATGGAGGTGATGCTTTCCTTGTTTCTCAATTCTTGGTACAGCCACGAACTTTCCACAGAAGCTGCGGCTTGCGCGCTCAATAGATCGGCAAGCGACTCGTCACTCTCGGAGAAGAAAACCCCTTCATGCTTGCCGAATGCCAGGATTGTCCCAATGCTCAGGCGATGCAAGCGAATTGGGATAGCCAGTGCGCTACGCAGGTTGGAATTGTCAATATCGAGGTTTTTCTGGCTCGAATATTTTCGCAGATCGCGCACCCGGAACGATTTTGCCGCATTCAATGCCGCTTGCAGGAGTGGCTCGGTTCTCGGTTTCTCGTTCAAGGAGTTGAGCAGACGCGGCGCCTCACCGGCGTACGCTGTACGTGAATACTCTCCCTGCTGGTCAAGCAAGGTGACAAATACAAATCGCGCATCGAATGTCTTGCGGGTTAGCAGGGCGATCTCCTGCACGGCAGCTTGCGGATCAAGCAGAGTTGTCAGTGATATACCGGATTGGATAAGTTCCGTTAGCCGCTGATCGTAATGGGCGCGTTCCCAGGCACGGGTCAATTCACCTGCCACTCCCTCCACGCTGGCGATGTCCATGTTATTGAAGGCGTATGTTCTATCCGAACGCAGCTCCAGGATCCCCATCAATTGACCATGCGACATCATGGGGGAAAGGATCATCGAGCGGGTATATTCATTATTGATCGAGACGAAATCCTGATCGAGGGATGTGTCATTGACTATGATCGTCTTTTTCTGACGGGCAACGCGTCCATGTAGATTCTTACCTGCCATCTGGCGATGCCCGGGCGGGATGATGTTGTTCATGGAACCGCTTGAAGCCAGTGCGACAAATTCCTTCTTGTCTGCTTCATACATCATCAGTGAGACGGCTGTACATTTCACTGCCCGTTCCAGTGTGTTGACTGCAAGTTGTGCGGCTATGGGCGGATCCAGTTCGACGCTGAGTTGCTGACCTAGTTCGAGAAGGTAGGTAAGTTGGATGGAACGCTGCTTCTCTTCGTTCAATTTCTGGTTTGCAATTGAAATTTGTTCCTTTAGGGCATCTGTGTTTTGCAACACATCCGCCACGCGAAGGGCATCCTTCTCTTGTGCTTGTATCTTCGCTTCTATGACTCCCGTGAGTGAAGGAGATGATGTGTTGGCGATAATGCCGTAAACGGTCAGGGCGGTGATCAGACTGGTGAGGAGAAAGCCGCCCAATCGTGTGAGCGAATCGGATGAGTCCGAAAGCAGGAAAATGCCAATGACAATGATCGCCTGATTAAGGATGAAATGTGCATTGCCGCGCCATCCTGCATTGAGCGAACGAATCGTGGACACTGTCCAGATCGTGGCGACTGCAAAAAGCGCCACTCCAACGGTGACGCTGCCCCAGGTTGGTAATGGCACGTATCTATTCAGGCTGGATGGAAGGATCAGGAACCCTTGCGCTACGACGGCTACGATGCCTGCGATGACGATCTGTATTTGGTTGGATCGCTTGGATAATTGGGATGACATGGTTTTATATTGATATATTTTAACCTGCATGACATTACATTCCTATTTGGGTTACTTACAACGTTGAAAAGTGTTATCTGATATAATTTTTTTAATTAAAACTGCGTTGAGAGGCTGCGACCCTTACCTTTAACCGAAAAGAAGAATCTCTTATGGACAATTATGTAACACTGCAACAAATCGATGAAGCGGCGGATGCGATCCGGGCGCGCACATCTTACAAGCCGCGCGTTGGATTAATTCTCGGTTCGGGACTTAATGCCCTGGCTGATTCCGTCCAAAAAGCCGACATCCTCCCTTATGCCGACCTGCCCAACTGGCCCCGTTCCACAGTTCATGGGCATGCCGGGAGGCTGGTCATCGGCGATTTGGAGGGGCAGTCTGTTTTCGTGATGCAGGGGCGCGTGCATTTTTATGAGGGTTACAGCATGTCGCAGATCACTCTGCCTGTGCGTGTGATGCTGAGACTCGGACTGGAAATGATGATTGTCACCAATGCCGCAGGTGGCATCAATCCTGATTACCTTCCTGGTGATGTGATGCTTATCACGGACAATCTGAATCTGGTGGGGATGTCTGGCGCCAACCCTCTGATGGGACCGAACATCGACGAGCTAGGTCCGCGCTTCCCAGATATGAGCAGGGCTTATAACCCGGAATTGATGGACAAGGCAAGAAAGGTCGCTTCGGAAAAGAATGTTGGGCTGCGCGAAGGTGTCTATTGTGGATTGAGTGGACCTTCGTTTGAAAGCCCGGCTGATTTACGTTTCTTGCGCATGGCAGGCGCAGACGCGGTGGGAATGTCCACGGTGCCGGAGGTGATAGTAGCACGGCATGGCGGTATGCGCGTGCTGGGTTTTTCCGGCATCAGCAACAAAGCCAATCTCGATGGCTCGACGATCACAACACACGAAGAGGTCATCGAAGCTGGCAAGGTTATTACTCCCAAGATCGAAACGATTGTGCGCGGCGTATTACGCCTGCTATAAGTGCACCCCCCTTTATGGGCTCAATCTATCGTTCTCTTGACACTTACAGCCCCCTGATCTACATTGGTCTGGCGATCATGGGTCTATACGCGTTCCGTAGAATGTGGCGTACCTGGCGCGAGTGGCGTGACGCTGTGTATTCCCTGGAACGTGAATTTGCATTGAATAACCTTGGAAAGGCAACCGCATTTGGCTTTCTGGTTTTGCTACTGTTTTTTGCCGAATTCTATATTGCTACGTTCATCGTGCCATCCCTTCCTGCCGCAGACATTCTGGTGACACCAACGCTTGACCTTCTTGCCACGCCAGCAGGGACCCCGGCTGACGGGGTTGTGCCGCTCGTAACCCCACAAGCCCAAACCGGGATGAGCGGATGTGTCCCGGATGAGATCATGCTTACCTCACCCAAACCTGGCGAATTGATTAACGGGACAGTAACCTTGACCGGAACGGCGGATATTCCCAATTTTGGGTTTTATAAATATGAGTTTTCACCCGTTGGCACAGATACCTGGACCACGATCTCAGCGGGCACCGGACCTGTCCGTAACGACGAATTGGGAGAGTGGAACACCACCAATCGTCCCAATGGCGATTACTTTTTACAACTGGTTATCATTGATAATGCCGGACAGACGCTCGAACCGTGTGTAATTGCCGTGCGTGTGGCAAATCAATGATGGGAGGATGAATGGTTTCTTTTGATGTTAGACCCGCAAGTTCAAATGATTTTGCACATCTGATGGCGATTGATCACTCCGGTTTGAGTGAGTACGTCTGGCAATTGGAACTTCGCAGTGATCCGAAACGCGTGACCGCAGATTTTCATGAAGTGCGTCTGCCGCGTGCGGTGACCGTACTATATCCGCGTGATCCTGCTGCTTTGGCGGATGCATGGACAAAACATGACCTGGTGCTGGTTGCTTTGAAGGATGAACTTCTTGTGGGATACATCAGCGCGATCGAGGAGCGTTCCTCATCAGGGATCAGGATCATGGATCTGGTCGTTTCGCCGGTGGTCAGGCGTCAGGGTGCCGCTTCGGCTCTGTTATCGGCGGCCCAGGCTTGGGCGGTGGAAAGAGACGTGCGTCGGATCGTGCTTGAGACGCAGTCCAAGAACCATCCCTGTATCCGGCTGGCGCAAAAGTTTGGTTATGAATTCTGCGGGTATAATGACCGATATTATCCCACGCAGGATGTCGCCTTGTTTTTTGGAAGAGCATTAAAATAAGTTCTGGAAGGGACGCATGTTTAACGGTTGGTTTGAAAGTTTATTGGCGGGGCTTCAAGTTCTCAATAACATTTTGAATGCTGGCATATCGATCACTGCCTTTTCTCTGTTCCTGTATGCCATGTCATTCAATTTACGTGACCGCGTGGCGCGTTCGTTCGCGGTCATTCTGTTGTGTGTTGTGGTCGTTTTTACCACTGAAGCCCTGCAGAACACGACTGTACCGAATTGGGGAATTGAACTGCTCCTGCGTGCGCAGTGGATTGGCATCATCTTCCTGCCCCCATCCTATTTGCATTTATCCGATGCACTGCTTGTAACGGCAGGCAGACCTTCCCGCGGGCGCAGGCGTCTTGCGGTTCGGCTGGTATATGTTTTATCTTTTTTATTTTTGATCCTGCTTGTGACGGGTTTGCTGGTTGGTGGACTGGTAATAAACGGTAAACCGGCTCCGCATCTTCAGCGCACGGTCTGGACCGAATTTTTCACCCTATATTACATCGGTATCATTGCCTGGGCGGGATATAACTTCATCCGGGCTTATCAGCGGATGTTGACTCGTTCTGGTCAACGCAGGATGTTATACCTGATGGCTGGTGCGACCGCCCCGGCACTCGGTTCATATCCGTACCTGTTGTATGGTTCTGGTTTCGCGGCTCAAAACCCGCTGATATTTTGGTCTGCTGTTCTGGTCAATAACCTGCTGGTCGCAGTGCTGGTTGTGACCATGGCTTACTCGGTTGCCTTCTTCGGGGTTTCGTGGCCCGATCGTGTTGTAAAGAGTCGTCTGTTCAAATGGCTCCTGCGAGGACCGGTGACCGCCTCGCTGGCTCTGGCTTTGATGACCATTGTCCGCCGGGCGGGAGTGTTATTCGGCGGTGATCCATATTCGGGATTCGTGCCACTGGTTATGGTGGTGACTGTCCTATTGTTCGAACATGCCATCACCTTGCTGTCCCCGATCTGGGAACGCGTGTTGTTTTTTGGCAGAGACCGTGAAGAGATTCAGTTATTACAAAACATCGAGGAACGTCTTCTCACGCAAAGCGACTTGCAGCAGTTCCTGGAAAGTGTGCTGGCGGCAGTGCGTGACCATCTCCAATCGCCGTGTGCATTCGTTGCCGCGCTGGATGGCGATGAACTGACCTTGAATATGGTTGCAGGGAACCGCTATCTGCTGGAAAATGAAAACCTGAACGATGCCTTGCAGGTTGTGAGTCACAATGGTGAAAGCGGACGACATGAATTGATCTGGGGCAGCTTTTGGATCCTGCCTCTTCACCAGCGCAAAACTGCCGGCGACCGTGATGAAATCCCATCGCTTCTCGGTTTCCTGGGTATAGCTCGCAACTCCGACCGGGCGCTGGACGGCGATCAGCGGGATGCCCTGTGGTTGTTGGCGGATCGTGTGGCGCTTGCTTTGGAGGATCGTCAATTGCAACAGCACGTGTTCAATTCCTTGCAGGATTTGCAGCCTCAAATGGACATGTTGCAGCGAATCCGCGCGGCAGGACGATATGACACCACAGCCAACCTATTAACCGAACCTGTCTTTGAAGAATCGGATATGGCGGACTGGGTCAAGGACGCGCTCACGCATTATTGGGGAGGACCCAAGCTTACGAACAGCCCCTTGATGCGGTTGCAGACTGTCAAGACATTCATGGTTGACCATGATGGCAATGCATCCAATGCGTTGCGTGCGTTACTGCGTCAGGCGGTGGATCAGGTGAAACCAGCGGGGGATCGAAAATTTACGAGTGAATGGATATTGTACAATATCCTGGAAATGAAATTCATTGAAGGACGCAAGGTGCGGGAAGTGGCAGGGCGCCTCGCAATGTCAGAAGCGGATCTTTATCGGAAACAACGTGTGGCTGTGGAAGCGGTCGCGCGTGCCATACTTGATATGGAAAAGAGCGAAAATATTTTACCGGGAGGGCATGATGAACGATCAAAAAGATAGCAGAAAGCGATTTAAAAACGAAATGCCTGTTGTAGATGATGGTTGGTGGGAATCTGTTCTGGCAGATGAACAAAAGTATTCATCCCCGCACTCGAAGCCCGTCACACCAGTACCTGTTGAACCTGCACCGACCGATGATTTATCTGAAGTCAGGTCGGAATCAGTGGATTGGGATTCGGTGAAGCAGTTTTACAAGAACGACCGCATCATCGAGATGAAAGTCACCGGTCATAACCGCGGCGGTTTGCTTGTCGAGGGCGATGGGCTTGCCGGGTTTGTTCCACTTTCACATTTGATCGATATGGCTGGCAGGGAAAATGAGCGTCACAATAGTCTTGAGGAATACCTGGGCAGGGATTTGAAAGTCAAGGTCATCGAGTGTGTGCCTGAGGATGAGCGTATCATATTTTCAGAACGTGCCGCACTTTCCGAGCCGGGCAAACGCGTGGAGCTGTTCCATACCCTTTCTCCCGGGATGCAGGTCAAAGGTGAGGTCACGAATATTACCGATTTTGGCGTGTTCATTGATCTGGGTGGCGTCGAGGGGTTGATCCATATTTCGGAACTCTCGTGGGGACGTGTGGCGCATCCGGGCAAATTGGTTCAGCTTGGCGAAGAGATCGATGTACAGGTGTTGGACATTTCTGCTGAACGATGCCGCGTTGCCTTGAGCCGCAAGCGATTACTTTCGAACCCTTGGGAAAGCGCTCTCGCCGAATTTCCCATAGGCAGGGTTATTTCTGCTACTGTCACGAATGTGCTTTCGTATGGTGCTTTCGCCAGCCTTGATGCTGGCGTAGAGGGTTTGATCCACGCAACTGAAATGCCGCTGGCAGATGGACAGTCTCCACGCGATATTCTGGCTGTTGGACAGCGGCTTGATCTACGCGTTCTGCATGTGGACCCGGCGCACCAGCGTTTGGGCTTCAGCATGAAGTTGGATGATGAATGACAAAACGTTCGGAACAGGAACACCGTTACAGATCTGAATCCCGCGATGATTGGCTGGACCGTCTTGCGAGTTTTAACCTGCATTTTGGACGTTTCGTGCGTGATATCTTCGGGGTTATCCTGATCGCGTTTGCGGTCATGACGTTTCTCGCGTTGCGCGGTCATACCGATGGTGTACTGCTGGTGCCCTGGGTGGGATTGACTTCATTATGGTTTGGGTGGGGGGCATACCTTGTGGTGCTGGGAATTGGATATGCTGGATTTGCCCTGCTTCGACGCGGTGAAGGCTCCCTGAGTTGGATGCAGCTCTTCGCCTTGGAGCTTGCCTCTTTCCTGACCCTGGGCCTGTTCGCGGCGATGGGAGGCAATTCCGTCCTTGCGGCGGAAGCGGGTCAATTTGGCGGGCGCATTGGCTGGGGTATTACCGAATTGTTCTGGCGGCTTGAGAAACTGCCCGGCACATTGCTTTTGTTCGTGATTTGGCTTCTTGCAGTGATGACAGGCTTTAACCTTTGGGCGGTTGTGGAACGATGGCTGATGAAAGTTGCAGAGGAGACCCCGCCTGCAGATATGATACTCCAGCCTGAAGTCCAGGAAGAAGCACCTGTCGAGGAAAAAAAGAAAAAGACGAAAGCAGACCGGAAGAAGTCCACGCCATTACCGCCCGAGTTCAGAAAGTCTCTGAAGGCATCTGAGCAGAAAGATAAAAAGGTCGAACAACACAACCGTGATGAGCGTCTGCCGTCACTCAACATCCTGCTGGCAGACCAGGCTTCGCGCCCAGACGAACGTACGATCAATCAGACTGCCGGAATGATCGAAAAGACGCTGTCTGAGTTTGGAATTTCCACAACAGTGATCGGTTTCCGGGTTGGTCCAACCGTTACACAATTTGCAGTGCAGCCTGGCTTCATGAAGAAAGCTGGTGCAACCGAGGAAGATGAAAAACAGATGAAGGTGCGCGTGGCGCAGATTGCCTCCCTGCAAAAGGATCTGGCGCTTGCCCTCTCCGCGGAACGCTTGCGCATCGAAGCACCTGTGCCGGGTAAACCGTATGTGGGTATCGAGGTGCCGAATTCGCATCAATCGAACGTGCGTCTGCGACCGCTGCTTGAAACTGAATCGTTTAATAAGATTGGGGCACCATTGGCACTTGCGTTGGGGCGGGATGTTTCGGGACAGCCTCTTGTTGCAGACCTGGCGCGTATGCCGCACCTGTTGATTGCTGGCGCGACCGGTTCTGGTAAATCCATATGTATCACTTCGCTGGCGGTCTGCCTTGCCATGAACAACGCCCCAGAAGACCTGCGCATGGTGATGATTGATTCCAAAATGGTTGAGTTGCTGCGCTTTAACGGTTTACCGCATCTGTATGGTAAAGTGGAAACGAACGTGGACCGTATCCTTGGTGTGCTGCGTTGGGTTGTCGTCGAGATGGAGCATCGGTATCGCTTGCTGGAAGGTGCACACGCGCGCGACCTTGAAACCTATAATCGCAAACTTGCCCGCAAAAAAGAGGGGAATTCGCTTCCTCGCATTGTGGTTCTGATCGATGAACTGGCAGACTTGATGATGTCTGCTCCCGATCAGACGGAACACAACCTGGTACGTCTTGCACAGATGGCACGCGCGACCGGTATTCATTTGATCGTTGCCACGCAGCGTCCATCCACTGATGTGGTGACCGGTTTGATCAAGGCAAATTTCCCTGCACGTTTGGCATTTGCTGTTGCTGCGGGTGTGGATAGCCGTGTGATCCTGGATACCACTGGTGCAGAGAACTTGTTGGGGCGCGGCGACATGCTCTTCCTCAATCCGGAAGTTGGCAATCCCGTCCGTGCACAGGGCGTTTTTGTCACAGATATGGAGATCGAACGTGTCATTTCTCACTGGCAGAAAAATGCCGAAGAAGATGAGGCGGCTCCTCCATGGGAAAAACTGTTGACCGAACCAGAGGAGAACGAAGATGAAGGTTTGATCGAGAAAGCAGTTTCGATTGTCCGCCAGAGCCAGCGAGCATCAGCCTCCCTGTTGCAGAGACGGCTGCGGATTGGTTATCCGCGAGCAGCGCGTTTACTGGATCAACTGGAGGATATGGATATAGTCGGTCCCTCACTGGGCGGCGGCAAGGAACGCGATGTACTGTTGGGTCCATTGGACGAGGATGAATCTGAGGAAGGTGAATAACCCTCTTGCAAAATTAAAGGGTTGCGAAAGTTCTGCTTTCGTACCCGCTTGAGAGAAGAATACATGGAAAAATCCACTGAAACCGTAGCAACAAGGAAAACATTCACTGATTATTTGCGTCTGTGGTTCAAATGGGTGCTGGATCCTTTGGGCAGATTGTTCCTCCGGCTTGGACTCACACCCAACATGGTTACGATGTTGGGTCTTTTAGGTAATACGATTGGCGCTTATTTTCTCGCACGCGGTGATTTGTTGACGGGTGGTATTCTGGTTGCGGTGATGACTCCAATCGATGCGCTGGACGGCACCATGGCACGCCTGCGCGGCGAAGCAAGCGACTGGGGTGCCTACGTTGATTCAGTTTCTGATCGATATTCGGAATTGATTATTTATGGAGGTTTGTTGTATCACTTCTTAACGGCAGGTGATGTCAGGGGTGGCATGCTCACTTTTGGCGCGGCGGCAGGGTCGGTACTGGTCTCATATGTCAGGGCACGGGCAGAAGGTCTGGGTTATGAAGCGAAGGTCGGTTTGCTCACTCGTGCAGAACGATACATTGTGCTAGCCCCGTCATTGATTTTCAACTTTGTATACATTGGTCTTGGCATTCTTGCAGTTTTTTCGAATATCACTGCGGTCCAGCGTATTTGGTATGTGCGCAAACACGCACATGAGATAACACGGAAGCAACCCTAGAGGTACCTTATGCCTGATGGCTTTAGCATTGGTTCTTTGACGATCCGTTTTTACGGAATTATCCTGATGACAGGAGCTGTGGCAGGAGCATTCCTTGCAGTGCGCGAGGCGAAACGGCGCGGTTACGATGGCGAAATTGTCTGGGATTTGTTCATCTATTTATTGATTGGGGGAGTCATTGGGGCGCGGATCTGGCATATTCTAACGCCATCCCCTTCCACAGGCATTACAGCGGGTTGGTATCTTTCACATCCTCTAGATGCGCTGGCTGTCTGGAAAGGCGGGCTCGGAATACCCGGTGCTGTGATTGGCGGATTGATCGCGTTGTTCTTCTATTCCCGGCGCACGGGTATAAATTTTGCGGAGTGGACTGACATCGGTTCACCAAGTCTTGCATTGGGACAGGCGATCGGTCGTTGGGGGAATTTTGTCAATCAGGAACTATATGGCGCTCCAACGAACCTGCCTTGGAAGATTTCCATTGATTCTGCTCACCGCCTGCCTGATTACATAACTGTCGAGTACTATCATCCACTCTTCCTGTACGAGTCCCTGTGGAACCTGATGAATATGTTCCTTCTTCTTTGGATTTCCCGCCGATTTCGGGATTCTTTGAAGGAGGGCGATATCTTCCTCACATATCTGGTCATCTACCCGGTCGGGCGCTTCCTACTGGACTATTTGCGGCTCGATGCTTCACTGGTTGGGGGAATTAACATCAACCAAACCATCATGGCAGTTGTTGCGGTATGTGCTGGTGTGGCGTTATATTTGCGTCATCGTAAGGTTTGAATACCCTGGTTAGTGATAAGATTTTTAGAGTGACCGTTGTCTTATTGACGATGAGATTATCTATGCTATGCTCAACCCGAAAGAGTACCTATGATCGAAAGTGAAGACCTTAGTAAAAAATATAACGGAGACTTCTGGGCGGTGGATGGAGTGACGCTGAATGTCCAACCCGGGCAAATATTGACGTTGTTAGGGCAGAACGGTGCAGGTAAAACCACCACGGTCCGCATGTTGACAGCGCTCCTCAACCCTACTCGTGGTTGGGCGCGTGTGGCTGGTTATGATGTGAGGAAGGATCCGCATGCAATCCGTGCGAATGTCGGTGTCTTGACCGAGCAACACGGACTGTATATGCGTATGACCGGCGATGAATACCTGGATTTCTTCGGCAAAGTGTATGGCTTGGATGCCGAAACCCGTAAGAGACGGAATTCCTATCTGCTTGAATATTTCGGTCTGGCAGAGGCAGCCCGCAGGCGTTCTGGTGAATATTCCAAGGGGATGAAGCAGAAACTGGCGCTGGCGCGGGCATTGATCCATGATCCTTCCGTGTTGCTGCTGGACGAACCCACCTCCGCAATGGACCCTGAATCTGCACAATTGGTACGAAATGAGATCGCACGCCTGCGTTCATCCAAACGAACAATTATCATTTGTACACACAACCTGGCAGAGGCGGAAGCGCTTGCCGATACGATTGCGATCATTTATCGCGGAAAGATCCTGTTGAATGGGTCCCTGGATGAACTGAAAAGAAAGGTTCTAGGACCGATGGAGTACGAGGCGCAATTCTCGGAACCCTTTGATGCAGGTGAACTGGATTTACCCCCAGGCGTGGAACTGGCTTCTCGAAGCGCGACCAGTTTGCGGTTCCGTGTGGAAGCGCCGCAGGTTGTCAATCCAAAGATCGTATACGCATTGACTGCCCGAAAGGCGCCCCTTGTATCTTTCCAGGAAGTCTCGAGAAAATTGGAGCAGGTATATTTAAAAACCATGGCAGATGCTCAGGGGGTGGCGTATGCGTCGTAGTTGGGATGCGATCTGGCTGGTGGCACAACGTGAGTTTGTGGATCAGTTCCGCGATTGGCGTATTGTGGTTCCAATGGCGTTGCTCGTATCGGTGTTTCCATTCATCGCGGATGATACAACCCGGCAGGCTGTCAATTTTATGAGCCGCTTCGGTGGGGAACTGATACTCGACAATTTGATCCCGTTCGTGATCCTTGTTATCGGGTTCTTTCCACTGTCGTTTACTCTGGTCGTTGCATTGGAGGCGTTTGTTGGCGAAAAGGAACGCGGTACGATCGAACCGCTGCTTTCCTCTCCGTTGGAAGACCACCATATGTATCTCGGTAAGTTATTGGTGGGAATCACAACTCCACTTGTTTTCAGCTTTCTATCCATCGGAATTTATTTGATTCTGGTGTCGAGACGGGATGTGCAATTCCCGACCGCTTATATGCTCTCGTTGATCCTCCTGTTGACATTTGCGCACGCAGTCCTGATGGTCAGTTTCGCCATCGTGATCTCTGTGCAGGCTACAACGATCCGTTCCGCGAATCTGATGGCCTCCTTTGTTGTGGTACCTGTGGCATTCCTTCTGCAGGGAGAGACCGTTCTGATCTTTTGGGGTAACGAGGATGTGTTGTGGCTTGCCATAATAGGTGTGACACTTCTATCCGGCTTGCTGGTTCGTCTTGGACTTGCGCATTTCAAGCGTGAGTACCTATTGGGGCGCGAAATCGATACATTGAATATCAAGAATATGTATCGCGTGTTCCGCGACCGTTTCATAGGCGGGGCACGATCTTTTGTGGACTGGTACCGCGAGGAAATTCCTGCTACGCTCGGGCAGTTGAAACAGCCCTTGGTGATCGTGGTAATTTTAGGCGCGATTGCGCTGGTTGTGAGCTATGCCTGGGTGGTTATTAGTGTGCCCAGCTATATTGCGTTCTCGCCGGAACGCACCGATGAGTTGCGGGGACTTATTGCTGACAACCTCGGCAACCTGGATTTGCTCCAGGACCGGCTGCCGGCCGCACCGCTTCTATTCTTTTACAATGCACGCACAACAATCGTTTTTCTTATAATGGGTTTAGTCTCATTCGGCACGCTGGGATTAACATTGTTCATGGCAAACTTCGCCCTCGTTGGCGGGGTATTGGGTGCTGCGAACCTGGTTGGATTTTCTCCTTTACTGACATTTGCAGTTGGCGTGTTGCCTCATGGGCTGTTTGAATTGTCCGCAGTGATCATTGCCACTGCCGCCATGTTGCGGGTTGGAGCACTGCTTGTCTCGCCGGATACAGACAAGAGCCTGGGAGAAACACTCCTGCTTTCGCTGGCAGATTGGTTCAGAATCTTTGTCGGTTTGGTGGTTCCATTGTTGGCGGTCGCCGCAGTGATCGAGATCTATCTGACACCGGTTTTGATCAAAATGGCGTTTCCATTCCTATGAGGAGAGGCGTGCCATGGCAAAAGTCATCATTCTCGGTTCATCCAATGCCGTTCCCAGCAAAGATCATGAGAATACTCACCTTGCAATTATTGGTAATACGCGCTCGATTCTAGTGGACTGTGTGAGCAACCCGGTTGTTCGTTTAGAACAGGCGGGTGTGGATTTCAATGAACTGACCGACATTATCATTACACATTTCCACCCAGACCACGTTTCAGGTGTTCCGCTTCTTCTTATGGATATGTGGCTGATGGGGCGAACCAAGCCGATCAATATCTACGGGCTTCATTTCACCATGGATCGTCTCGAAGACTTGATGGGTTTCTATGGATGGGCAGAGTGGCCCAATTTTTTTCCGGTGGCATTCTATCGTTTACCTGAATCGGAAAAAGCATTTGTGATGGATTGTGACGAGTTCAAGATCACGGCATCCCCGGTCCATCACATGGTGCCGACGATAGGTGTTCGTGTGGAATGCAAGCCAACGAAAAAGGTTCTTGCCTATTCCTGTGATACGGAACCCTGCGAACAAACCGTTCGCCTGGCGGATGGTGCGGACATTCTCATCCATGAAGCAGGCGGCGCTACATTCGGGCATTCCTCCCCAGAGCAGGCTGGGGAAATCGCTACTCGTGCGGAAGTGGAAACACTCTATCTCATCCACTACCCAACGGGGAAATTCGCAACAGGTGACATCGCCGCTGAAGCCAGCAAGACATTCCAAGGCGGCATCATTGTTGCAAAAGATTTCATGACGATTGAGATATAAAATA
>CAYTDB010000108.1:0-17298 GCA_964436455.1 uncultured Anaerolinea sp. | reverse complement strand
TACAGCAGAGCGGACCATAACGATTAGAAATATCGTTGACGAGACTTCACCAATCGCTGTCAGCTCATTGCCTGCTTCAGGTTTTCCGATGGGGCGGTCAACCAACATCCCCGCCCAACCTGTGGATCAGACCTACGCTTCTTATTCAGACCTCCGCCTTGAGATCCCTAAATTGACTGTATCCGCATCCATAGTGGGTGTGCCGCTCTCCATAGAAGGCTGGGATGTGACCTGGCTTGGCGATGATGCAGGCTGGTTGAACGGAACCGCCTTCCCCACAGGACCTGGCAATTCGGTCATCACCGGTCACGTGTGGGATGCTTATAACCAGCCGGGCATATTCTACGATTTGAAGAAACTTGTTTATGGTGACGTGATCAAAGTCCATGCCTTTGGGCAGGTATGCACTACCGAAGCGCGGGAATCCAAACGCATTACACCCAAAAATATCTCTGCCGCAGTACAGCATGAAGAAAAAGCCTGGCTGACCCGGGTCACCTGTGAAGAATATCGAGTGTTGTTCAAAACGTATAATTACCGTCGCATAGTCCGCGCGGTGTTGGTAGATATACAAGCTGAAAAGTAGCCATCAAAATACTCCCGCACAACGGGAGTATTTTGATGGTGTGAAACTTACTTGAACATTGCCTGTCCGAAGATTGTGTGGAAAATTGCAGGGAAACGGTTAGGGAACAGATTGCGGATCATGAAGAAGATTCTGGCATCAGGTCCAAGGATGAGGCGTTTCTTTTTCCGTTGCACAGCCCGCAAGATGCGTCCTGCCGCGCCGTCTGCAGTGAGCATTGCGGCTTTGGAAAAATTCGAGTGCGCGGCTTCGCGTTCATCCTCTTTCAAGTCAGGAGCGTTCATGATGATGTTGGTCTTTACGCCGCCAGGGAAGACCACGAGCACGGAAATATTCGTTTTGCTCAACTCGCTTTGCAGTGACTCGGAAAGCGCCCGCACAGCGAACTTGCTCATTGCGTAGGCTGAATATGTGGGAAGTCCCACCAACCCGGCTAGACTCGACATGTTCACAATTGCCGCTTCCGGGCGCGTGCGCAAATGTGGCAGGAAGGTACGCACCCCGTGATACACACCCCAAAGGTTGATGTTGATCACTTTTTCAAATTGCTCCTCAGATATATCGTCGAAGAATTTGGGGCTAAGCGAGATGCCGGCGTTGTTGATCAGGATGTCCACTTGTCCATGCTGAGCAATGACCTCACCGGCAAACTTCTGCATTTGCTCACGGCTGGAAACATCTACAAGGTGAAGTGTGGTTTTTAACGTCTGGTTTGATAGAAGTGAGTGTGTCTCCTCCAGCCCTTTCATATTCAGGTCGCAGAGTGCAAGATGTGACCCTGCCTGATTGAGTTTAATAGCCAAAGCCTGTCCCAGCCCCGAGCCTGCACCAGTAATTACAGCTGTTTTGTTTTGAAATGACTTCATGAGAGGTCCTCCGGGCAAAGATATTTGCATTGTAATCGCAAATACGTCTATAATTCATTCACCCATGTCCACGATAGATGAGATCAAATCCCGCATTGACATCGTAGACCTCGTCTCCGAGGCCGGTGTTAAGCTACGTCATGCGGGTAAGAACTACACGGGCTTTTGTCCCTTCCACGATAACAAGAAGACGCCCGCCTTCGTGGTCTGGCCCGAGAGCGGGACGTGGCGGTGCTTTGGTCAATGTAATGAGGGCGGTGACATCTTCAAGTTCGTGATGAAGCGCGAGAACCTTGATTTCAAGGAAGCGCTCAACAAGCTCGCCGCGCGCGCCGGCGTTGAAGTTCCCCAATACACAAAGCAAACGCCTGAACAAAAAGAAGCCTACGGCACACTCCGTCAATTACTTGAAGATGCAATTGTTTTTTACCGCAATCATCTACATGCAAATGCGGATGTTCTCAACTATCTGCATGAAAAACGCGGATTGACAGACGCCTCCATCGAGACGTTTGGACTGGGTTACGCCCCCCATGCCTGGGACTCCGTCCTGACCCATTTCACCGGGCGCGGCTACTCCGAGCAGGATTTGGTGGATGCAGGTCTTCTCTCTGAACGCGAGAGCGGCGGCTACTATGACCGTTTCCGCAACCGCATCATGATTCCCATCCGCGATGAGCAGGGACGCATGGCTGGCTTTGGCGCCCGCATCGTTGACCCGAATGACATTCCCAAGTTCCTGAACTCACCCGAAACAGCCATCTTTTCAAAGGGACGCCTGCTTTATGGCTTGGATAGGGCACGTAAAGCAATCCGCCAGGCAGATCAGGCAGTGATCGTCGAAGGATACATGGATGTGATTGCCGTTCATCAAGCGGGGTATGAGAACGTTGTCTCGCCGATGGGCACGGCATTGACGGAAGACCAGATGCGCTTGCTCAAACGTTTCACGCGGCGCATTGTCCTTGCGCTCGACCCCGATGTGGCCGGTCAAAAAGCCGTGTTGCGCGGTCTCGACGCGGCGCGCTCTGCCATGGATCAGGAGGGCGAACTCCGGTTCGATGCGCGTGGGTATTTGAGAAACGAAGCGCGCCTGCAAGCAGACTTGCGCGTAGCATCTATTCCCGATGAACTTGACCCGGATGAGATCGTTGCACGAGATAAAGATGAATGGGCGAAGTTAATCGAAAATGCCAAACCGATCGTTACGCATGTGATGGAGACACTCGCCGTTGGACAAAATATCAACGACCCGAAAGTGAAGAACCAGATCGCGTCGCAGGTGGTGCCTTTGATCGAAGACTTGCCAAATCCATTGGAACGCGACACATATCGTCAGGCGTTGGCGCGCATGCTGAAGGTAAATGAAAGCGCGTTGATTGGCACACAGGCTCAAGGTCCGCGAGTGAGGCGACCGAGGGGTGTGGCAAAGGAACGGATGCAGGAATCGGTCAAGATTGCTGTGGCGGTCTCGTCCAGTAAAAAGGTCGAGGAGTATGTCATTGGTGTGTTGTTCCAAAAGCCTGAATTGCTCTATCGCCTTGACCGTGCCTTGCAGGAATATGGCTTGACCGCGCTGGATGCGCAGGATTTCGACCATACTGATCATCGATTGTTGTTCGGTATCATCCGCGAGTCGGTGGAACAGTACAAATCCGAGCATCATGATTTTGTGGTGGATGCATTGCCTGAATCGTTGGAGGCGCGTTCGGATGAGTTGGTGCAAAAGACCGAGAAACTCGATAAACGGGATGAAAAAATTCTGGAGGAATTGTTGCGGGGCGTGATCAAACTTCGGCGTGTGGCGGCTGGCGAGAATTTGAACCAACTGCGCTTTTTACAGGAGGAGACACAGAACTTGAATGGCGATTCACGCGCGTCCTCTTACATGGATTTGGTGTTACAACACACGAGACTGTTGCGCGAATTGGATGAAGCCTATCGGAAGATGTCGCAAAAGCGGTTGGAATAGCGTAACAAAATTTTGGAGATGGCGTCTGGAATAAAAGGGATTATGGCTGTAAAAAAGAAACGAACCACACCTCATAGGGAAAAAAGCAAGACCAGCGTAACACCGCGTCCATCTGTTGTGCGGAAAGTGCCGCTGGATGAAGTCCTGGTTAATGGGAATGGGGAAGAGGCAAATGGGAATGGATTGGTTGAACTGATGGGGGATGATGTAGGTGACCCTGATGTGACCGCCCTTGCACAGGAAGAAGAACTTCTAGAAGAAGACGAATTGAATATCGAGAGTCCCGAGATTGCAGCGGAATTGTCCGAGGATCCTGTCCGGCTGTACCTGCGTGAGATCGGGCAGGTCAAATTACTGGATGCCGACAGTGAGTTTCGCCTAGCGACCATGATCGAAGCCAATCGCCTTGTCAATGCCTTTCGCCGCCGTCCAGCTCGTAAGGGGCTTACGATTCCATGCGCGGTCTGCCACGCCATTCTCTCCGAAATGACAACCTCATGGGAACGCCTGCTGGAGGACGCGGATCGTCTGGATCATGACCCACCTGATCTGGGTTTGATGTTGACCGAAGCGCAAGCCCTGCGTGCAGGTTGGGGATCGGATGCCCCTTCGTACCTGCGTGCATTTTTGGATAACGGCAAATGGGGCTCTGACCCGCTATGGGATGACTTTGCCCGGAAGGCGTACTCGGTCTTTCTCAGCCTGTACCTGATCCCGTTCAACTATGCGGCGTGGCTCCTCGGCCATATCAACCAAAAGCACAAACTCCCAAACCTGCGCACCATGTACAAACAGCTTCCCGATGACAAGGAAGTGTTGGATGAACTCGAGCTAATAAAAACGCAGGCGAGAGAGGCGCATCAATCCCTCATCAGCGCCAACCTGCGGCTGGTGGTCAGTGTTGCCAAGCGTTATCTCGGACGCGGCATCAACTTCCTCGATCTGATTCAGGAGGGGAACATCGGTCTGCTGCGCGCGGTCACCAAGTTCGATCCGCGCCGCGGTTTCAAGTTCAGCACCTACGCCACGTGGTGGATACGACAGTCCATCAATCGTTCCATTGCTGAGCAGGCACGCACCATCCGCATCCCTGTGCATTTATTCGAGTCCATCACTCGTATTTTGCGCGTGCAACGCCAACTCACACAGGAATTGGGACGCGACCCAACAACCGAGGAACTTGCCCTTGAAGTAGGCTATATTCCCACCTCCGATGTACAAGCCATTTTGCGCGCACACTCGGATGAAAAACCGCTTTCGTCTGACCTCCAGCAAAAACTGGATACTGCCATACAAAAAATCGACCGCGTGCTCCGTTCTGCGGAAGAGCCTGTATCCATTGATGGACCTGTGGGGGATGAAGAGTCCAGTTCGCTGGGTGACTTCATCGAGGATGAGGATGCGCTCTCTCCCATGGATGCCGCGGCGCGCCAGATGCTGCGTGAGCAGATCAAAGCCGCACTCACATCCCTTGCGGATCGCGAGCGCGAAGTCATTGAGATGCGCTTTGGACTCTTGGATGGACAGGATCACACACTTGAGGAAGTAAGTCGCTTCTTCGATGTCACGCGCGAGCGCATACGTCAAATAGAAGCAAAGGCGTTGCGCAAGTTGCGGCATCCCTCACGGAGCAAACCGTTACGGGATTATTTGGGGTAGATGGATAGGTCGCACTTCAAGGGTGACCTATTTTTTTTGAATCCCTCTATCATTCATCCAATATGACTAAAATCACCTCTTTTGTGAAGGGAGACACTTTTACTATTCCCCAAAAGTCTCTTATGTTATACTTTGCCGAACGTGCGAGAAAGTACAATCTTCGTCCATTTAATGGGCGTTTTGAGGTGTCAGAATGCTCGAATACGTTGCAATTGCATTGTTGATCGTCTTAGCCACGGTGGTTGCGCTGATCGCGATCGGTTTGGGGTATTTATTCGGACCAAAAAAACAATCTGATGTGAAAGCCCAGCCTTATGAGTCGGGCATCAGCCCCTTCGGTGAAGGGACGCGGCGCATGCCCGTCCGCTTCTATTTGATCGCGGTGTTGTTCATCCTATTCGATATCGAAGTGGTGTTCTTCCTGCCGTGGGCGATCGTGTTCCGCCAGTTGGGTTTGTTTGGTCTGATCGAAATGGTCATCTTCATCGCCATTTTATTGGTTGGATATTTTTATGCGTGGAAGAAAGGAGCCCTTGAATGGGAGTAGAACAGAAACTCGGCAATATGGGCATCGTGACCGCGAAGTTGGAGGATGTTGTCAACTGGTCGCGGACGAATGCGATGTGGCCCATGTTGTTTGGACTTGCCTGCTGTGCCATCGAGATGATGTCGGCGCAGGCTGCGCATTATGATATGAGCCGTTTCGGCATGGAATTGATGCGTCCCAGTCCGCGTCAATCGGACCTGATGATCGTTGCCGGCCGCCTTTCGCGTAAGATGGCGCCTGTGCTTCGCCGCCTGTATGACCAGATGCCCGAGCCCAAGTGGGTGATCGCCATGGGCGACTGTGCCTCGTGTGGTGGTGTGTTCAACAACTACGCCCTTGTTCCTGGCGTGGATGAGATCGTCCCTGTGGATGTGTTCATCGCGGGCTGCCCGCCGCGCCCTGAGGCGTTGATCCACGGTGTGGTGACCTTGTACGAAAAGGTCAAGGCGGAGAAGTTTAAGGATTTGGTGAAGGAATAACCGCCCTGAGCGGAGCGAACCGATCAGTGAGCACAGACGAAGGGCGCTTCGTCTATGTGCCTCGGCTTTTACTCGGCACGCCGCTCAACGCGAGGGTAGTCATTTATGGAAAACAAACTCGAACCAATCGTAAAAGCTTTGCAGGATCAGTTCAAAGCGACCTATGAAGAGTTCCGCGGCGAGGTGCATGTTTTCGTCACGGCGGAACAGATCATCGAAGCGTTGACGCTCTTGCGCGACAAGTATGAATTTGAATTGCTCTCGGCGATGACCGCCTCGGATTATTACCCGCAGACCTCGCCACGTTTTCATGTGATCTATCAACTGTCTTCACTGGCGAAAAATGTCACAGTGCAGTTGAGAGTCCCAGTAAACGGCGACCAGCCCAAGGTCCCGACTGCGACGCGTGTATACGAGGTGGCGAACTGGCGCGAGCGTGAACTCATGGATATGTTCGGCATCGAAGCAGTAGGTCATCCTGATCCGCGCAAGTTATTATTGCCCGATGACCAGGAAGGGTATCCGCTGCGCAAGGATTTCCCGCTCGGTTACGAAGAGCCGCAATTTACCTTCAATTTCGAAGAGATTGACCTTCGCAAGCCGTATGCAAAGGAATAACCATGACCCAGATCGAAGAAGTTCAATACGACAAATATAAACATCTGGTCTCTGAGCGTGCGTTTACCGGCGAAACCATGCTGCTTAACATGGGACCACAGCATCCATCCACGCATGGCGTTCTGCGTCTGTTGCTCGAACTGGATGGCGAGATAGTTGTCAATGCCATCCCTGAGATCGGTTACCTGCACACAGGCATCGAGAAGAACATGGAAGCCAAGACGTACATCAAGGCTGAAGTGATGACAGACCGCCTCGATTACCTGGATACTGTCGGCAACAACCTTGCCTACTGCCTTGCAGTGGAAAAACTGGTTGATCTGGATGTGCCGCCACGTGCACAAGCCATCCGCGTCATTCTGACCGAATTACACCGCATTGCCTCGCACCTGGTCTGGATTGGAACGTTCGGTCTTGATACGGGGGCGATGTCCATGTTCCTGTATGCGTTCCGCGAACGTGAACAGATCCTCGATATTCTCGAATTGGTTTCCGGTCAGCGCATGATGACCACCTTCATCCGTCCCGGTGGATTGTGGCGGGATGTTCCGGTGGAGTTCGAGACAGCAGTGCGGGATTTCATCAAGATCTTCCCGAAACGCATCGATGAATACGAAGCCTTGTTGAAGAAAAACCCGATCCTTCTGGACCGTTTGCTTGGCATCGGCAAAATGGACGCTGCCACCGCCCTGCAGCATGGTGTGACCGGACCGATGCTCCGCGCCACCGGTGTGAAGTGGGATCTGCGCAAAGCCCGTCCCTACTCGGGGTATGAGCAGTATGATTTTGATGTACCCATCGCAACCGAAGGCGATACTTATGCACGTTACCGCGTCCGTGTACATGAATTACGCGAAACCCTGAAGATCGTCGAGCAGGCGTTGAACAAATTGCCGATGGGACCCGTGCGGAGCGACAACCGTAAATTCGTCACACCGCCGCGTTCTGAGATCGGTGTGAGCATGGAAGCGCTCATCCATCACTTCAAGTTGTGGACCGAAGGCTTTCCTGCTCCGAAGGCATCTGTGTACAGCGCGATCGAATCCCCGCGCGGTGAATTGGGTGTCTACCTTGAAGGTGATGGCGGACCCAAGCCGTATCGCGTACACTGGCGTACACCTTCGTTTGATAATCTGTCTGTTATTCCCAAGATCGTGAAGGGGCATCTGGTGGCAGACCTGGTCGCCATCCTTGCCTCCACTGACATTGTGCTCGGAGATATTGACCGATGAGCCTGACTGAAAAATTTCCGAAAGAAGTAAAGCAGATCCTTTCCAAGTATCCGTCTGAGCACAAACGCTCAGCGGTCATGCCGTTGTTATATCTTGCCCAGCGTGAGGAAGGCTACATCACCAAAGCCGCCATGCAGGATATTGCCAAAATGCTTGAGATCACAGAGACGGATGTCGCGGCGATCGTCGGCTTCTACACTCTGTATCATGATGAAAAAGCGGGCAAGTATCGCATGCAGGTTTGTACCGATCTTCCCTGTGCCTTGCGTGGTGCCGACAAGTTCCTTGATGAATTATGCGGCAACCTAGGTATCAAGGTCGGCGAGACGACTGAAGATGGTCTGATCACCGTTGAAGGTGTGATGTGCCTCGCCGCATGTGACAAGGCTCCCATGTTCCAGACGCAGGGACCCGACGGCATCAAATATCATGAGAACATGACCGTGGACAAGACCATGGAATTGATCGAAGCCTTGAAGAAATCAAAAGGGGAGGCGAAATAATGGCACACGTCCTTTTACGCCATCGCGATATCCCCGATATCAACACGATTGAAGTCTATAAAAAGAACGGCGGTTTTGAAGCCTTCAAGAACGCCGTCACCAAGATGCAGCCCAACGAAGTGACGGATGTGGTCAAGAACTCCGGTCTGCGCGGACGCGGAGGCGCAGGCTTCCCAACCGGCATGAAGTGGGCGTTCATTGATAACAAGAACTGGCCCCACTATGTGGTGGCAAACGCAGACGAGTCCGAACCGGGCACGTTCAAGGACCGCGAACTCATGGAGAGCAATCCCTTCCAGTTTTTGGAGGGTGTTGCCATCGCCTCGTATGCGGTCGGCGCAAACGCGGCATATGTCTATCTGCGCGGTGAGTTCTGGCAGGTGGCTGCCTTCCTCGATGAAAAGATCGCCGAAATGGAAGAAGCGGGTTTCCTCGGCAAGAACCTCTTTGGCACGGAGTACTCGCTCAAGATCTACACCCATCTCGGCGCAGGCGCCTACATCTGCGGTGAAGAGACGGCGTTGCTTGAATCAATGGAAGGCAAGCGCGGACAGCCGCGTGTACGTCCGCCGTTCCCGCCTTCGTATGGTTTGTATGGCAAGCCGACCATCGTCAATAATGTCGAAACCTTGACCAATGTCCCACTTATCATCACCAACGGCGCGGACTGGTACAAGAAAATGGGAACCCCTGACAGCGCCGGCGTGAAGATCTTCTCGCTCTCGGGCCGCGTGCGCAAGCCCGGCAACTACGAACTGCCCTTCGGCGCGACTTTCCGTGAATTGATCTACACCCACGGCGGCGGTGTGCAGGACTCGCACAAGGTTAAAGCCATCATGCCTGCGGGCGCTTCCTCCTCTCTCATTCTTGTGGACGACGACAAGATCCTCGACACACCGATGGACTATGCCTCCGTCCGTACGATCGGCGGTGATCTCGGTTCCGCCTCCGTGATCGTGGTGGACGAAACTGTTTCGATCGACTGGCTCATCAACAAGACCATGCACTTCTTCCGCCATGAGTCCTGCGGTAAATGCACCACCTGTCGCGAAGGCACCTATTGGATGTCCCATCTAACTGAACGCATCCACGAGGGTCACGGAAAAACGGAGGATGTTGACCTGTTGTTGAATGTGGCAAAACAAATGCAAGGCAAGTGTCTGTGTGCGCTTGGAGAATTCTCGACCATGGCTGTAGTCACAGGCATTGAACGTTTTAGAGAAGACTTTGACAAAGCGGTGAAAGCATAATGAGTAAACAAGTCACCCTCACAATTGACGGGAAACAGGTCACGGTTCCGGACGGGACGCTGGTGGCTGATGCCGCCAAAATGATCGGCATCGACATCCCTGTTTTCTGTCATCATCCAAAATTGGAACCTGTCGGCATGTGCCGCATGTGTCTGGTCGAAATCGGACGCCCCGTGCGCGACCGTGCCACTGGTCAATTCGTGATGGAGAACGGCGCGCCGAAGATCCAGTTCATGCCCAAGCTCGAAACCGCCTGTACGAACCGGGTCGAAGACGGCATGGTTGTGCTTACGCAATCAGAGAAGGCAAAGGATGGTCAGAAGGGAACCGTTGAGTTCCTGCTGACATCGCATCCGCTCGACTGCCCGATCTGCGACAAGGGCGGTGAGTGCCCGCTCCAGAACCTGACGATGGCACACGGTCCCGGCAAGAGCCGCTTCCTCTATGATGAAAAGAAGCACATGGATAAGATGGTCCCGTTGGGCGAGTTGATCTGGCTCGACCGCGAACGATGCATCCAATGTGCGCGCTGTATCCGCTTCCAGAGCGAGATCGCGGGCGACTCGGTCATCGGCTTCGACGAACGCGGACGCTCGACCCAGATCGTTTCTTTCTCGGACCCCGGGTTTGATTCGGTTTTCTCGGGCAACACCTCCGACATCTGCCCCGTTGGTGCGTTGACCACGGCGGACTTCCGCTTTGGTGCACGCCCGTGGGAATTGGATGCACAGGCTTCGATTTGTACGCAATGTCCCGTTGGGTGCAACACTACCTTGAACACACGCCGCGAAGCCAAAGCTGACGGTAAGATCGTGGTCAAGCGTGTGATGCCAAGACAGAACGAAGAAGTGAACGAGATCTGGCTGTGTGACAAGGGACGCTTTGCGTATCACTATGCCGAAGGCAAGACCCGACCTACCAAGCCGCAGATCCGTAAGGATGGCAAACTGACACGTGCCTCCTGGGATGCCGCAACAAAACTTGCTGGTGAAACCTTCCTGGCTGCGAAGAAGAATTTCGTCATTCTCGCCTCCGGCAGACTTTCCAACGAAGACCTGTTCAATTTGAAATCTCTTTCCGAACACTCGGAAGGCAGGGCTTACCTCTACTCACACATGGCTGGCGGTGAGTTGACCTCACTGGTCGGTGTGGGGGAGGGGACGAACTTCGGCAATATGGGCTCGGGCACGACGATTGTTGTGGTCGCCTCCAATTTATATGAAGAAGCACCGATCTGGTACCTGCGTGTCAAGCAAGCCGCGGAACGCGGTGCGAATCTCATCGTGTTGAATGCCCGCGAGACCAAACTGGATAAATATGCTTCATACGTTGTGCGCTATGCATACGGCGATGAAGTCAAGACCGTCGACGATCTGACCAAGAAGAGCAAGATCAGCGACTCGTTCCTGAAATCTGAGAACGCCGTCATCCTGTATGGAAGCGATGGGCTTGGTGTTTCAGGGTCAGCCGCGGTTGCTTCTGCTTGTGCAAAGTTGTTGAACGACAGCGGCTTTGTCGGCAAGCCTAATAATGGACTCATCGGTGTGTGGGGACGCGCGAACGACCAGGGCGCATGGGAGATGGGGTTTGAAGTTGAGGAAGACCTCCCCAAAGTATTGAAGGGCAAGGCAGTATACATTGTCGGTGCCGACCCGGTGGCGGATGACCCGAAACTGGAGAAGGCACTCGAAGGCGCGGAGTTTGTCGCTGTGCAGGATGTGATGGAAACCGCGACGACTGAAATTGCAAACGTGGTCCTGCCTGCGCAGGTATTCACCGAACGCGAAGGTACATTGACATCGGGTGAACGACGCGTACAACGTTTCTATCCCGCTGTCCCTGTGATGGGTGATGCGAAGGCTGATTTTGCAATCACATCACAGATTGCGCGCCACATGGGAGTTGTCCTCGAAGGGACAGCCGTTTCAGCGGTGTTCGATATTTTGGCGGCATCGATCAAATCGTTTGAAGGTTTGGATTATGCCAAACTCGCGGAAGTGAAACCGCAATGGCCCATCGTTGGGCGTGGCGACTTGTATTACGGTGGCACGACTTATGAGAACACACAAGGCATTGGCGTACTTCTGTCAGCGGCGACGACGCGTGGGGAAAAGGTAAGCATCCCCAAGGTCCAAAAGGAAGCGGTTGCCCGTCCGAAGGAAAATGAATTGCTGGCTGTTCCTGTCACAAAATTGTATGATCGCGGCACGACCATCCTGCCGGCTGAGTTGTTGCATGAGCGGATCGGTGATGCCAGGGTCGTGCTGCATCCTGATGCCGCGAAGAATTTGGGTTTGGAAGAAGGTCAGACCGTGAACGTCAGTTTCAATGGCGTGAGCAGCGATGCGGTTGTGAAACTGGACGATACGATCTCGGTGGGTGTGGCGTTGATCCCGCGTTCGATGGGGTTGGCGATCCGCGAACCTGTCCCAGTGAAGGTGAAATAATGTTATCGGATTGGACTCTCTGGCTGGAATGGTTTATCAAATCAGTGGCGGTGATCCTGGCTCTGTTGACAGGGTTTGCCTACCTGACGTGGTATGAACGCCGCGCATTGGCACGCATTCAGGCGCGCATCGGACCGAATCGTGCGGGACCTCAAGGTTTGCTGCAACCCATCGCGGATGCCGTAAAGTTGATCTTCAAGGAAGAACTTGTGCCTGCCAAGGCGGACAAAATCCTGTTCTTCTGGGCGCCCGTCATTACGATGGTTCCCTCGATCATCCTTGCGGCGGTTATTCCGTGGGGTACGCAGTTCACAGCCTTCGGACGCGAGATCAAACTGCATCTCGCCGATTTGAATGTAGGTGTGCTGTACCTGGCTTCTATCGCTTCGATTGCAGTGTATGGCATCGTGCTGGCAGGGTGGTCGTCAAACAACAAGTATGCGATGCTCGGCGGCTTGCGTTCCTCTGCGCAAATGATCAGCTACGAACTTACGTTGGGGCTTTCGTTTGTGACCACCATCATCCTTGCGAATTCGATGAGCTTGCAGGAAATTGTCAGTGCGCAAAATGGCTTGTGGTTTGCGGTTGTCCAGCCTGTGGGCGCTTTGATTTTCTGGATTGCGACGCTGGCGGAAGTGAACCGTGCTCCGTTCGACATGCCTGAAGCCGAGCAGGAACTGACGGCTGGCTACCACAGCGAGTACTCGGGCATGAAATTTGCCCTGTTCTTCATGGCGGAATACCAGAAGATGATCGTCATCTGTATGATCGCTGCCACGCTTTACTTTGGCGGTTACCGTGAGTTCGGCTTCCTTTCCAATACCATCTTCAGTGTGGACTACACCTGGACGCTCGGTTCGTGGCAGATCACGAACTGGTTCCTGGGTCCGATCTATCTCTTCCTGAAAGTGGTTGTGTTATTGTTCGGAATGATTTGGGTGCGTGCTTCCTGGCCCCGTGTTCGTTATGACCGCCTGATGGCGTTCGGCTGGAAGATCCTGCTCCCGTTGTCACTGGCAATTGCCTTAATCACTGCCTCGGGAATTTTATTGTCAGACATGTATAACAACCAACTGTATTTCTGGGCGATCCCTGTCGTTTCGATAGTGGTTGGTGTGTTTGCCGTCGTGGTGGTGCATCGAGAATTGAGGAGAAAAGCATATGAGCGTGCTTGACCCTTTTGTTGAATTGTTACGTGGTCTGGGCACCACGTTCAAGATGATGCTGGAAAAGCCTGTAACATTCCAGTACCCCGAGCAAAAACGGGAGGTCCGTCCACGCTTCCGTGGGCGTCACGTGTTGAAGCGTTACGACAACGGGCTCGAGAAATGCATTGGATGTTCACTGTGCGCCGCCGCCTGCCCTGCGGATGCGATCTTCGTGGAAGCCTCCGAGAACACGGACGAAAAACGCTTCTCTCCCGGAGAGCGGTTTGCCTCCACCTACGAGATTAATATGCTCCGCTGCATCTATTGCGGCTTCTGTGAAGATGCCTGTCCCACCGAGGCGATTGTGCTCGGTGACAACTACGAACTTTCCTTCTATGACCGCCGCTCGGCGATCTACACCAAGGAAATGCTGCTGGAAGGGGTCGCGACCGTGGAGATGACCACGCCGCGCAAAGTGGAAGCGGGCGTGTTCACCCGTTCGGTCCCTGAGATGAAAGATCCGCAGGATTAGTGAGTGATTATGTCTGGTGAATTGATACTTTTCCTCGTCCTTGCCCTCATTGCCATCATCACCGCGCTTGGCATGTTGTTCAGCCGCAATGCGGTGTACTCGGCTTTATTCCTTGTGTTGAACTTCGTCACAGTGGCGATCTTCTACCTGTTGTTGAGCGCACCGTTCATTGCGATGGCGCAGATCACGGTCTATGCAGGCGCCATCATGGTGTTGTTCCTGTTCGTGATCATGTTGCTCGGTGCGGAAGCGATCCCTGGCAGACCTTCCTGGCAGAAGTTTGCCTTTCCCACGGTGATCGCAGGTGTCCTGGCTGTGGAAACCATTTACATTCTCGTGGCACGTGTAAAACCAGAAGGTACAGTCCTGGCACCTGAAGCATCGGTCAACTCCATGGATACCCTCCGCGAGTTGGGAATCACGTTGTTCAGCAGTTACCTCCTGCCGTTCGAGGTGACCTCCATTCTGCTGCTGGTTGCCATGGTCGGTGCCATCGTCCTGACCCGAAAAGAGAAAGGGGAACAGAAGTAATGGTCCCTGTTGAGTATTACATCATTCTTTCGGCGATCCTGTTCACCATCGGTGTGACGGGCGTCTTGATTCGCCGTAACCCGCTCATCATCTTCATGTCCATTGAGCTGATGTTGAATGCGGCAAACCTTGCCATCGTTGCGTTCAGCAGTGTGATCAAATCCTTTAGCGGACAGATCTTTGTGTTCTTTGTTATTGCTGTTGCCGCGGCGGAGGTTGCCGTGGGATTGGCGCTGATCGTCGAGATCTTCAAGTCCAAGCGCAGCATTGACGTGGACCAGATGAGCAATTTGAAGGGATAGTCATGTTCTTAAGCGAAGCAACTCCCTCAGGATTTTTCTTTTTAGCCCCGTGGCTGGTGTTCGCGCCTGTTATCGGTTTGCTGATCAACATGACCTTCGGGCACAAGTTCAGCGAGAAGGTGATCGGCACAATCGCGAGCCTGGCGTCAGGCGCGGCATTCGTTGTTAGCGTGCTGTTGGCTTGGTCGGTCGCAGCAAATCATGGTCACGCGGTGAGCGTGCCTTTTGCGCAGTGGATCCACATTGGTACACTCGAACTCGATTGGACGTTCCGCGTCGACTCGTTATCCACCACGATGATGCTGGTCGTTTCAGGCGTTGGGACTCTCATCCACATCTATGCCATCGGATACATGCACGAAGATGTTCGCTTCAAAAATGACCTTGGGCGGTTCCAGCGCTTCTTCGTTTTCCTCAACCTGTTCATTGCCGCCATGATGATCCTTGTGAGCGGTGACTCGTACCTGGTGCTGTTCGTCGGTTGGGAAGGCGTGGGACTTAGCTCATTCCTGCTGATCGGCTTCTGGTATGACATGGATACTCTGGGGAGACCTTCATGGGCGAATTCGAATGCTGCCAAGAAGGCGTTCATCACGAACCGCGTTGGTGACTTCGGTTTCCTCATTGCTGGCTTTTTGATTTATTGGTTCCTTGGCAGAAGTTTCCAATTTGATCATGTTTTTGAAGTCGCGAAGGAAGTGGCAGCGACAGAGCCTGGTGTCATCCTTGCGATCACATTGTTCATGCTTGTGGGTGTAGCTGGTAAATCGGCGCAGATACCCCTGTATGTCTGGCTGCCAGATGCGATGGCTGGTCCAACACCTGTCTCGGCATTGATCCATGCTGCGACGATGGTGACTGCGGGCGTGTACCTCATCACCCGTTCAGCGGAACTATACATGCTCGTGCCTGTAGCACAGGAGACTGTTGCGTTGGTTGGGGCGATCACTGCACTTTTTGCTGCAACGATCGCTGTTGGTCAATATGACATCAAGAAGGTGCTGGCATACTCGACCATCTCTCAGCTTGGTTTCATGGTTGCCGGGGTGGGCATGGGAGCGTTTGTAGCTGGCATGTTCCATCTTGTGACGCATGCCTTCTTCAAGGCTTTGTTGTTCCTTTCTGCTGGTTCGGTCATCCTTGGTCTCGAGCGTGGACATCATCACGCGGCACACGGTCATCATGATGATCACGGTAAAGGGAAGAAGAAAGATGGAAAGAAGAAAGAAGAGCATGTAGAGCATCACGAAGAAATCTTCGATCCGGGCGATATGCGCAACATGGGCGGGCTTCGCAAGACCATGCCTGTCACGTTCTGGTTGTATATGATCGGTACACTGGCGCTTGCGGGTATCTTCCCGTTTGCGGGTTTCTGGTCGAAGGATGAGATCCTTGCGGACGCGTTCAAGGAAGGCTTTACCAGTGTTTACTGGTTGTTATCCATTGCCGCGTTCTTTACCGCCTTCTACATGGGACGCCAGATCTGGATGGTCTTCTTCGGCGAGCCTCGCCATGAAGCTGCTGCGCACGCAGAGGAAAGCCCGAAGGTTATCACTGTGCCATTGATGGTGCTGGCATTCTTCTCTGTGGTAGGCGGCGCACTGAACCTGCCTGGTTTGCATACATTTGCCTTATGGATCGAACATTCGATAGAAGTCCATGCAGGTGAGTTCGTTATGAGTGTCGCTTTGATCTCCACTGGGCTGGCGCTTGTGGCGATCTTCATTTCCTGGCTGCTCTATGGACGTAATCCGCTCAAGGCTGGGCAGATTGATCCGCTGAAGAAGCCACTTGGGTTCCTCTTCACGGGCATGGAAAACAAATGGTTCGTGGATGAGATCTATCAAACGGTCATCCTCAACCCATTCGCGAAACTCTCCGAATTCCTTGCGGATGTGGTTGACTGGCGCTTCTGGCATGACTTCGTGCATGATACGGTCATTGCTGGCACGTACAACTGGTTAAGTAATATCGCCCTTGATCGTTATGCCGACCAGAAAGGCATCGATGCCTTTGCGAACTGGCTCGGGACAGCAACCCAATGGTTGTCTGGCACAGTCCGAAAGGTCCAGAATGGATTCGTGCGCTCGTACGCGCTGTCCGTATTGTTGGGCGTAGTCTTTATCATAGGTTATCTGATCTTGAAATAACTCGTAAGAAACGAGGAAAGAACATGAATTTTCCGTTACTCACACTTCTAACATTCTTCCCGTTGGTGGGCGTTCTGGTGCTGTTGTTCATCCCCAGTGATAGGAAACCCGCCCTGCGCTGGACGGCGCTCGTCACATCGTTGGTGGTCTTTGTAATCTCACTGGTCGTGCTGACAAGGTTCAACGCCTCGAACGTGAACCTCCAACTGGTGGATCGCGCCGACTGGATCACCGTCGCGGGCTGGAACATCCAATATTATCTTGGCCTGGATGGTTTGAGCATTCTGCTCGTCCTGCTTACTGCGTTCCTGACGCCGATCTCGATCCTTTCCACATGGACAGCGGTCGAAGAGCGCGTCAAGGACTTCATGATCTTCTTCCTGCTGTTGGAAGTGGGCATGATGGGTGTGTTCCTCGCGCAGGACCTGTTCCTGTTCTACATCTTCTGGGAATTCACCCTGGTGCCGATGTACTTC
>CAYTDB010000107.1:0-17372 GCA_964436455.1 uncultured Anaerolinea sp. | reverse complement strand
TCCGCTCCTTTTTTGTTCGAATTTCATGGCAAATAAAACCTGCAGTACTTTTCCACATTATGATTGGATATCATGGCAAAACCACAAATTCTTCTAACAAATGATGATGGCATCCGTTCACCCGGTTTATGGGCGGCAGCCGCTTCTCTCTCGGAGCTTGGGTTTGTAACCGTCACTGCACCGCGTGAACAATCTTCAGGCATGGGACGCAGCCTGCCGAATACGTCAGATGGGATCATTCAATTGGAGCAGGTGCAGGTCAACGGTCAGGAATGGAGCGTGTATGCGGTGGGGGGGAGTCCGGCGCAGTCGGTCCTGCATGGCGTGTTGGAAGTCCTGAAATTCAAGCCGGATCTGGTCGTTTCGGGAATCAATTATGGGGAGAACGTCGCTTCAGGCGTGACCATCTCCGGAACAGTGGGTGCGGCGATGGAGGCTGCCTCGTTGGGAATCCCTGCGATGGCGGTTTCACTGGAGACCGACCAGAAATATCATTTGTCATATTCCGATGATGTGGACTTCTCCGTTGCAGCTAATTTTGCCCGTCGTTTCGCCTGTTTACTGTTGGAGAAGAAGTTTCCTGAAGATGTAGACTTATTAAAAGTGGATGTTCCGTGGAATGCGACTTTGAAAACTCCCTGGCAGTTGACTCGTGTTTCGCGCCAGAGATACTATGAACCCACGGCTCCCAACCGGACCTCATGGACGGAACCAGCCACGATCGGCTACCGCGAAGCTGGGAATTTGGACAACGAACCGGAAGATACAGACGTATATGTTTTGCGAAAGAAGCGTTGGATATCTGTCTCTCCGCTCAGTCTTGACCTGACCTCCCGTGCAGATTTTGGTGGGCTGGATGAATTAATGAGAACAGGTTAAACACGAAGGTCTCAAGGTTTTTCCCATTGTGAACTTCGTGTCCTTTGTGTTTAAGAACAATCTAATTATAGTGGGGACTGAACTTTGCGATCAGTTTCTCTTTGGGTGAAAAGCCAGTCACGCGTTCCTTGACCTCGCCACCTTTCATGAACAATAAGGTGGGAATGCCCATCACGCCAAACTTCATGACGAGGTTCGGGTTTTCGTCCGCATCGATCTTCACAACCTTGACCTTGCCATCCCATTCACCAGCCAGTTGCTTGACCACAGGGTCGAGCATTTTGCAGGGTTGGCACCAGACCGCGCTGAAATCGACCAGCACGGGAATGTCCGAATCCATTACTTCGCTTTGAAATGTTCCTTCATTAACATGTAATATGTCTGCCATGGTTGCCTCCAGCGTGATGGATGCATTGTACTGCATCCATCTTACGTTGACGATGGATATTTCCCATGTTAGAATGCAGTCCGCTTCACCCCATTCGGGGCACGAGTAGTGGTATGGGCGCGTAGCTCAATGGTAGAGCAGCGGCCTTTTAAGCCGTTTGTTGAGGGTTCGATCCCCTCCGCGCTCACAGAAAGACTCTCCGATCGCGAGAGTCTTTTTTGTTGCGTGTATGTTTTGTGATCAAGATATTTTAAGCATACCGTTATCTTTATCCCCGAACATGCGTGCTATAATGACTCATCCCTGAAACTTACTGATCACCGACAGCATCCATGTCCTTTGCCCACCTTCACGTCCATACCGAATATTCCATGCTCGACGGCTTCTCGAACATCAAGAAGCTGGTCAAGCGCGTCAAGGAGCTGGATATGCCCGCCGTGGCGATCACGGATCATGGCACGATGTTCGGTGTCATTGACTTTTACAAGGCGGCAAAGGCGGAGGGTGTCAAACCGATCATTGGTGTGGAAGCCTACATGGCAGCGCGCGGGATGCAGGATCGTGATTCCAAACTGGATCGCTCCTCTTATCATTTACTTCTTCTTGCGGAGAGCGAAACGGGATACAGGAATCTCCTCAAGATTTCCTCTGCCGCACAACTGGACGGTTTCTACTATTACCCCCGCATCGACCATGACTTTTTAGCTGCTCACTCCGAAGGGATCATCTGCACCTCTGGATGCATGTCCGCGGAAATTCCCAGGGCGTTGTTGAACGATAATCCTGAAGAAGCTGTCCGACGCATGAACTGGTATTACGATGTCTTTGGTCCCGACCGTTTCTTCGTCGAGTTACAGCAGCACAATATCAAAGAGATCACTGACCTAAACAGGAAGCTGCTTGAGATGGGTGCACGTTATGAAGCGAAGTATGTTGCCACCAATGATGTGCACTACATCAATCAAAGCGACTCGCGGTTGCAGGATATTCTGCTTGCAGTTCAAACCAACTCGTTATTGAGCGACAAAGACCGCATGCGCATGACGGACGACTCATACTACCTCCGCACACCAGAGGAGATGAGTGTCCTGTTCGCGGAAGTTCCTGAATCTTTGAGCAACACGCTTCTCATTGCCGAACGTTGCAACGTGGACTTGGGATTCAAAGGTTATCACCTTCCTGATTTCCCTGTCCCTGAAGGATACACGGCTGAGACATACCTACGTCACTTATGCATTGTTGGGGCGCAGAAAAGGTATAGGGATCGCGCCAACAGCCAACAGGTTCAGGAAAGACTCGATTATGAGTTGGGTGTCATCCATACGATGGGATTCGATGCTTACTTCCTGATCGTGTGGGATCTGTGTCGCTATGCAAACGAAAATAACATCTGGTATAACGCGCGCGGTTCGGCGGCGGGATCCATCGTCGCATATTTGTTGGAAATTGCGATGGTTGATCCTTTGCATCACAACCTGCTTTTCGAACGCTTCTTGAACCCAGGTCGTATCTCGATGCCCGATATTGACCTTGATTTTCGCGATGACCGCCGTGGTGAAATGCTTGAGTATTGCGTGCGGAAATATGGCAATGACAAGGTCGCGCAGATCATCACCTTCGGCACAATGGGGACGAAAGCCGCGTTGCGTGATGTCGCGCGCGTGATGGACATTCCGCTCCCTGAGGTGGATCGGGTTGCCAAATTGGTTCCGTTCGTTTCGGGACGTAATACTACGATGGATGACGCGCTGGCGATCCCTGAATTCAAGGAAATATATGACAGCCAGCCGCATCTGCATGAGTTGATCGACACCGCCTCAAAAATGGAGGGGACAGTCCGCAATGCAGGGACACATGCCGCGGGAGTGGTAATCTCCGATAAACCGATTGTTGAATATCTGCCGCTGCATCGCCCCACCTCTAATTCGGATGAGACGCCCATCAAGACGGTGACGCAGTTCGAAATGGGTATTCTCGACTCGCTTGGCATGTTGAAAGTGGACTTCCTCGGGCTGATCACATTGAGCGTAATGGCGCGTGCCTGTGAGATGATCGAGAAGCGTCACGGTATCAAATATGATTTGAACAACATCCCACTCGACGACCCAAAGGCGTTTGAGTTGATGGGCAGCGGACAAACCGCTGGTGTCTTCCAGGTGGAAGGCGGCGGCATGACGCGCTGGCTCGTGGAGATGAAGCCCAAAACGCTTGACAACATCATCGCGATGGTGGCGTTGTATCGCCCGGGTCCGATGCAGTTCATCCCTGATTACATTGCCCGTATGCGCGGCGAAGCCGAAGTGGAATACCGCCACCCGAAACTTGAACCGATCTTTAACGATACCTACGGTATCCCTGTCTATCAGGAACAGTTGATGCGCGCTGCGGTGGAGCTTGCAGGGTACACACCGTCCGAGTCAGATGAATTGCGCAGTGCAATCTCGAAGAAGAAACAGGATAAAATCGCAATACACCGCACAAAATTCGTTGATGGCGCTGTCAAGCTCGGAATGGAAAAGGAAATCGCTGAAGCCATTTACAGCGACTGGGAGGAATTTGCACGTTATGGTTTCAACAAATGTCTGCCTGGCGATGTGGAAGTGTTGGATTCCTCTACAGGACGTCTTGTAAGTATTGAAGACCTGTATCGCGGCAACGAGCAAATTCAAAATACGTTGTCATGCGATATTTCCTCTTTGAATTTAAAAAACCAGCCGGTGACTCAAGTGATGGATAACGGTGTCAAGCCCGTGTTCCGTCTGACCACTGCCTTGGGACGTGTTATCGAAGCGACGGACAACCATCCATTCTATACGGTTTATGGCTGGCGACAGTTGGGCGAGTTACAACCCGATGATTTTATTGCTGTACCGCGTGTCATTCCTGTGGAAGGGAAGAACCAATGGTCTGACCATGAAGTGATCGCATTGGGTCACCTGCTGGCAGAAGGGAATTTGTGTCACCCGCATTCTGTCTATTTCTACAGTCAGGATGAGGAGCAGGTTGAAGACTTTGTGCAAGCCGCCAATGCGTTCGAGAATGTCAATTGCACAATTGCCACCCACAAAAGCACATACTCCATCTACGCCGCCCGTGCTGATAAAAGGTTCCCGCCTGGCGTCTTCACTTGGTGCGGTGAACTTGGCTTGCTCGACAAAAATGCACGGACAAAGGAAATTCCTGCCCCTGTCTTCGAATTGAACAATCGCCAGATCGGATTGATGATCAGCCGCATGTGGGAGGGAGATGGTCACATTGATGTGCGCGGGCGCAGCATGTATTACGCGACTGCATCGGAACGGATGGCGAAACAGCTCCAACACCTTTTACTGCGTTTTGGCATTATCAGCCGCATACGGACTGTGGAATTCCCATATAAAGATGGACGTATTGGGTACCAGGTCTTTGTGACAGGTTATGAAAACATTAATACATTCGCAAAGAACATTGGTTATTACTTTGTCAGCCAGAAGAGACGAAGCGCATTGATGGAACTGACAAAGAACATCCCGTCCGTTGTAATCGAAACCAAGGATGTTGTTCCAGTGGGCGCAGTAAAGGATTATGTCCGTTCTGCAAAAGAACAATTGGATCTTACATGGAATAAACTTACCGCACAGACAGGAATTGCCCCGCGTGAGTTCTACCCGACCAATTCGGCGGGTAAGATCGGTTTCGGACGCAATACCTTGCAACGTTTGGGCAATTATTTCGATGACCCCATTATCAAGCGCTTTGCGGAAAGTGACTTGTATTGGGATCAGGTTGCATTCGTCGAATATGTTGGCGAAAAGCAGACCTATGACCTCGAGATCGCTGAAACGCATAACTTCATCGCAAATGACATCCTTGTTCACAATAGTCATGCCGCCGATTATGGCGTGATCGCGGTCGAGACTGCCTTCCTCAAAGCACATTACCCTGCTGAGTTCATGGCGGCGACCCTTTCTGCCTCCGCAAGCCAAACAGAAAAGGTTGCGCTCTATGTTGCCGACACACGCAGCATGGGCATTCCCGTCCTTCCGCCTGAGATCAATGCTTCGGGCTGGGATTTTGAGATTGAAGACATCGAAGTCGAAGAAGAAGGTAACAAGAGTATCAAGCCGCATATCCGTTTCGGCTTTGGCGCGGTGAAGAATGTCGGCAAGGGTGCGGTTGATCTCATCATCAAAGAGCGCAACGAGAACGGCAAGTTCAAAGACCTGAACGATATCGCCCGCCGTGTTGACCTCCGTCATGTTGGCAAGCGTGCGCTCGAATGCATCATCAAAGTCGGTGCGATGGATAACTTTGGCAATCGTGCAGCGCTCCTTGCCTCCCTTGATCGCCTTGTATCCATCAGTAACAATCATTTCCGTGCCGCTGAGTCGGGGCAGATGTCGCTCTTTGGGGAAGCAACAGGCGTTGTTGAGGAGATTACGCTTCCCGATGTCAACAACGTGGACAAGCGCGAAATGCTCAGTTGGGAGCGTGAGCTCATCGGTCTTTACATCTCCGATCATCCGCTCACGCCGTATCAAGATACCTTCCGCCAGATCGTCAGTTATTTCTCGGGACAACTCGGCGAAGCCACACACGAAGAGAAGGTTCGTGTTGCGGGTCTCGTCACCAGTGTCCGACCGTACACGACAAAGACCAACAAGTCGATGGGTTTTGTCACACTCGAAGATATTCAGGGTAACTTTGATCTCGTTCTTTTCCCGCGTACGTGGACTCAATATCGTGAGCAGATGACCGTCGGTCAGATCGTGATCGTCGAAGGCAAAGTGGATACGAACAGCACCCCGCCAAAGATTTTGGTGGACACTGTGCGGACCGAGATCAAGATTTTGGAACCACTCAAGGACAAAGTGCCTGAATCCAGGCCGATGCCTGATTCAGCAGTGGAAGCCTTGTCTCAGCCCAAGCCTGATTCGCACGTCAAGAATCTAAACATCCAATCGAAGCAACCGAAACCAATTGAGCCGCCTCAAAAGCAGCAACCTGTAAAGCAGATTGCCGAAAAGCAAGCGGAGTACGTCAAGCCGCAATCTACGCCCAGAGTGGAAGAAACTCCCATGGCTACTTGGGACAACGACATGCCGCCTCCGCCCGACAACTTCCCCGATGACTGGGAGAACCAATGGCAGCCTTCGTTCGAAGATGCAGCAGTCGCATCCATGCCGGAGCCGAAGTTCAAGAAAAAGGAAGAAGTCACTCCCCCGTTGGTTCAGCGGGAACCACCTCCGGCATTGGCCACGGATGTAGACGTGGATCAGGATGAAGTCACGCGTGAAGCGGTTGTTTCATCCATGTATATCCCGCTGGTAAAGGAAGAAGAAAGGGAACATCCACCGAAGCAGATTACAGTCAACCTGCGTTCGTCAGGTAACAAGGATGAGGACCGTCGCCGCATCAAGACAATATATGGCACACTCATTTCGTTCCACGGACGGGATAAGTTTAGCTTCCAGATTTTTGAAAATGGCGGTAGGCACCTGATCGATTTTCCCAATGACACCACGCGCATCTGCCCCGAATTGCTCCAGCGCCTGACCAAGCTGATGGGGGAGGAGAGTTGGAAGGTGGAAGAGATTACTTTCCAATAAGTTTATAGGTGCGGAGCAACGCTCCGCCCTTACGTGTTTCTAACCTCAAAGCATCGCTCGCAATCGCTCCGCTGGCAAAGCAATGCCAGTGGGTCTCTTTTTATACATTCCACGACAGCATCCATTAATCTCTTCAATGGTACAGCCTGAATAAACGCGCCACCTTCCATATCCACACGAATGGTGTCGGTTCGAATGTATTCTTCAATTTCATTGAAGCCGGATGAATCGCCGGGGTAGCCTGGACATTCGAGGATGCGGTCGGGAATCATTGCCCAGCGGATGAACTGCCTGCGCCCGGCGAGTTTTTCGGCATAGTGGATGCTGGTGTTTGCCGTGTGGTCTACATTGATCAAAACCATCCAGCCATTCTTGTCCGCCAGAGCTTTGATAGGGGCGAGAGGGTCAAACAGGGTTTGTGTGAGGAGGATATCGTCTGTGTGAATGCCGCTAAAGGAAAGAATCGGGTGCGAGGTGCGCAATGCCCGCCGTTCACGGAGCAGGGCGGCCGGCAGTATTCCCATCATCTTATCCGGCGGCATGGTGTGGGTGAACGGTTGCGCCATTTTGTTGTGATCTGTTTTGCTTCCGTAGGTGATGCCGTTGTTGGGCGGACCAACTTCCGGCACGATCATCGTCTTATATGTAAATGCAGGCATGACCACGCCGCTGCAAGATGCGAGCAATGCCTGTATGACGGTTTTGGGTCCGCCTGGAATATCACCAAATTTTTTCAGCGATGCGTGTGCAATGACCGGTTTCCCTGCCAGCCCCAAACCGTCAAAGGCACGTTTCAGCTCGGCGAAGCCCGGCATTATCTGCCTTTCCACTCCGGTTTGCGCTTTTCAGCGAAGGCTTGCATGCCCTCCTTTTGATCCTGGGTGTTGAATAGATCGTAGAATGTCTGTTTTTCTTCGGCAAGACCTTCCGTGAGGGAGGATTCAAATGAGGCGTTGATCATCTTTTTTGCGGCGCGGACGGCCAACGGGGCGCGTGAGGCGATCTCTTCGGCGAGTTTTAGCGCTTCGTTCAGATAGTCACTGACGGGGACGACTCGATTTACAAGTCCATATTGATAGGCTTCCTGCGCTGTCAGCTTGCGGTCATTGAGAACCATCTCCATGGCGAGGGCTTTTCCGACCGCATGGGTGAGGCGTTGTGTGCCGCCCGCGCCGGGGATGACGCCGATGGTGATCTCGGGCTGACCAAATCTGGCAGACTCCGAAGCGACGATCATGTCACAGGACATTGAAATCTCGCATCCGCCTCCCAGTGCCCAGCCTGATACAGCGGCAATGACCGGTTTCTTAATCGAGCGGATCCTGTCGAACACTCCAACACGATCTGTATCTTGCATTTCCTGAGCGGATTTTCCCATCATCTCCTTGATATCTGCGCCTGCTGCGAAAGCTTTTTCGTTTCCGGTGATGACCATTACGCCGACGTTTTCGTCCTTGTCAAAGACTTCAAGCGCGTCCATGACTTCAGACATAAGTTGATTGTTGAGGGCATTCATCGCCTGCGGACGGTTGAGGGTGATGAGTCCGACACGTCCGCGTATTTCGGTCAATATCATTTCGTAAGGCATGGATTCTCCTGTGCGTAGGATTTTTATATGCGTTAATTTATTTTACATGAGATTATGCTACCATTGAGCATCAATTCATTTTAAGGAGCGAAAATGGGTTTCGTATTGATGTTTCATTCCATCGTTCGATGGCTGATCGTGCTTGTTGGGCTAGCCGCGTTGATAAAGTTCCTGGTCGGTTGGGCGCAAAAAAGTGAATTTTCAAAAATGGACCGTGGTCTCTCTGCTGGCTTCAGCGGCTTGATGGACTTGCAGGTCTTGTTGGGTTTCATCTTTTTCTTTTGGAGCGGTCTGGAAGGCGGCGGCTTTCCAATGTATCGCATCGAGCACATGACCGTTATGCTGGTCGCGGCGGTTCTTGGGCATTTACCCTCCTTCATGAAAAAGGCTGATAATAAATTTGCAATCGGTCTTTATGCTGTCATAGGTGCGCTTTTGCTTGTTTTCATCGGCGTTGCCCGTCTGCCTGGCGGTTGGAGCCGTTAGGAACAATAGATCGATCATGACTATTCCTGAACAACCCGCCGAAAAACTCGATTTCAAACGCATCCTGCCCATTCTTGCCATTGTTTTCGTTGACCTGCTTGGGCTGTCGGTAATCATCCCTTTGCTGCCATTGTATGCGGCACGGTACAGCGCAACGCCGCTTGTCATTGGCATCTTGCAAGCCACGTATCCGATGATGCAATTCCTCGGCGCGCCGATATTGGGTCGTTTATCGGATCGTTTCGGTCGCAAGCCGGTTCTTGTCATCAGTCAGATCGGAACGTTTGCCGGTTTCATCCTGCTTGGTTTTGCAAACACGCTGACGATCCTTTTTGTCTCACGCATCATTGACGGTCTTTCCGGCGCGAACATCTCCACTGCTCAAGCCGCTATTGCAGACAGCACCACCGAAAAGACTCGCACACAGGGACTAGGGTTAATCGGCGCGGCGTTCGGCGCTGGCTTTGTGTTTGGACCTGTGATCGCGTTCATCGTCCTGCTTGCTTCGGGACAAAGCTATCAGGCTGTCGCGTTCACCGCGGCCTTTTTTTCCCTCCTCTCCATCCTGTTGACTTCATTCTGGTTCAAGGAAACCTTGACCGAAGACTCCGCCTCCGCCATCCGCAGGAAGTTTTCTTTCGGTGCCATGCGTGAGGCGCTGGGTCGTCCAGTCATTGGTTTTTTGCTTGTCCTGATGTTCTTCTACCAAATTGCCTTTGGCGGATACGAACAACTCTTTTCGTTATTCACGCTCACGCGCCTCGGCATGGACGCGCGCGATACGTCAGGCTTGTTTGTGCTGGCGGGACTCTTCATCATCGTTGTGCAGGGCGTTTTTGTCGGGCGGTGGTCGAAACAAAAAGGTGACCGCTGGCTGGTGATCCTGGGTGTATCCGCACTTGCCATCGGTCTGATCGGAACCGCTCTTACACCGGCGATCCCTGTCCCGTGGTATGACCAGGCTAAAGTCCTGGAGGGACTCGCTGGCGAAGGCGCGATCCAGGTTTCGATCCAGAACATCAACATCCATCTGCCGAATCAGGATGCGCGCGGATGGTTTGGCATCCTCTGGTTGGTGATCGCGAGTTTCCCTGCCGCATTGGGAGGAGGTGTGTTGCAGCCCGCGGTCAATAGTCTCATCACGAAGGCATCTGATAAAAGTGAAGTGGGGGGGATGTTGGGGATCTCGGCATCCATGTACAGCGCGGCGAATGCCATTGCGCCATTGTTCTATGGTTCTTTGTTCCAGTGGTTTGGCGCGCCAGTTCCGTACTTTGTGGGTGGTTTGATACTGTTGATATTGTGGCTCTTTGCGCCGCGTATTGTTCCGGCGCCATTGGTAAGCAATAGGTGAAATTGGTTGCGAGCGTTCCTCCTACATTCAAGCAAGTTTTGGCTTGTCCGATAATCTGACTGATATACTCCGTATTGACTTTGGTTCGATATTTCTGTATAGTATAACTATCACCATGAGAGGAGAGAACATGGCAGACAAAAAATCGAAATCGGATCCAAGAGGACGTTCCACAAACCGGCTCAGCGACAAGGAACTGGCTGACGCCAAACGGTATTTCGAAGCAAACAACCTTTTGCTGAATCCTCCCATCAAGCGCGCGGCATACTCGGATCGTACGGCATGGGTCATGGCATCCATGGCGCAACTGGTCTATGACCGCTTTGAGGAAAAGGGGACGGCAAGGAGTATATTGATTGAAAAACTCAAGGGAGGCGGCTTTGAACTGGTCGGTGAGTTCAATGATCCTGATACTGATACGCAAGCCTTCCTGGTTTCGAACGGTGAGTATGCAGTTCTTGCCTTCCGTGGGACCGAGGTCACCAAAACCACGGACATAAAGACAGATGCAAGGGCGTTCAAAGCGTCTGTGTTCGAGGGACGCGTGCATAAGGGCTTTGCCGATGCCTATAAGAGCATCGAAATACAAGTGCTCAAGGGATTGAAAACGATTGGTGATCTGCCGCTCTACATCACCGGTCACTCGCTTGGTGCGGCGCTTGCCACGATTGCGACACAATATCTCGAGCGTGATCCTAAACTACGCGACCAGATCGCGGCGTGCTATACGTTTGGCAGTCCGCGGGTGGGAAACAAGGAATATGACCGCGATTTTAAATCAGCAATTTATCGTGTGGTCAATACAACGGACATTGTCACTGTTGTGCCGTTGCTGGTAATGGGATACATCCACATAGGTGATATGCGCTTTCTCGAGCCTGGTATGGGCGATATCCGCAGAGGGATTCCCATTCTGCAGAGAATCTACTTTTTCATCATGGCAGCATTCCGCTTGTTTGGTCCGCTCGTGGGGGATCATGGGATAGAAAAATATAGGAAGAAGCTCGAAGCCGTTGCCCAAGATCGGAACATCGAACTGTATTATGGAGGCAGGGTCGGCGGCAGGTAGAGGTCGCCTGATATCAACGAAATCGAAGTGACTGTCAATGGAGAGTGACAGTCACTTTTGTTTGAGATTGTTTGAAAGGCAATAAAATTATGCCGAAAAATGCATGCATCACTTTGTCGAATTGACCTGGTCTTTGATGCGGTGTGAATCAGGATGCTGCGTAAAAAAACACCCTACAGTAAACGCGGGTCAAAAAGGGATGACTCTTCGATCAACTGCTTCAAGCAATCCCACGGCGCTTCCTCATAGGACTTGATCTTGACGTACCGCTTTGCTTTTTGATTCCCCTCAAGTAGTTTCTTTGGGTCTGATAAGAACGCCCCGTGGATGAACGCCAGGCGGATATGATCCTCATGAACACCGATCTGACAGATCCCCGCACTGACGACGCCCCCGCGCCCTTCGTGAAAATAGCAAAATCCTTTCCAACGAATGACCTCCACCGCGTCTGACGCCACTTCAGCGATGAGGTTGCGGAGTTCGAGAACGATATCCTGCAAGGGTGCAGGTGTGAACTTTAAAAAGGACTCAACTTCATGAATGGGGAGCATATCCTTTTATGCCAGTAGTTTTTGCAGTTCTTCCTTCAAATATTCGCGGCTGCGAATGTCAATGGGGGAGTTGAGGTAACGATGCAAGAGTTCTTTGTTGTAGTCTTTATCGTAATGGTCGCGATACATCTGTACGATGGAGACGGTCTCACCAGCATATTTTTCAGTGGTGACAGGGTCGCCCGCTTTGATCGTGCCTTCCTTGACCACTCGGACGTACAAGCCAGGTCGTTCTGCTGCACGGAATTTCTTTACCCATTGTGGATCACCCATGCGTGTGGCAAATGTGGAGCAGGGAATGCGCGGAGATGTAACCTGTAATGTCACTTCACCAATATGAATATAATCGCCAACATTGAATGTTGCGCTCTCCAGTTCGCTGATGGTCAGGTTGTCACCAAAGGTGCCTGGGGTGAGTTCTTTGCCGATCTCCTGCTTCCACCACGCATAATCCGCGCCGCCATAGATGTAGAGTGCCTGGTCGGGTCCGCCGTGATTCTTTTTGTCGCAGATGGCATCGCCCTCGATGCCAAGAGATTTGATCTCGACGGGTCCATCCACGGGCAGTTTGTAGATGCCAGTCGTTTCGACATAATCTTTTCTTTGTTGTTGTCGTTCTTTGCCAATATTCGTGCTAAGTAATTTCATTTGATTTCACCTGGAATTGAGTTCTGCATTTGTTCAATTGTAACAAAATCAAGCCCTTTTGCTTTGAGTTGTGGAATGACAACATTCAGGATTTGTGTCACCTTTGAACCATGCCCCTTGCCATCGTGCAGGACGATGACCGAGCCAGGGACGGTCGGTTCGATGATTTGTTTGACTGTCCATGCGATGGGTTGGAGGAAGTGCAGGGGCATGTTATCCCAAAGTACAAGTTGATAACCCCATTCTTTCAACAGGGAGAATGTCCTGGCGGTGAAGAAACCATACGGTGGGCGGATGTGTCGTATCGTTTTGGGGGAAATATCACAGGCATTTGTCATGGCTTTTCGAGATTGTTCCAGTTGTCCCTTAAGGATTGAAGTGTTTTCCAGTGGGAAGGGGAGATGACGGTAGCAGTGCAATGCGAGTTGATGTCCACTTTGATGAATTTGCTTCACAAGTTTTGGATATTGCTCAACGCTTTGTCCAATCAAAAAGAATGTCGCGTGGATATCATGCTTTGCCAGCACATCCAGCACTTGAGGCGTATCACGTGGATGCGGTCCATCGTCGAAGGTCAGCGCGATCTCACGGCGGGAGGCATCCCCGTGAAATAGAACATCGGGATGTCGTTTTTGCAGTGCATGATAGAAACGACGCGGGTGGGACAAAGTGGTCATCGCATGAAGTCACATCAACCGTATAATGAGTTATGTAATTTTATCCGTATCGCCAAAGGAGAACAAATGGAAACTCATCCCTGCCCCAAGTGTAATGAACCGATGGATGAAGGCACGATGAGTGGGTCTGGAGATGGTTACTCGGGTTATCTATCTAAAAGGCTGACCGGCATGCTCAGAACGGTGACAAAGATAAGCAATGCCCGCGCCTGCCTGAACTGTGGTTATGTGGAATTGTATCTCGACCCGCAGGAATTGAAGAAAAGAATATCGTGAAGTGAAGGGGATAATAGATAAGCTGATCAATTAGCCAGCCTGCTGAACCAGGCTGGCTAATGTGTCCATTGGTTAACCCCATCAAAAAACCAGAAGGGTTGAATATCTTATTCTCTACATTTGGCGTAGTGATGAAAGATAAAAATAGTTCTCCGGAGGCGTAACCTGCTCAAAGCAGATGAATATAATGTTGTTGGAGTGAAGATTGCTTATCTACTATGAGATGGACAGGCATATTCTTGGGAGGTTTACTTTGTCTTGAAGAAAGGAGGTGGAGGGGCAACAGTCGTGCATAAGAATCTGTGTAACTGTTTCAATAAATTAAGGAGAGAATAATGAAAAAAACAATTGGTGTGTTGTTGATCGCATTGGTCTTGACAGCGGTTATTGTAAGCAGCGCCGGGGCAATCACTTGGGGTGAACTTGATGGAAATGCGCATCCTCATGTGGGAACCTTAATCTTTCGACAGAACGGAATAGGATGGTATTCATGTACGGGGACCCTTGTCACCCCACGGGTGATGCTGACTGCCGGTCACTGCGTGGAAGAGGCAGGCAATATCAATGACATGACCTATGTTCGTTTCGACGAATATGCCGTGGCTGACTATTATCCGCCAACGATGGATTGGTTGAATGATAAATGGCTGGCAGTGGAGACGGTCATCCCTCATCCGCTTTATAACGATTCAGCGGAATTTCCCTATACATACGATATAGGCTTTGTCATTCTTGCGGAACCCTACTACCCCATGGATGCCAATGGCAACCCGATTTTCGGCACCCTGCCCGAATTGGGGTTCCTAGAGGGATTGCGCGGCAAAGACAAGAACTACTTCATGTCTGTTGGGTATGGTGTGCAGGGAACCCTGCCACCGTTTGCGCAGGATGACTGGGTGCGCTATAAGGGTGATGTGCGCATGTTGGAATTCAACAGCATGATCAATGGCAAAGGCTACGCCAGTGTCAAATTTTCCAATAACCCGGGGATTGGCGGCGGCACCTGCTACGGTGACAGCGGTGGACCAACCTTCTATAAGGACACTACTTTGGTGGTCTCGGTGACATCCTTCGGTTGGGCAAAGAACGGCAATTGTGTTGGAAACGATTTTAACTACAGAACAGATACACAGGATGCCATCGATTTCATCCAAGGTGTACTGGAAGAGTATGGTGATTAGTCCAGAGTGATATAAATTCCAAAAATGCAAATCCCTCGTCGATCTTTGGCGGGGGATTTGTTTGTGTTTTACCTGATTGATCAGGGACACTGCCTATTTCTGTGAAGTCTGTTTGAAGCTCGGAAAGAGAAATGGAACACTCTTTTTATATTCCAAGTAAGATTCGCCGAAACGCAGTTCCAGTTCAAACTCTTCAAAATATTTGAGGAAGAAGATGTGGGCAGGGATGATACCGAAGAGGACGCCAATCATGATCAAGGTCGAGCCAGAGACGAAGGCGATGGCAAGTGAGAATAAATAGTATCCCAGTGACATCGGGTTTCGAGTGCGTTTGTAAACTTCCTCCGCAACGATCTGTTTGGTCGAACGGAAGGCATTGGCTCTGCTTCCCGGTTTGCGTAACACTTTGTTGGTGACTCCCAGATAATACAAGCCCGGGAGTGCTAGCAGAATTCCGAGTACGAGGAAGAAAAGCTTCCACGGCAAAGGATTTTATCCAACGAGTTCATCAAAGTGTGTGAGACCCGGGTAAAACAGACCGACAAAAAATGGTGCACCAAATCCTGCAAAGAATAGGAAGTGCATCACGCGGCTGGATCTCTCAGTATTTTCTTTGGAAGGATTCTTTCTCAGCTTTGCACCAAGGATCCATGCGCCTGCAAAAAAGACGAGTACACAAATTGTGGCAAGATAGATCGTGAACAAATCTGTTGTTCCTTTCAAGCTCCATAAACTTGCATCAATTCAACTTCTGCCTCTGGAGCAATAACCAGAACATAATCGCGCATATCCTGTAGATGTTGCATGACGAGTTGCTCGTCAATTCCCGCGGGTGCATAGTCTGTGAACACCACATTCCGGGTGGACTCGCTGATCTGTGTCTGCCGGTCAGGGCCGTAGATGATGTTCGAGATGATTCCCGCTTGATCGCTGATCATCATATCGCCTGCTTTGACGATCTGTTCATCCCCGCGCATGACCATATAACTTTCCGTCCCTTGCGTGACATCGAGAGTCAACGGCAGTTGCAATTTGTCCATGTCATGGACAGCGGTCAGTAGGAAATTCTTCATCTCTCCCATGAACATGCACTCGACCAGTGACGCCACAGTTGGAATTGACTTCCCCTTCAAGACAATGGATTCCAATTGCAATTGAACATGATAAGTTTTCCAGAAGCACTAAACACCAAGGAGGAATAACAAACCGAATGACAGACAAGAAAATGAGTGAAACAAACAGATAATCAGCCCGGCTGAATGTAAAGCATCGGATCAATGCCTTTGAGAATCGCGGCCCGGATGCTCTTCAGCCTTATCAACGGGCTTAATTGAATGAAATTCGGGAGAGGTTTGACCCCGAATCGGGGCGGTTGGAATATCGGAAAAATTTGGCGGTGGTTTTGGCGATGATTTGTGATCTTGGCTTTGGTCATTTGCGGGAAATCGCCGAAAAAGGGGGTGATACTCGCTTGATTTGGGAAAGTGGGGTAATCGGGCGGCTGGGTACATATATCAACAGCCTAGCCCGCCTGCTTGACGGTTTTCCCAAGGAATCGGGCGGTATGAACATCATTGATGTTCTGTAAGGCGGGGAAGATGAAAAAAACAGCCTGATTACACCCGGTCATTGACTGCGCTTTACCGTGATCTGTTCGTTGTAGAAGGCGCATTCGGTCCAAAGCCCTTGATTCCGCCCTTCCTTGCCTTTTGGCTGGATACAGCCTTCCCAGCAAAGTAGAAAGGCAACCCGGTGGCGCGGAATGTGTTGGATGCAAGGACCAAGAAAGAAGGCAAATCAGCCATTGCCGGGGCGGTTGCCCTGTACATGGCAAGCCGGAAGCCTTATTCGGAGGTGGTGATCGTTGCCAGCGACAAGGATCAATCAAGGGGTAGGGTGTTGAGGGCGATCAAATATGGAATTGAGAAAGGTCCGCTTTCAGCCCATGCTAAGATTTACAAGGATGCGATTGAACTGGATAACAAGAGCATGATTCAAGCGATTCCCGCCGATTGGCAAGGGGCGGTGGGTGGTAACTATTCGGCGGTTATCTTCGATGAATTGCATTCGTGGATATACGAGAATCAGCGGCGGTTATTTGATGAACTGGTGATACCGCCAACCCAGCCCGAGGGCGTGAGATGGATTGCATCTTATGCGGGCTGGGAGGGTGAAAGCGAATTGTTGTGGGAGTGGTGGAATCTTGCCCTTGCCGGGGAAAAGATTCATGATGATTATCCCATTTACAAAAATCAAGCTGCAAGCCTGCTTGCCTTTGTTGATACGGGTCCGGACAGTTGGCGAATGCCTTGGATGACTTCAGAGTACATTGAACAAACAAGAACAAGCGAAAGGGCAAATACATTCCGGCGGATCTGGTTGAATGAATGGGTATCAAACGAATCCCAATTCCTTCCCGAGGGGGCTTGGGATGCCTGCGTTAGTCCTGATTTAAAACCGTTTGGGCTTGGTGAGAATCAGCGGTTGGTGCTGGGGGCGGATGCAAGCACATCACGCGATTTTACTTCTTTGATCGGGGCTGAATATAGCAGGGAATTGAATACCACTGATATTCGCTTGGTCCGGTTCTGGAAGCCTAAAAAGGGATTACTTCGATTCGGGAAACCCACAATTGATTGTCTGTAAATAGGGTCTAAAACCCCTGCCTTTAGGCAGGCAGTTTTTAA
>CAYTDB010000106.1:0-17382 GCA_964436455.1 uncultured Anaerolinea sp. | reverse complement strand
AACGATATTCGCGTATGGGAAGTTTGCCCAGAAGAGAGTCCACTTTGCACAGTGGGCTCTCATTCTTTTTACAGACAAATGTACTTTTTTAGCGTTCAAAGATAGAAAAACGTAAAGGGTCAAAGGTGGTGAAAAAGACAGGTCGAAAAACTCTTGTCCGAGAAGTGTGAAAGTCCATAAAATGACTGTACTGAGAAAACGACGGAAGCACCCGCAAGCGGAAATGAAGGATCAACGCATTGCCGAGTTGGAAGAGCAACTGGCGCAGGCGCTGTTGATCATTCAGAAACAGCAGAAGCAGATCGAGCGCTTGCAGCAAATGAACCAGGAGTTGCGCGAGCGCGTGGAAGAATTGGAGCGCGCCGGAAAACGCCAGGCGGCACCGTTTGCACGGCGGCATTGGGTGGAGCGACCGAAACGGGCGGGACGTAAACGCGGGCAAGGCAGGTTTGTGCATCGGGAATTGCCGCAGGTGCATCAAATCCACGAGACGAAGACAGCCCAGTTGGAGGGTTGTCCGGAGTGTGGCGGCCAGTTGCGGGAGATCCATCAGCATGAGCAATACGTGACGGATATTCCGGTGGTGGAAGTAAAGACCACTCGTTTTGTGAGTTACAGTGGCTACTGTCGAGCCTGCCACAAGCGGGTGCGCTCGCAGCATCCCGAGCAGATTTCGCAAGCGACTGGGGCGGCGGGCGTCATGGTGGGACCGCGTGCCAAAGCCCTGGCGGCCGATCTCAAACATCGTCTGGGTGTCTCGTATGGCAAGGTCAGCGAAGTGCTCAACGATACCTTTGATTTGCAAGTCAGCCGCAGTGGCTGGTGTCAGGCCGATCAGAAGTTGGCGCGTACGGCTCAGCCGGTGTACACCGAACTGGTGGAGACCATCCGACAATGCAGTGTGGTCAATGCCGATGAAACCGGTTGGCGAATTGGAACGTTGGCGGCCTGGTTGTGGGTGTTTACCAATCAGGCAGTGACCGTGTATACCATCCGCGATAATCGCAGCAGCGATGCCGTGGTGGATATTTTGGGTGAGAAGTTTCAAGGCATCCTGACCACGGACTGCTACTTGGCCTATGATGATCGGAAATTGAAGGAGTGGCTCAAGCAAAAATGTGTCGGTCATCTGCTGAAAGATCTGAAGGAGATGAAAGAGAGCAAGAGTGGCCGGGCACTGCACTTTGCCCGCCAGGTAACGATCGTCTTGCAGCAGGCCCTGGCGTTGAAGGCTGAGAAATCCCGTCTGGATCCCTTCACGTTTTATCAGCGTACCCAGGCTCTGGAATCTCGTTTGGATATCCTGATAGCGCCACAACGCCGCCTCTCTGATTGCGACAATGCCCGTTTCGCCAAACGTTTGCGTAAACATCGTCCGCATTTATTGCGATTCCTGTATGTCGATGAGTTGGAAGCTACCAACAATCTGGCAGAACGAATGTTGCGCCCGGCCGTCATCACGCGCAAGACGAACGGCTGTAACCGCAACCGCAGTGGTGCGGTGACGCACGCCATTTTGTCGAGTGTTTTGGTTACTTGTCATCAACATGCCATTCCTATCCTGGAGTATCTGGTCCAGTTGCAGCAATATGGCGGAACACCAACTTCCTTGGTCACTGCCGCACCGCCCCGACTGGACATACCGGCTTCACCCACTTTTGAACGCTAAACAAGTACGCCCAGCAGATTGATCACCTGTTCGGCCAGTGCCTGAGGGTCGCTGAAGGGCACCAATGCGCCGCGGTCATCCGCCAGCATCTCTTCTGCGTACCAGTCTGGGGTGGAGATGACCGCCTTGCCCGCTCCAACCGTATAAGCCAGGGTTCCGGATGTGATCTGTGCTGCGTCAAGATAAGGAGTAATGTATATATCCGCCGCGCTGATGAACTGGACAAGTTCCTCCGGGCTGACGAAACGGTTATAGAAGATCACATTGCCTTCCACTCCATTTTCGCGAGTGAGCCACTGCAGGGATAGCCGATAGGTTTCACCCTCGTTCTGCAGGATGTGGGGATGTGTTGCGCCGACAACGATATACACCACGTTCGGATATTTTTCCAAAATGACAGGCAAAGCATTTATTACGTTCTCGATGCCTTTGTTCGCTGAAAGCAAACCAAAGCTCAGTAAAACGCTTTTGCCTTCCACTCCAAACAGATCCTTGTGAAAACTCGGGTCTACGAATGGGACATCTGGTATGCCATGAGGGATCAGGTCGATCTTTTCTTCAGGTATGTGATAAACATCCCGCAGGAATTCTGCACCTCGTCCGCTCATGACAACCACACGGTCCGAAAGAGAAACGATTTCCTCCAGTACCCGGCGCTGATCGGGATCTGGATTCCGCAAGACTGTATGCAGTGTTGTGACAACCGGCATGCGCAATTCGCGCAGGAGTGCCAGGATATAACTCCCTGCCTTTCCTCCAAAGATGCCGTATTCATGTTGTAGAGAAATCATGTCAACGTTGTTGATGTTCAGGAAGTCGGCAGCGCGTCGGTAGGATTCAATATCCTTCTCCGTCAGTTCAAATCGAACACGTGACGGGTATTCGTAGCCTGTCTCGGTATCGTTCACTGGCAGGGCGATGCAGGCAGTGCCCCTGAATTCACCAGCGATGGTCTCACACAGATCGGTGGTAAAGGTGGCAATGCCGCATTGACGCGGCAGGTAATTCCCTATAAAGGCAATGCGCTTGATGCTCGCATGGGTGGATTTTTCCATAAAGTTTTTCCTTCCAACAACCTTTCTTCAACCGGCAAGCGGGGCTGTATCGAGACTGAGGGGCTTCTCTTCGAGAAGATCCTTGAGCATTGTCAGGTTTTCCTTTGACTGGATTTTTATCTTTCTCCCCAGAATGCGCTCATTCATCTGGAAAAAATTAACCATATGTGCTCGTGTTGATATATTGATCCTTGTACCGCCGTTCGCCCTCTCGAAGGTATGGGAAGTCTGTGAGTGTAATGGACCGGAGAGCGATTTGAATCCGTATTTCCTGTTCAACTCGTATTCGGTCACCTCAAAGGTGCCCTGGACCCGACGCCCCCACAAATGACCAATGCTTCGAAAAAAAGTTCCAGGTCTACTGGTGCCTTCGGAAAGACTGGCCGTTGCCAATGTTCCATACTGCCATTGGCAATCGTTTTCAGGCGTGCTCACAAAATCAAAGACCTGCCCGACAGGCCGACAAATTATCGTGCTCATATCCAAATGGATCATTGAACTCTTTGACTTTCACGGTTCATAGACCGGACTCGTTACGCCGCGTTGTTCTCTGGGTTTGGCCAGGCTGACCTTTAATACATGGTCGTCCACTGAATACGAGTTGAACATACTGACAGCCTTGTCGGCTTCGCTTTGGGCGCTCATGGTGACGAAGGCAAATCCCCTGGACTCGCCGCTATGACGGTCTTTGATCACTTCAGCCGAGGTGACATCCCCAGCTTGCGCGAACAGCGCGCTCAGCTCATCCTCGGTCGTTGACTTGGGTAAATTCCCTATATATAACTTGACTTTCATTTTCACTCTGCGTTCTATTTTCGACTAATACGCACGATTTCAGGGTACAAGCGGTTACATGGAGCCTGGTTTGACACCAAGCTGGCCAAGGATCGCTCTCAGTCCAGCCCCATCGGTCGGCTCCACAGCCCATAAAGTGATCTTGCTGTCCCTGACGGTCACCTTTGTCTTTTCAAGTTTGGCAGAAAAGGCTTTGTTTGTGGCAGGGATCACGCCCATGCTCATGCCGGTCAGGTCGAAGGATCCACTGTGAGTACCGCTCAATTGCGTGGTTGACTTGACAACATTGCCATCCGCGCCGATGACCCTGAAGTGGTAGTTCAGGTCCGGGAAAGCCGTCTTCAAACTGGCGCCCATCCCGAGCCAGGCTTCTGCATTGATCGGTTCAGGGACAGAGCCGCTGAACTGAAAATCCTCTGCGAGCATTGTTTTTGCATTCTCAAAATCGCCCTGTTGGATGGAATCCATGAGGGCTTGTACAGTCTCTCTTTTATTCATATTGATATCCTTTACTACTGGTCGTACCAATTCCGAGCAAATGGGCCTGGGTATTAATGGATGCTCCCTATGGAGCATCCTCCGTTTCCCCCGATCGATAAACACATTGTTTTTGAAATGCCTGTATCAGTGTAACTCACTAATGGGTCGATGTAAACAAAAAGAGAATCATTATCTGGGAGATTGACTATAAGTCAATCCAAGATCAAATCCTGTGCCTGTGAGATCCTGTCCCAATTAAGGGTGGCTAGCCCCAAAAACATTTGTCACTTGTGCTGCATAACCATATCATCCAACGACCAGTAATTCCCCCAAGTGGCGGAGACAAATACTCCCCAACTGATGGATGTGACTTGGGAGTGCTCGTTGTATTATGAAAATAATTAATTTATGCGCCCATCATGGCATATCTGTTACTTATGCAGGACATCACCGGGCATTTGTTGGAAAGGCGACATGTATAAAAACGATCTACAACAAAGTTTCCCGCGGCTGGAGTTGGCCAAGCCGGGAACTTTATCTTCCCAGTCTCGCGAACCTGAGGTGCAGACCCAGTTTGCGCTGTCGATGATTATCCCAACCAAGAATGAGGCAGGGAATATAGAGCCTTTACTGGCGAGAATTGCTCAAGCTACTCGTGGCACTTTGCTTGAAGTAGTATTTGTTGACGATAGCACCGACGACACGGTAGAAGTCATCAGAGGTCTTCAAGATCGGTTTTCATTTCCAATCAACTTGATCAGCCGTCCACCTGAACAACGAAAAAGTGGATTGGGCGGTGCGGTCGTCGAGGGGTTCAAAGTTGCTCAAGCTCCTTGGGTATGCGTGATGGATGCAGATTTGCAACACCCGCCAGAGTTCATTCCAAAGATACTGAAGCACGCCCAGCAGACCCGTTCTGATATTGTGGTAGGCAGTCGCCTTGCTCCAGGAGGGGACGTATCCAGCCTTGGGTTCAAACGAACAGTTATTTCGCAAGTTTTTGCAATGACAACGCGCGTCACGTTTCCTCAGCGGCTCAGGAATGTAACTGATCCTTTAACTGGTTTTTTCATTCTTCGGCGTGCTGCTGTCCACCCTGATGATCTTCATCCTGATGGATTTAAGATCCTGTTGGAGATACTGGTTAGTCATCCGGACTTGGTCGTTTCTGAAATCCCCATTCAATTTGGATATCGAAATGCGGGTGAAAGTAAAGCCTCACTTCAGGAGACGATACGTTTCGTGCGTGGACTATTCCGTTTGAGACTTGCCAGGAATGAAAACTTTATCCGCTTTTTGGTTGTGGGTCTATCCGGCTTGATCGTGAACACGGTGGTACTTGCCGCATCCACGGAATTCGCAGGGCTCAACCTTTTGCTGTCAGCAGTGCTGGCGACTCAAGCTTCCACGTTATGGAATTTTGGACTGACTGAAACCTGGGTATTCCGAAAGCGTACGACGGAACGGCCTTTGCTTTACCGCCTGGCAGGTTTCATGCTGATCAACAATCTTTTGCTCCTCGTAAGGGGACCCATGCTGTCCCTCATGGTGACACAACTGGGTATCCATTACCTGATATCCAACCTGTTATCGCTATTTGCGTTGACACTCATCCGCTTTACGGTGGCTGACCGCTGGATATGGCAAACCTCACTAAAAGCCCGTGCATTGCTAAGCCAACCCCTATTGAATTGGAGAACAAAGATGAAAAAGTCTCAAACAGATTCGGACCCATTGCGCATGCCCGTATCAGAAATAACCGAACGCCATCAATCCGACCCATTCGTTTTTTCTTACAACATTCACAATATCCTCCGTGTTGCTTCCATGTTCAGGCTGCCTGAACTTGAGTATTTCCGTGTGCCCGCCTTGTTCGAGGAACCTGATATTCGGTTGCGTCTCGAATGCCGGCGCAAGGATCGCCGTAGAAATAAGGATGGCTTACAGGTTCGTGAGGAGCATCGCCAGCCTGCTGCTGCGCCAAGACGTTCTGGCGCCAAAATTCACTATGGTGAGACGTTTGGCCGGTTTGGGTTTGAAGTCTCGATCACGCATAAGGAAGGTGTGGAAGTTGCTGTATCCTCGATCCTTCAACATTCCTTGCATGTTCTTTACACAAATGTCATCGAGCCGATCCTGCGTTGGGCAATGGTGCGAAAAGGATATGCGCTGATCCATGCCGCCTGTATCGCAGTAGATGGACAGGCAGTCCTTGTCACTGCCAGGACCGACACAGGAAAAACATCCACAATCCTCCGCGCAGTGGATAATTACAACTGCTCATTCCTCTCTGACGATATGACCATTGTCAGCCGCGATGGCCGGGTGATGAGCTATCCAAAGCCGTTGACCATAAGTAATCATACGTTAAGTGCCGTTAATGCAAACGCTTCGCTCTCATTCATGGAAAGAATTGCCCTTCAAATTCAAAGCCGCCTGCATTCGAAATCAGGGCGGCACGTGGGCCTGGAACTTAGCAAAACGAACCTGCCAGCCGCCACCATGAATGCCATTATGCAGATGTTGATTCCACCCCCAAAGTACATGGTGCATCGTCTGATCCCCAAGGTGACATACGCGAATAATGCAACACTATCGCGTGCTGTCATTATTGAACGCGGTCCTGAACATGAGGAAGTTCTACAGCATGACCAGGCTGTGGCAGAATTCGTTCGCAATGCCGAGGATGCCTATGGGTTTCCGCCTTATCCGGTCATCGTAAATTTCCTCAGCAAATGGAAAGAGGAAGATCTGCATCCCATTGAACAATCAATCGTAGCTGAAGCACTTACAGAGGTTCCCACGATCCGCATCCGTGATCCAAAATTCAACTGGTGGCAGCGTTTGCCGGTCGTTGCCAACAACGCAGCGACTGCACCTTTGCAATTGGTCGGTGCTGATGACTAAAGCAGATAGATGCAATGATCGGTAAAAACATATCAAGCGCATCCTGGATGGGCAGTTTGCCGCGATCGTTGGCGCTCTGCCTCTGGCTGGCGGCAACCCTTCTGCTTCTGACCTCATTCGCGGCAACGCCTTCCGGTTCTTTTACGCCTCAGCCTGATGATCCTGTTTTCGAAGCATTATCTGCTCCTGTAATGGCTGCCAACGTTCCCGCCAATCCCATTCCGGTGCTGGCCTATTATTACATCTGGTTTGATGCCAAATCCTGGGATAGGGCAAAGACAGATTATCCATTGCTGGGCCGATACAGCAGCGATGATGCAAATGTCATGCGTCAGCATATCCAATGGGCGAAGGCGGCTGGGATCGGTGGGTTCATCGTCAGTTGGAAGAGCACTGAGAAACTGAATCGCCGCCTCGATCAGCTTGTGGAGCTGTCAGACCAGGAAAACTTCAAGTTGGCCATTATTTATCAAGGTCTTGATTTTGAGCGCAGCCCTCTTCGAGCAGAACAGGTTGATGCTGATCTCAAATATTTCATAGACCGTTATGCGGCTCACCCAGTGTTTGACCTTTTTGGCAAGCCGGTGGTCATCTGGTCGGGAAGTTGGAAGTTTTCAGCGCAGGAAATACAGAGTGTGGCTGGGCCCAAGCGAGACCGCGTGCTGATACTGGCATCCGAAAAGAATGTGGAAGGATACCAGCGACTCGCTGATCTGGTGGACGGCAATGCTTACTATTGGTCATCAGTGAATCCCGCCACTCATCCCGGCTATCCCGAGAAGTTGGTGGCGATGGGAAAGGCTGTTCATGACAAAGGCGGTATATGGATCGCACCAGCCGCGGTCGGTTTTGATGCGAGGCTGATCGGTGGAACCACCGTGGTCGAGAGGCAGGATGGTGAAACCCTGCGGATTGAAATGGACACCGCCTTCCAGTCATCGCCGGATGTCATCGGGCTGATCAGTTGGAATGAGTTCAGCGAGAATTCCCACATGGAGCCCAGCCTTACCTTCGGCAATCGTTATCTACAGGTGCTTGCGGAAATCCATAATGCGTCAGTGCCAAAGGTAAGCGATTTTGATTCAAGTGCACCAGCAGGAATAAGCCTCGGCAACACCAGCCGTTTCACCGCCCTTTTTCTGCTTGGGGTGCTGATAACCATCAGCCTGCTAATAATCGGTATCCGTGCCAATCGGATGGATAAGAGAAAGGTTTAATATGAAACCTACCTGGGTTATGCAGACGCATCTATTCGTGAGACTTACGATATGTAGATCGATCAAAGAATGCCATGGATCTTAAAAGCTTGTTTTCTGTCAGCGATCGTATTGCCCAACGCCCATTATCATATACTCCGGCCTCTGGTATATGGAGATATCTGGATCGTGCGGCCAGCATTCGATTCGCCCGCATTGCATTTGTCATGTGCGTGGCGATCGGCTTGCGACTGTGGGGGTTAAATCAGATCGGATTCAACACCGATGAAGCTGTATATTCGGGCCAGGCCGCAGCGATAGCGCAGGCTCCCATTCTGAAAGATATTTTTCCTGTCTTCCGGGCTCACCCGTTGTTGTTTCAATTTTCTCTGGCGTTATTGTTTAATTTTGGCGTCAGCGACCTGACGGCGCGTTTGCTGGCTGTCGCGATTGGTGTCGCAACGGTATACGTGGTCTATCGTCTTGGAAGTCTCCTTTATGGAGAAAATACCGGAATACTGTCTGCCCTGATTCTGGCTGTTATGCCCTACCATGTGATTGTCACGCGGCAGGTACTGCTGGATGGACCGATGGTGTTATTTTCCACATTGACACTATATTTTCTGGCTCGTTATTCGATTACGGAACACTCCAAATGGCTCTATGCCACCGGGATCGGGCTGGGTCTGACATTCCTCGCGAAAGAGACAGGCATTATTCTCATTGGGGCTGTTTATGGCTTCTTTGCTCTATCCAGTGAGATCAATGTTCGCATTCGTGATCTGGCGCTCTCATTCTTTTTGATGGTTCTGATGATCCTGCCCTTTCCGCTCTCGCTGATGCTTGCCGGCGGTTCGAGGGTTGGTCAACAATACCTGGTCTGGCAGTTATTCCGACGCCCCAACCATACCTGGGATTTTTACCTTTCCACAGTTCCTGTGGCGATTGGTTTACTTGTCATCGTCCTGGCAGCCGCAGGCATCCTGTTATTGCGCAAAGAGGGATCGTGGCGTGAAAAACTACTGGGCTGGTGGATCATTGTTCCAGTGGTCTTCTTTCAGATATGGCCCACCAAGGGATATCAATATCTACTTCCGATTGCACCTCCTCTCGCCATCCTGGCTGGCAGGATGTTGATCCGATGGTTATCGCTGGACGTGAAGGTTTTCAAAAGTCGAAGGATAAACACCTTTTGGATCAGATCAATCCTGGGAGGGATCATGATCGTCAGTCTCCTGGTCTTAAGCGGACAAACCATTCAACCAGGGGTTTCTGGCACCTTCATTGCAGGAACGGGCGGCGTCCCGGGTGGCCGTGAGGCAGGCGAATGGATAAAACACAATATCCCGGCTGAATCAACAATATTGACCATTGGACCTTCCATGGCAAATATCCTCGAGTTTTATGGGTATCGCCAAACGTATGGCTTGTCAGTCAGCCCGAACCCTCTCCATCGCAACCCTTCCTACCAACCGGTAAACAACCCTGACCTTGAGATCCGCACGAACAATATTCAATATATCGTTTGGGACTCTTATTCAGCCGAGCGTTCCAGCTTCTTCTCCGAACGCATCCTTGAGCTGGCAAAGCGCTTCAATGGCCGGGTCATTCATACACAATCGGTAACCGTAACTCTGCAGGATGGAACCCAGGTGGAGAAACCCGTGATCATTATTTATGTGGTGCACCCATGACAATCAGAAAAAAAATCATCCACATCTTCATTTTACTTGGTCTGGCAGTCACGGTCATGCCTTCTGTGGGAGTTTCAGCCGCACCCAGATCACAAGCCGGAACCGCCACCCCGATCCAGCATCTGGTTGTCGTCATGCAGCAAAACCATACCTTTGACAACTATTTTGGCACCTATCCTGATGCGGACGGATTCCCGCCGGGCACCTGTATGCCAGTTTCGCTTTCGGATCCCGGCAGCACGGACTGCGTAGCTCCATTTCGTATCGATTCGTATCCCATAGAAGACCTGAGTCATTCCAGTGCCACGTTTACATACCAGTATCAAAACGGAAAGATGGATGGGTTTATAGAGGCCCTGAATCGCCTGAATCAGGATGGAACCCTGGCAATGGGGTACTATGGCGAGGAAGATATCCCTTATTATTGGAATCTCGCGGATCAGTTCGTTCTCTTCGATAACTATTTTAGTTCGGCACATACCGGCAGCATTACAAACCGCATGTTTTCCGTCAGCGGCAGGCCTGGCGGTGAGTTTAATCGCATCCCCGAAAAGGGCTTCGGGGATATACCCACGATCTTCGATAAACTACAGGAGCGGGGTATTTCATGGAAGTATTACATCAAAGACTACGACCCCGCCCTCAACTATCGCAACCTGCAAGAACTGGATTATTTGCCGCCGCAAGTCCAGTGGGTGCCGTTGCTGGGATTTGATCGTTTTCTGGACGACCCCGAGCTTTTCAGTCGCATAGTGGACCTCGACGAATACTACACTGATCTTGAAAATGGGACATTGCCTTCCGTATCGTATGTCCTATTGATGGGCGCCACTGAACACCCTCTATCGGACCTGGCACTAGGTCAAAGGACCATGAGAACCATGGTTCAAATGCTCATGCAGAGTGACGCTTGGGACAGCTCGGCGTTATTTATCACCTACGATGACTGGGGCGGCTGGTATGACCACGTGACACCTCCCAAGGTTGATGAATATGGTTACGGGTTTCGGGTCCCGGCCCTGCTCATCAGCGCATATGCCCGCCAGGGATATATCGATCATACACAACTCGACCATACCTCCATATTGAAGTTCATCGAGGAGAATTGGGATATTCAACCGCTTGCCGAGCGGGACGCGAAGGCGAACAACTTCCTCCCAGCCTTTGATTTTACATCACCCCCGCGCGAGCCTGCGTTCATTCCGGGAACCCGGGAAGTGACGGACCCATCCAGCCAGCCCCGCCGTTCTGTGATTTACATAGCCTATGGCACGGCCATGCTCCTCGCATTTTTCATTCTCATTTGGGCGAATGTCACCAGCGATATTGTCCGAAAACCTGCCTATGTTGTCCGGCCGCAGGAGGAGACGAAATCATGAATATTTTCCTTCAACGCCTGTCGATCGCACTGCTGGTAATACTATTGAGCCTGTTTGGATGTACCGGCTTTGCATACGCCCTGTCCGCCGGGGATATGCAGAGATCCAGTGGATTCTTCTCGGAAAAACCGTCTCTGCACAATGACAAAGCGCTGCAATTGAGCCTGACAAACCTGACCATGGACCCCCTCAGGCCGTTCGCCCTGGGCGATCATCCCACAATCTCTGTGCACCTCACCACTGAATTTGGGAAACCGATTCCCAATCAGCCCATCATTATTTTTGTAGACGGCAAGCGCAAAGCCAGCGGTCAAACGGACAGCAGCGGGATGGCATCCATTATTCTAAAATACAAGTTTATTGCTGGGAAATATCAACTTAAAGCTCTGTATGCGGGAGTGCCTGTTCTGGGCTTGCCCGCGGCAAGTGTTGAAACAGACATGGTCATACAACCCGCAAAGGCTGTGATCCGAACCATCCCGCCCATGGCTGGCATTGACTTCAAGTTTAACGATCAGATCTACACATCGGATGAGGATGGGTTTGTTAACTTCCAGGTCAATATGAGTGGATCGTTTCCCCTGGAAGTTTTGCCGGTTGACGATGATCTTTTGCCTCCCAATGTTACGATGGAGTTCTCGCGTTGGAACGATAATGTCTTCACGCCCAACCGGCAGGTTTACTTTCCCAGGACTCGCCCGCTTGAAGTAGGCTTTGTTTTCAAGTATTCGGTGGATCAGGTCTTTTTCGACTCGACCGGTGCCCTAGTGGACCCTGCGCGTATTTCTGCGATGACCATCCGCGGGATCGGCCGGACCTATACCTTTGAACAAGCCGGTCCGATATGGTTGCCGGCAAACCGCCTGACTCGTCGCATTGGCGAGCGTCTCGAAAGCCAGGATATCTTATATTACTTTAGAGAAATCAGGATCGACGGCGCAAATGTGATCAATCAGAGTCAACAACGATTTCGAATTCAACCCGACGCTGTGTGGCCCATCAATGTATTACTTTACTCGGCCCATTTTTCTGCACGCGACGCCATGTTCAATTTTCCCATCGGCCGGGGCATAGCGCTTACGTATCCTGATGGTCACACTGAGGAATTTTTCTTTGATTCCCCAAATGCTGAGTTGGAAATCCCCTCGCTTGCCCGCGGCTCTTATAGCGTAACTATTATTGGCGGGTGGGGCTCGGCACTTGCCACCCCCATGCATTTATCGCAGGATCAAAGCATTGAAGTGCCCATGATCAGCTATCTCGATATGGCAGTCCTCATCGGCGTACCGCTTCTGTTTGCACTGCTTCTTCTTTTTATTGGGCGGCCAAAGATCCTCCTTGCGGTGCGTCATCCTTCGCGGTTCAGGGAATTGCTGCACAATAATAATCAGCGGGACCCACATTAAGTCCTAATGGTCTGTAATTCCATCCTTCCCAGCGTGGACTGAATTGACGTGGAAAATGTTTTCGTGGTTCCCGCGTGGGTGGATGGGGAGCGTTCTTTCCTGGCCCCGGCCTGATTCTACTTAAATGAGCACGCAACATCCCTACCGGCATCTCGCAGGGAGACGGGTAGGGGATGTATTGGAACTGCAGGGAATTGCCAGGTGCATCAAAGTGATGCAGAGTCTATCGTTAGCTTCAACGATGAAACTGCCGAAATTGTAGTATTATAAATATACAACAAGTGGGCGTTGTCGTCGGTAAGCAGAGCGAAAGGACGTGCTTATGCAAGCGAGTCAACCCAATCGGGGTGAAAAAGAAGACCCAGAACAGGACAACCCAGCACGGAGCAAAGTGCTCGAGCGGAATATTCGCACGATCACAATTACTGCGCGTGAGCACAACATAAAGGTATGCTGATGCACGAAAACCCTCCTCCCTCATTGAACACGCAAGATAAAGAAGAGCACTACCGCATCATTTTTGAAGCCGCCAGCGACGGAATGATCATTAGCGATATAGAGACCGGTCGCGTGGTGGATGCCAACCCGGCTGCCATGGCGATGCACGGTTTTACACGCGAGGAATTTATTGGTTTGCACCTGTCGGCATACATCCACCCTGACAGCCAGCGCCTATTCACGCAGTCGCCCAACGCAGTACAGTCAAGGGGAGGTTCACTCGATGTACCGGCGGTTCATTTGCACAAAGACGGTTCATCCTTCTACGTGGATGTGCGCAGAACCGCCATCCAGTTTCAGAGGCGACCATGTGTGCTAAGCATCGTCCGGGATGTTACGGAGCGAATCAATGCCGAACGCCTGCTCCACGAACGCGTGGAACTCCATACGCGCGAGCAATCCACCCTTCTTGAAATATCCCAAACCCTGGCATCCGCATTGGAACTCAAGCCGGGTCTGATCCTCGATCAATTGCGGGTGCTGATCGAGTACACCCATGCCGAACTGTTCGTGCTCGATGGTACAGCCATGGTTGCCCTGGCTGTACGCGGATTACAAAAACTGGAAGAGACAGTGCCCTTCCGCATACACTTGAAAGGTCCCGAAACCCTGATTAGGCTTTTCAATGAACACCAGCCTGATCGCATTGGCGATGTCTGGAGTACTGATCCCTCGGCGCAATTTCTCCGATCTTTATTGGATGATCAGGCGGATCTGCTATTGAAAGGCGTGCGGGCATGGATGTGGGTTCCTGTGGCGGTAAAGAACCGTGTGATCGGTAGTGTTGGCGTTGCACATGTTGAGAAAGATTACTTCACGGCTCATCACGCCAATCTGGCTCTGACGGTTGCCAATCAAGCCGCGATCGCCCTGATCAATGCTGAATTGTTTGAACACGCCCAGGCGCTGGCGGCCGTGCAGGAGCGCCAGCGTTTGGCGCAGAACCTGCACGATGCTGTCAACCAATCACTCTTCTCTGCCGGTTTGATCGCCGATGTCCTGCCGCGTTTGTGGGATCAGGACCAGGACCAAGCACGGAGATCACTGGTTGATCTGCGCCGCTTGACCCGCGCCGCACAGGCTGAAATGCGCGCGCTTTTGGCTGAACTGCGTCCTTCCGCATTAACCGATACGGATCTTGGCGATCTGTTGCATCTGTTGGGGAACGCCCTCTCGGGGCGGATCAATATCCCGGTCAAAGTGAAAGTAGCGCAGGAAATCATCCTGCCCACTGAAATCCAGGTAGCCTTCTACCGCATAAGTCAGGAAGCGCTGAATAACATCGCCAAGCATGCCAAAGCCAGCCATGTGGATGTCGAGCTAAAGCATGAGGGCACAGCCATCGAATTACTTATTCGTGATAACGGACGAGGCTTTGACTCTGAACAAACCATCTCCGGTCACTATGGTTTGGGCATGATGCGTGAACGCGCGGAGGCAGCCGGAGCGCGGTTGTTCATTACAAGTCAGCCTGGTCACGGCACGGAACTCGTCATGCAATGGAAGAAAGACCAACCAAAGGAGGTCGTATGACAATCTCTCCCACCCAACCCATTCGCATTATGATCGTGGACGATCACACGATGGTTCGGCGCGGGCTGGCAACCTTCTTGAAAGTGTATGAAGATCTGCTATTGGTGGGGGAGGCTGAAACCGGCGAAGCCGCCGTCCAACTCTGCGCGGAGGTCCTGCCGGATGTGATCCTCATGGATATGTTTTTGCCGGCGATGGATGGAGCGGCAACGACATATGCCATTCGTCAGCGTTATCCGCAAATCCAGATCATCGTGCTGACCAGCTTCAAAGAGGGAATATTGATCAAGAACGCGCTGGAAGCTGGAGCGATCGGCTATTTACTCAAGGATGTCTCTGCGGATGATCTGGTGCGAGCCATCCGCGCCGCCCATGCGGGACGCGCAACGCTCTCCCCCGAAGCTGCTCAAGCGTTAGTTGAGGAATCCAATCTGCCGCCGGCACCCGGCCTCGACCTGACGGAGCGCGAACGTGAAGTTCTCACCCTGATGATCGAGGGACTGAACAATGTGCAGATCGCCGGGCGGCTGACCGTCAGCCCGTCCACGATCAAGTCGCATGTCAGCAACATCCTGTCCAAACTGGGCGTTGCCAGCCGCACAGAAGCAGTAACGCTTGCGTTGCGCAACGGAATCATCCCCCCCCGCTGACTTAATGGAACCTCCCCCAAGTGGCGGAGACGAACATTCCCCGACTGGTGGATGTAGTCGGGGAATGTTCTTTATAAAATCAAATAGTGGACGGGCATTTTTGACCTAATGCGCAATGTGCCGGTCAGTCGTTGCATGAAACAGCGCAGATTCCAGGGCGAAAGAAGGAATAAATATGGTAAAGGCAAGAAAGCAATTACCCAAAGCGCCAACCGGCATCCAGGGACTGGATGAGATCACCGGCGGCGGATTGCCCAAAGGCAGATCGACACTTGTCTGTGGCAGCGCGGGTTGTGGCAAGACGCTCCTCGCCATGGAGTTTCTGGTGCGCGGCGCAACCCAGTTCAATGAACCGGGTGTCTTTATGGCGTTCGAAGAGACCGCCCAGGACCTGACCCAAAACGTCGCTTCACTGGGTTTCGACTTGAAAGACCTGATCGCGCGTAAAAAGATGGTGCTCGATTTTGTATACATCGAGCGCAGCGAGATCGAAGAGACCGGTGAATACGATCTGGAAGGGTTGTTCATCCGTCTTGGGCATGCCATTGACTCCATCGGCGCCAAGCGCGTTGTGCTGGATACCATCGAAAGTCTCTTCGCGGGCTTGCCCAATCCGCTCATCCTGCGCGCCGAACTGCGTCGCCTCTTCCGCTGGCTGAAAGCCAAAGGCGTGAGCGCCATTGTCACCGGCGAACGCGGCGAAGACACGTTGACGCGCCAGGGCCTGGAAGAGTACGTCTCCGACTGTGTCATCGTGCTGGACCATCGCGCGAACGAGCAGGTCTCCTCGCGGCGGTTGCGCGTGGTCAAGTATCGCGGCTCGACACACGGCACGAACGAGTATCCATTTCTGATCGACGAGAACGGTTTTTCAGTATTACCGGTCACCTCGCTGGGTTTGCAACAGATCGCCTCCACCGGACGCATTCCCTCCGGCATTCCACGCCTTGACGCGATGCTCGGTGGTGCGGGCTATTTCCGTGGCAGTAGCGTGCTGATCTCCGGCACGGCAGGTACGGGCAAGAGCAGTCTCGCCGCGCACTTCGCAGCCGCCGCATGCCGTCGCGGCGAACGCGCCCTCTACTTTGCCTTCGAGGAGTCTCCCAGCCAGATCATACGCAACATGCGTTCCATTGGGATCGACCTGCAAGTGTGGGTAAAGAAAGGTCTGCTCCAATTCCAGGCGAACCGCCCCACCTTTGCGGGCTTGGAAATGCACCTGACATCGATGCACAAAGCGATCAACACCTTCAAACCGCAGGTCGTGATCGTGGATCCGTTGAACAGTTTCATCATCGGGGGCAACGAGACCGAAGTCAAAGCGATGTTGATGCGGCTGGTGGATTTCCTGAAAATGAATCAGATCACCGGCTTCTTCACAAGTTTAACTTCAGGTGGGAGCGCGCTCGAGCAAACCGATATTGCCATTTCATCCCTGATCGACACGTGGCTATTACTGCGCGATATCGAGATCGGCGGCGAACGCAATCGCGGCTTGTACATCCTGAAATCACGCGGCATGGCGCACTCGAACCAGATCCGCGAGTTCCTGCTCACCGATCGCGGGGTGGAATTGCGGGATGTTTACATCGGCCCGAGCGGCGTGCTGACCGGCTCAGCACGGCTGGCGCAGGAGGCGCAAGAGCAAGCTGATCAGACGATGCACGAGCAGGAAGTTGAGCGAAGAAAACTGGAACTGGAACGCAAGCGCAGGGTCATCGAAGCGCAGATCTCCGCGATGCGTGCCGAGTTTGAGGCGCAGGAAGCCGAGACGTTGAACATCATCGGGCAGGAGCAGGCACGGGAAGCGCACCGGTCTCAGGAACGTGTGAACATGGCGTTGAGTCGCAAAGCGGATGTGAAACCAAACCAACACAGGCGAGGCTCGAAATGAAAGTAAAACCGAACAAACCAAAACCGGATCCCATTCTCCTGCGGCTGTACGTTGCCGGGCAAACGCCCAAGTCCATGACGGCTTTCGCCAATCTTAAGAAAATTTGCGAAGAACATCTGGCAGGGCGTTACCAAATCGAAGTGGTGGACTTGCTGAAAAACCCAACATTGGCGCGCGGCGATCAGATCCTTGCCATCCCGACCCTGGTGCGGAAACTGCCCGAGCC
>CAYTDB010000105.1:0-17477 GCA_964436455.1 uncultured Anaerolinea sp. | reverse complement strand
AGATTGAAGCTATTAGAGGAAAAGCCCTGATTTATGTGGGAATATTGGAAATAAAAATCCCATTTGACAGAAAAATCACGGCGCTCCAGATTCTTCTAAGCTGTAGGTTGTGGGTTCGAATCCTGCCGAGGTGCAGATGTTGGGTTTCAAGCACCGTCATATCCTGGGTATGGCGGGGTTTGTTTTTTTAAACGAAAAGCTGTATGTCAACTATAGGTCTTTCAGATTGGCTGCTTTGGATATTTTGGACAAGTTGCAATACATTTTGATCCCGAATGGTCTTGAGCATTAACCGCTTGAGCTTTGTTTGGTTCTGCTTCATTGGATGATACGAACATCAGGGAACAAAGTCCAGTGTGTTAACCGTCCTACGATTGCATGGAGGATGCTGGCATGTTAAATCGAATCCGACTTTTCTGGCTGACCGCCGTTATTACTTCCGCCCTGATCCTGACGCAGTGCGGACCCGTGACTCCCGCCCCAGTCGAAATTCCCACACAGGAATCAACTCCTGAACTGATTCTTGAAGCCGGGAAGGTGGCTCCGTATCTTGTGGTTCAGAACCCGCCGGAAGGTGAGCGGCTGGAGCTTTCTCCCACCACCGAATTTACATTTGACCGTGAAATGGATCAAACCAAAACGGCGGATGCGTTCACGCTTCTAGACTCGAATAACGAACCTGTTTCCGGCAAAAAAGCCTGGTCAGACACATCGACCTTTATCTTCACTCCGGACTCCGCCTTGGAACCTTCCTCCGTTTATAAAGCCATCTTCTCCACCTCGGCCACCGGCAGCGACGGGGAATCTTTGCGCGAGGAGATTCGCATAGACTTCACAACAATTGATTTGCTATCAGTAGGTCAGGTCTTCCCGGTGGACCGTTCAGAGGAGATAGACCCAGGCACAAACATCACAGTCATCTTCAATCATCCGGTAGTGCCGCTCCAAATTATAGAAGAACAGGGAGATTTCCCTCAGCCATTAAGAATCTTACCTGAAGTTGCCGGGGCGGGGGAGTGGGTCAATTCTTCGGTGTATGTGTTCCAGCCGGAAAAAGGCTTGTTGAGCGGGACCAATTACAAGGTCAGTGTGGAGGCGGGGCTAGAGGATACGAACGGTGAGCCGTTGCAAAAATCCTATTCATGGAATTTCAGCACGCGTGCGCCGATGATCGGCAACTTCGCCCTGAAGGACGGTGCGGAGAATCCGGGAGAGTCCATCGAGAATGTTTTGCTCGATCAGGCATTCATCATCACATTCCTGCAGGCGATGGATGAAGCGAACGTGAAGGACGCGGTCACTTTGGTAAACCGCGAAACGGGCAAATCCTTCCCGATCAAGTTGACATGGAACAAGGAATTCACTGTGCTGACCATCGAGCCGGTGGGGCGATACAAGGTCGCCAGTTTCTATGACCTGACCATTTCGGAAGAGGCGCGCGCCAGTGACGGCGGCAAACTCAAGGATGGATTGACTCTGAAATTTGGAACGGTACCGTTGCCTCAGGTGAAAAGCGTTTTCCCCAAACCCAATTCTGTGGCGAAGTATCTGGACGCGCACATGGAAATCCAGTTTGTTTCGCCGATGAAACTGGACAGCTTGAAGGATCGGATTCGGATCACGCCCCGGCCTAATCAGGAATTGAGCTGGTATTTTGACCCTTATGAATGGCGTTTATATATCTATGGGTTGGAACCCGCCACTGCGTATGTCGTGCATCTGTTGCCGGGCATGTCTGATCTGTATGGCAACACGATCCAGACCGAACAGTCGTTCACATTCACAACCGGAGATCTTTACCCTTACGCGCGGCTTGTGCTGCCCTGGACACCGCTGATCTATCGCGCTCAGGGTCTCCAGGAAGTGTACTTTGAGCACATTAATCTCGATTCGGTGTCGGTTTCATTGTACCCGTTGGACTTCTTTGAGTTCAGCCGCATGTTGACGGGCAAAATGGATATGACGAATTACAGCCCGAAGGTCGAGACGATCCATGTTTGGGAGCCGAACACGGAGGTAACCAGAAACATTCTCAACCGCGAGCTGTTCAAATTGCAGGATACGAAGGAGAAGCCGTTGCCGCCGGGATATTACTTCCTCGGCGTGCAAGGCAAACCGCTCGATTACAGGAGCCGTTTCTATCAAGGGAATCTATTCATCGTCGCAACGGATAACATCACACTCAAGACCAGCCCCACCGACGCGCTGGCGTGGGTCACTGACCTGGAGAGTGGAACACCTCAGGAAGGTGTATCGGTCACATTTTATAACCAGTATCTTGCTGCGATTGGTAATGTGGTCACGGACAAGGACGGATTGGCATATCTTTCAGGCGTGAAGGATCCCAGTTATGCGATTGCGAGCGATTCAGGTCACTTTGCCTTTGCTGCCATTGATTGGGGCAGCGGCGTATGGGCAGGCGACTTCGGTTTATATGAAGGCTATTACTCGCCGCCCAATTCGATGTTCGGGTATGTGTACACGGATCGCCCCGTTTACCGCCCCGGACAGGATGTGTTCTTCAAGGGCGTCATCCGTTCGAATGACGATCTACGTTACAGTCTGCCGAAGGATGAAAAGGTCTATGTGACCATCGAACAGTTTGGGGATCGCGTCTTCGGGGAGTACATGCCGCTCTCCGAGTTGGGAAGCTTCGATGGCAAGTTCACAATTGCCGAAGACGCATCGTTGGGGACCTATGACCTATTCGTGCGTCGTTCGCCGGGCAGCGACCCGTTCAGTTACCTGTCCTTCCGCGTGGCGGAGTATCACAAGCCTGAGTTCGAAGTGAACACCTCGTCAGACAAGACAAATGTCCTTGCGGGGGAGCAGGTTCAGTTCAGCCTCGATGCGAAGTATTATTCGGGCGGCAATTTGGGGAACGTTGGGACGGATTGGTTCCTGGAGTCATCGCCGTATTCCTTCCAACCGACGTCGGATTACTGGCAGTTCAATTTCATTGATTGGGATCGGGATGAATTCTGGCTTCCGCAAAAAGAAAGCGGACAGGGGACTCTGGCAAATGGTCAGGGCGTGACCGATTCTGATGGTCACTTTGAAGTGACACAGACTCTTGCGTTGGATGAAAAGAAGACCAGCCAGCAGGTTTCGTTCCGCGCGAATGTGACCGATGTTTCGGGCAACCTTGTCAGCGGGGGCACAAGCGTGATCGTGCACCAGAGCGAAGTGTATGCCGGTGCGCGCTCGGTCAGTTATGTGGGCAAGGCCGGCGAGGAGCAGTCGTTCGAGTTGGCAGTGTTGGATTGGGACTCGAATCCTGTCCCGAATCAAAACGTCTCGGTTCAATTCGTGGAACGTCGCTGGTACAGCGTGCAAACACAGGACAAGCAAGGGACCTTGCGCTGGGAAACATCCGTCAAGGAAATCCCTGTTTCCACTGCAAACGTGACGACAGGCGAAGATGGCAAAGCCATCGCTTCGTTCGTCCCTCCTATGGGCGGTGTGTACAAGGCGATCGTCACTGTGCATGACACGAAAGGGCACACGCACCAATCGTCCGCATACATGTGGGTTTCGAGTGATGACTACATTGCCTGGCGGCAGACCAATGACCGTACGTTCAACCTGATCGTGGACAAGGATTCGTATTCGCCCGGCGATACGGCGGAGATTCTAATCGCCCAGCCGTTTGAGAACGATGTGTATGCACTGGTCAGCTACGAACGCGGGCACGTTTACAAACAGGAAGTAGTATTGCTAAAAGGCAACAGCACCACTTATCAATTACCGATAACTGAAGATATGGCTCCGCTCTCATACGTCACCGTGACCGTCATCAGCGGTGCGGAACAAAGTGGCTCGCCTGATTTCAAGATCGGCATGGTGGGGATCGAGGTGGATACGAGTCGTCAGGTGTTGGATGTAAAGGTGACCGCTGATAAGGAATCTGCGGGACCTGGCGATGAAGTCACATATACCATTGAAACCAAGGATTACAGCGGCAAGCCTGTCTCTGCTGATGTGTCGCTGGCTGTTGTGGATAAAGCGGCACTGGCTTTGGCACCGATGAACTCCGCGCGTATGCTGGATGCGTTCTATCCCAAACAGGCGCTGAGCGTTCGCACGGCACTGGGGCTGGTCTCCAATGCGGATGATTTCAACGCGCAGTATCGTGAGTCGATTCCCGATGGCGGGCGCGGTGGTGGCGGTGGAGGTGAGAACAGTCTCGGTATCATCACGGTGCGGCAGAATTTCAAGGATACGGCATATTTCGAAGCGCAGATCATCACAGATGAGAACGGTAAAGCACAAGTGGAAGTGACCCTGCCCGAGAATCTGACCACATGGCAGGCGGACGTGCGCGCGGTAACTGCGGATAGTCGAATTGGCCAGACCACGCAAAATCTTTTGAGCACCAAGCCACTCTTCATCGAAATGCAAACGCCGCGCTTCTTTATTAATGGAGATCAAGCAACAGTCGGTGCGACGATCCATAACAACACTGACAAAGAATTGAGCGTGAATGTATCGCTGGATGCGAAGGGTGTGGATCTGGTTTCACCTGCCGAGCAGGTAGTGGAAGTGGAAGCGGGGAGTCAAAGTTATGTGAAATGGGAGACAGCCGTCCCGTCGGGAGTGAAGCGTGTGGACTTCACGGCAAGCGCAGTTAGTGGTGCATATCATGACTCCAGCAAGCCCGCGCTTGGCACATTATCTGATCAAGGCATTCCTGTTTATAACTATGTCGCAACAGAGACGGTTGGCACATCCGGCATGTTGCAGGACGCGAATTCATCCACCGAAGCGATCCAACTTCCGCAAACACTCGACTTCACCGACGCGCAGCTTTCCATCGAAGTATCGCCGTCGCTCGCCGCCTCCATGCAGAGTGGACTCACATATCTTGAAGAGTATCCGTACCTGTGCATCGAGCAAACCGTCTCACGCTTTTTGCCGAACGTCATCACGTCGCGGGCATTGAAGGACGCGGGCATTACATCATTTGCCTTGCAGAGCAACCTCGATCGACAGGTGCGAATCGCGCTGCAAAGAATTTACGCCAAACAGCATTACGATGGCGGTTGGAACTGGTGGGATGGCGAGAAGAGCGATCCGAACACCACGGCGTATGTCGTCTATGGTTTGATCGAAGCGAAGGACGCAGGCTATGAAGTTTCAGACAAGGCACTGACGCAGGGCATCCGATACCTGCTCGACAATGTGCCCGACCTGCAGCGCAACGACTCAACATGGAAATACAACCGCACAGCTTTCATGCTGTACGTATTGGCGCGCGCCGACAAACTGCAAGCCTCGCATGTCAATTTCATTTATGAATATCGGACATCGCTGAGTTTGTATGGGAAGGCATATTTGGCGCAGGCGATGTACAAGCTGGACGCCCAGGATGAAAGGATTAACTCGCTTCTCTCGGACCTGGAAACTGCTACTGTTCTATCAGCCTCTGGCGCCCATTGGGAAGAATCCAGCGCCGACTATTGGAACTGGAACACCGACACGCGTACGACCGCCATCGTGTTGAACGCTTTCACACAACTCGAACCGAACAGCCCGATCACAGCGAACGCGGTCCGCTGGCTGATGGCGCACCGCGAAAGCGGACACTGGACCACCACGCAGGAAACCGCCTGGTCCCTGATCGCGTTGACGAACTGGATGCGCGTCTCGAACGAATACAACACGGACTATGCCTACGCCATCGGCTTGAACGGTGAGATGGTCGATGAAGGCAATGCTACAAAAGACAATATAACTGGAACTGTTAATTTGAAAATCAAGTTGGAGGACCTGTTGAAGGAATCCGCAAACTATCTGGTCTTCACCCGTGGCGATGGGACGGGCAACCTGTACTACTCCGCCTACTTGAGCGCGGAACTGCCTGTTGAATCAATCCAACCGTTGGATCAAGGTGTGAGCCTCTCGCGTCATTACTTCACGCTCGATAATTCCAAGAAGCCGATCACGGAAATCCAGCGCGGCGAATTGGTGCGCGTGCGTCTGACGGTGGTCGTCCCTGCCGCGGTGCATTATCTCGTGGTGGACGATCCGTTACCGGCGGGGTTTGAAGCGGTCGATTCGACCATCCTGACCGACACTGCTGTCCCCACCTCATACACACTTACTGATTACAACGAGCGTGGCTGGGGCTGGTGGTACTTCCCACACATTGAATTGCGCGATGAGAAGGTGGTTCTTTCCGCCGATTACCTGCCCGCAGGGACGTACGTCTACACCTATCTCGCCCGCGCCAGCACGGCAGGGACATTCAAAGTCATCCCGCCCACTGCGAGCGAGTTCTACTTTCCCGATGTGGGAGGCAGAGGGGCAGGGAGTATGTTCGAGGTGAAGCCGTGAACCATTCGGTCATAAAATCATGTCGTTCATAACCGGGAGGGCAGTATGCGAATCAATCTTTTTGCCGTCGGTTCACGGGGGGATGTTCAACCTGCAGTAGCTTTGGGGATCGGTCTGCAAAAGGCAGGCTTCGATGTGCAGTTGATCGCATTTGAGGAATTCCGGTCATTGGTTGAAGAGCATGGATTGGGTTTTGTCCCTTTGGGTGCGAACGTACAGGAGTTGCTGAATCAGAACTTTGGAAAGATGTTGTTTACCGGAACCGCCTTGTTTGAACTGGTCAAATTGTTTCAAAAGATGTGCTCCATGATGTTGACAGCTTTGTGGCAGGCAAGCCAGGGTTGTGATCTGTTGATCAGCAATACAGCTACCTCCATGTTCGTTGATGCGGTGGCGGAAAAACTGCAAGTTCCCCATATTGAAACCAGTGTCTTTCCCGGCTGGCCGACGCGTGCATTTCCATCCTTTTTTGGACCCTGGCCTCCAAGGCTGGGAGATCAAAGCAATGGGCTTGCCGGGCAGGTAAAGGGTGCGGTCAACCGTTTCAGTTACACGCCTGTTAACTGGGCTGTCTCGTTGCTACTTCGTCCAAATATAGAACGCTGCCGGAGAGATATCCTTGGTTTACCAAAGAAGATACTGAAGCGTTCGGGTATTAAACCAGCTCCAATATTGGCTGGCTTCAGTAAGCATGTTTTGCCGCGCCCATCTGATTGGGGGGAGAACATCCATGTGACCGGTTACTGGTATCTTGATAGTCCAGGTTATAAACCTACGCCCGCCTTGAAAACCTTCCTGGATGCAGGACCGCCACCGGTATATATCGGTTTTGGAAGTATGCCAAGCCAAGACCCGGAGCAAGTGACCGATATGGTCATTCAGTCCTTGTCCAGGACAAGACAGCGCGGGATCTTGCTTACTGGGCGTGGAATTTTGGGCAGTGGGATGAATCGACAATCATCAACATATCCTGTGCATTTTGTAGAGTCAGTCCCTCACGATTGGCTGTTGCTGTATGTGGCGGCTGCTGTTCATCACGGAGGGGCGGGGACGACCGCTGCCGGAATCCGGGCGGGCGTTCCGTCCATCCTGATCCCTGTTGGCGCAGACCAGCGGTTGTGGGCGTATCGGGTGGAGAGGTTGGGGGTTGGTCTGTGTCCAATCCCTCGGTCCCGTTTGACCGTCGATGGCTTATCCAGCGCCATCCTGCAAGCGGTGACCGACACGAAGATGCGTCAACGCGCTGCGGATCTGGGAGAGAAAATCCGTGCAGAAGATGGTGTAGGAGAGGCTGTGCGGATCATTTGTGAGTACATGGGCATCTAGTCAAACCGCAACTCTACTCTGTATCTTGTGAATGGAAGCTGATTTTGTAGCAAGTGATCCTTTATCAGGGATGTCCAAAATCATCCAATCCATCGCTAGCGAGTTCTACCTGTCCGATGTGGGAGGCAGATGTGCAGGGAGTATGTTTGTGGTGAAGGAGCAATTCTTTTGGACAGATAATAGATAAGGATTTAAACAGTCTGCAGGTTTTTATGCCAGCTAAACAGGAGGAACACAAGCTGTTGCATAAAACATAATTGGTCTTTTACCTGAACAATAACATCGAAAGGAGATGTTGTTATGAAAAGATTGATTCGGTCAAGTTTCTCTGCACTTGTCCTTCTTACGGTTTTGCTGGGGGGGTGCGCTCCTGCTTCGACGCCGCCGATGCCCTGGTCTCTCGTTGTGATTGGCGACTCGATTGCTTATAACAGCCCAATGCATTGTTATGGCTGCACCGGCTTTGTTGATCGATATGCAAATGCCATCACAGAGGAAACAGGTCATCCTGTGGAGGTCCAGAACTTCACCAATCTCGGCATCGACATTGACATTCTCCTTGACAACCTGGAAACCTATGCTTCACGACGTGATGCACTTGCCAATGCGGACATCATAATCGTTGGTATCGCCAACAATGACACAGCCTGGAATCGAAACGATGATCCCTGCGACGGGCCGAGTGGTGACATTCCGGACTGGTCGAAGTACAACGCATCCTGTGCTGCTGAAGCGGCAGAGATATTCCGTCCAAAGTTTGAGGACCTCTTTGCCCAGATTGTTGCCTTGCGAGCTGGAAAACCGACTGTCTTTCTCACCATCAATGCTTATAATTTTTGGAACAGCCAGCCTGCTGCAGAAATTCCTCCCGAGGCCATGAGCGCAGCGCGTGACGTTCTTGATGCCTGGAACACGATGATCTGCAAAGCGGCACAGGAGAACGGATTCGTTTGTGCGAATATTTACCACGCCTTTAATGGCGCTGATGGTCTTACACCTGCACCCGACTTGATCGCCACTGGCAACATTCATCCTTCCGACAAAGGAAATGAGGTCATCGCACAAGTGCTGTTTGACCTTGGACTTGCCCCGCTTGCACCTTGAGCGTCTTTCTTTTGAAATCACACCCACCCTGGCACGACAGTTGCTTCACTTGCGACGTCAAATGGTTTACTTATTTGCAGGGAATCCCCTTTAATTTATAACGGGAATTATCACGACCTCACTCTTTATCCTCTTCCCATTTGCACCTAACGCTTCTGCCCAGAAGCGATGTTCACCTGCGGAGAGCGTCCACCAGGCTTGATACGGTGGGGAGAACAAGGTTGTGAGCAAAGTTCCATCCACCCAGATTTCGACTTGCGAGATGCCTTGTCCCGCCGCGACTTCGATCTTGATTTGCTGTGCAGATGGATCGAAGTTCGGGTCGATGCGGTAGACGGTATTGGGATGTGGGGAAAGCAAAATCAAAGGGTTTTCATTGCTTGGTAGTAAGTTATCTGAGTCCAAAGTATAGTCTGAGAGCAAGGACAAGCCCTGTTCGTGTGCCCAGGATTGTGCTTCGATAGGGAGGTTTAGCACTGTGATGGGTTTGCGCCGTTCAATGGGAGTCGAATCATTAGCGAGGGAATTGGACAGCGTATCAATCCAAATCTGTTGATATGTCGAATCGGTTTGCGTTGGTTCTGTTCCTGCGATGAACCATTCCGTGCGCGTGTGCGGGCAAAGTGGGCTGGGAAGCAGACCTGAGAAGTCGCACACTTCCACTTGAATCAAACCGTCAGGTCGTGCGAAGGGATGGTCGGGTCGTCCCTGTAACAGTCCGCGCATCACTTCGTGCCAGATTGGCGCCGCGCCCGTCAGACCTGTCACATTGTGCATGGCTTCATATCCGCTGTTGCCGACCCACACGCCGACCAATAGTTCGGGGGTGTAACCGATCGTCCAGTTGTCATGGAAGTTGGTGGTTGTCCCAGTTTTTACGGCGGCGGTGCGGTCCAGTTTGAGGGTGCTGTCGGGACCGAATCCAATTGAGCGGGCAGAGTCGTCGCTGAGGATGTTGCTGATGAGCCAGGTCAGACGCGGGTCCAGGATTTGAAGCGGCGGTTTTTCATCCGCTGTATAAAGAAGGTTACCATCTGCATCGTGAATATCCAATAGAGAAATGTTGCCTGTATATACTCCGGAATTGGCGAGCGCGGCATAAGCGGTTGAAAGCTCAAGCAGGCTCACTTGTCCGCCGCCGAGCGCAAGTGAAAGGTCATATTGATCCGCCCGTTCCAGCGAAGTGACGCCGAGTCGTTTGGCAAGGTCGAGCGTGTTTTCGATACCGACCTTTTGAAGCGTTTTCACGGCGGGGATGTTCAACGAAGAGCCGAGCGAATGCCGAACCGAAACGACCCCATGCTCCTTTTCATCGTAGTTGAGCGGCGTGTATGGTGTGCCATCGCGGATCGTGAAAGTCGTGGACACATCGATGATCGGGGTGGCGGCTGTCCATCCATTTGAGCGGGAAGGGTCAAGTGCCAGCGCGTAAATGAACGGCTTGAACGCCGAACCCGTCTGACGCGGCATGATCGCCATGTTCAACGCGCCGTGGATGGACTCATCAAAGAAGTCTGCACTGCCGACGAGGGCGAGTATCTCTCCGCTTGTTGGATCAAGAACAACCAGCGCGGCATTATTGACGTTGTGGCTGATCGCGCCATCATGGGCTTTGAACTCTGCGATGCGCCGCGCCAAAACCGACTCAGCCAGATGCTGATGCCCAAGATCGAGAGTAGTACGCACTGCAAGGCTTTGATTTGGATCGATGACTCCCTGAAGTATCAACCTGTCAATTTGATCCTTGATAATCCAGACGAAGTGCGGCGCCTCCAGTGGATAGGGGGCTGGGTTGAAACTCAACGGAGTTGACTCTGCGCTGATGAGTTCGTCGTGCGTGATAAAGCCATTCCTTTCCATCAGCCCGAGCACGACACCCTGTCTTTCCTTTGCCAGATCAGGATTCGTGAAAGGGTTATAGGCTCCAGGTGCCTGCGGTAGCCCCGCGATCAATGCACATTCGGGTAAAAGCAACTCGTTGGCAGGCCTGCCGAAGTATGTCTGTGATGCGGCTTCCACTCCGTACGCCATACCTCCATAATTCATTTGATTGAGATACAGAGCAAGAATTTCATCTTTGGTGAGCTTGCGCGTCAGTTGCCAGGCGAGTACAGCTTCGCGGAGTTTGCGACGAATTGTACGTTCTGTCCGTTCATTTTCACTCAACAATAGATTGCGTGCCACCTGTTGTGTGATCGTGCTTCCGCCTGCAACGGTCTCTCCACCGCGGATGTTAATCCATAAAGAACGTGCAATACCAGTCAGCTCGATGCCGGGGTTGGAGTAGAAATTTTTATCTTCAACAGCAATCGTTGCGTCTTTCAGACATCGGGGGATGTTCTCGATGGAGAGCACTGTGTTCCGTCCACCCTCCTGTGGAAGGATCTCGTAAAGCAACTGCCCGTTCCGATCCGTGATGCGGACGCTGGGAGTCATATAAGTGTTTGGGAGGGAGTCAATGGATGGCAGGTCCCAAAATGTATAAAGCAGGGCGCCCAGAAAAAGGACAAATCCTGCCAATGCTGACCAGTAAACAGATCTCCTGAGATTTCGTAGGGGCATTTTATGCTTCTCTCAAAGATATTAATGCTTTTTTCGACCAAATCGTTCCACTAGATTTATGGGGCAAATGCCGAGGGATTTTGAGAGCGTGAAAAAAAAGCCAGCGAAGGGCATGGCAGACTGGGAGAACGGAGGCTCACTGTCAACGACCAACTGACTGACTTCTTGGACTGGCTCTATCTGCAACAAGTCTTTCGATTGGAACGCCGTTTTCTTTTCATGAAAACCGGTAAATTCCAGGAACAGGTTGTGTACGGCAATACCAGTCTGTCCAGAGCAGAGATCACGCCTGGAAAATCGCTCACTTTGATCCGCTCTTATTGGGGATTGATAATGTCTTTCACTATCGTCGCGATGTCACATTACGAGAAGACCAAACTCGTATGACCAAAAGCAATGCCGGGCGTGTCATTGCCTGACTCAACAATCTTGTCATTGATCTCGTATCCTCTAAAACCAAATTTGCCTGTCTCCCATCTGCCAGACGCTTTTTCGCTACTCATCCTGCTTGTGCCTTCACCCTCCTTACTCGACTTTAAGAAAACCGTGTGTCTGTCGCCTTTGGCTTCAGCGACCGGAAGGTGTCTACATTCAGTAGACCACGAAAACGTAGTAATGACTTCAGTCGTTCGAGCAAAAAGCGACTAAAGTCGCCACTCCGAGGCTTTTTCGTTAGGTGCTGACTTTATATTAATGAAGAGCAGTTTGTTATTGAGTTGCCTATGCAATTCACCTGTTACCGATCCACTCCACAACCGTTGCCTCGCCTTGACCGACACCAACGCAAAGGGTTGCGAGACCGTACTTCACATTTCCTCGGCGCTTCATTTCATATAGCAGGGTTGTCAGTATCCGTGCCCCGGAACAGCCTAGCGGATGTCCCAATGCAATCGCACCACCGTTCACATTGGTGATCTCTGGATCAAGACCCAGATCTTCCATAACAGCCAGGGACTGGATGGCGAAGGCTTCATTAAGTTCCACTAGACCAATATCCTCCAGTTTCAGACTTGCTCGATCAAGAGCTTTGCGGGTGGCATGGACTGGTCCCATCCCCATAATGCGCGGCGGGACACCAGCTGCGGCTGATGCAAGAATTCGCGCCATTGGTTTGAGTCCCAGTTCCCGGGCTTTTTCCGCACTCACGAGTAATACCGCTGCTGCACCATCGTTCAAGCCGGATGAATTGCCTGCTGTGACGGTACCACCTTCCTTTTTGAATGCCGGTCTTAACTTGCTCAACGATTCCATGCTGGTGTCACGGCGAGGACGTTCGTCAGTGTCCACAACTTTTGGATCACCCTTGCGTTGAGGAATCGATACAGGAACGATCTCTTCAGCGAACTTACCGCTGTCAATAGCGGCAATGGCGTTCTGATGCGACCGCAATGAGAATTCATCCTGCATTTGACGCGTGATGTGTGGTTTCATCTCGGCGATGTTTTCAGCCGTTTCCCCCATCTGCTCAGTGCCGTACATTTCTTTCATCTTTGGGTTGGGATAGCGCCAGCCGAGAGCTGTATCGTAAGCGGTGAGATTTCCAAATGGATAGCCCGACTCTGCTTTTGGCAGGGAATAGGGTGCGCGAGACATGGACTCTACACCACCTGCAATGAACACATCCCCTTCACCAGCTTTGATAGCACGTGCTGCCTGGTTGATGGCATTCAACCCGGATGCACACAAGCGGTTGAACGTCACGGCAGCGACTTCAACAGGCAATCCTGCCAGGAGAGTCGCCATGCGTGCCACGTTGCGATTATCTTCCCCGGCTTGGTTGGCACAACCGAAATAAACTTCTTCGACCAGGGCAGGGTCAAGTTTGTTGCGTTCGATAATGGTCTTGATAACGTGAGCAGCCAAATCGTCCGGACGGACCGAGGCGAGACTGCCTCCCAAGGCTCCGATGGGGGTGCGGATGGCGTCAATGATCCAAACTTCAGGCATGATATCCTCCAAATATTCGTTTCACTCGTATGATACGTTCTTGTTCATTCTACCGATTCGTGGTCCAAGTGAAAAGTGATTTATGGTAGTCATGTAATATGTAGTTCAATCCAATTATCCACCCATATGATTGGTTGGTGAGTTGATTGTCAAATACCCATTTTGACAATCACTTGATGGTGGGTTTTCCTATTGGGGGGGTAAAACCGCTGGGGGACGTTGAACGTGTACGCGACTTCGAGAGTCTTTATCAGCCGACAGTGGAATACTTTGACGGTGGCAAATTTCGAGTCGGAAAGAGAATCGGTCTGGGGTGGGGAGTCGCTGTATTCGTCGATCGTGGTGCTTGCTTGCAGATTTGTTCATTGACAATCCTGCGAAGCACAAATATACTTTATATATATTAAATATTCATTTGTATAAAATATTTGCAAACAGAGGCACTTTATGGCAGAACAAAATGATCCGATGCAAACAATGGAAAACTGGGCAAAACTCTATTTTTTTCAATCACTGACCGACTTTTTCAATTACCTGAAGCAGACCGACCTTTCCCTGCTCCAGGCGTACGCACTTGCTCACCTCCATTTTAAGGGACCCTTGAAAATGTCCGACCTGTGCGAGCACATGATGGTATCACCCGCCGCTGGCAGCCAGTTGATTGACCGGTTGGAGAAGCTTGAGATGGTTGAGCGGATTTCGGATCCCGATGATCGTCGCGTGCGGAAGATCGTGGTGCTCGACAAAGGAAAAAACTTCGTGCAGGAGAATTTTCGGTTCAGCCAGAGCTGGATCGGTGAAATCCCCGCGGATATCTCCCCTGAGCAGGTTACCCAGATCACCGAAGTGCTTTCCATGTTCCTGCAAGGCTCGGGCAAAGACCATCCAATTAACAAAGAGGAAGAATTATGAAATTAGCGATATTTGGCGCAGGCGGTGGGACTGGCAAGGAACTGGTAAAACAGGCTGTCAAGCGGGGGCACTTGGTCACAGCATTTGTGCGCAATCCCGCCCAATTGGCGAATATGGGCAATGCGCTCACACTCACCACTGGTGACATCCAGGATTTGGCAAGCGTTGAGCAAACCGTCCAGAAGCAGGATGCAGTGGTCTGCGCTCTGGGCGCACGCGACTTGAAGAAAACGATGATCCGCACTGAGGGTACGGTCAACATTATCAACGCGATGAAAAAGCATGATGTCAGGCGGCTGTTCGTTGTCTCGGCGATGGGGGTTGGGGAGAGTTGGGATTCCCTTTCGGCTGTCAACAAAATGGTCTTTGCCACCGTGCTCAAAAGCGCGCGGGAAGACCACGAAGCGCAAGAAGCCGCGGTGAAAGACAGCGGGTTGGACTGGACGATCATCCGCCCCAGTGGGCTGGTGGATACACCCCGCACCGGCGTATACAACGTGGGAGAAAATATCCGCGCCAAGACATCCCAAATCTCCCGTGCGGATGTGGCAGACTTGATTCTGGGTGAGTTGGAAAACCAGGTGCTGGTACGCAAAGCAGTGACAATCACCAATTGAAGCAGGATCAGCAGATGACCAAAGGTGCATGGAAAAAGACCATCTGGGGACTGGTGGGAATCATATTGATTGGCTTTTTGGCTTGGGGAATCCAGTGGGCTACTTACGCCCGTTCGCCCAAGCCGGAAGCGGTTGCCGCCGCTCAAAGCGACGACCTTGTCACCGTTGTGGGTTTGCCCTGGTTAACTTTCACCCCAACACAGGTTACACCCGAAACGGATTTTATCTTTTATCCCGGCGGGCGGATTGACCCAATCGGATATTCGACCTTTATGCGACCAATTGCCGAAGAAGGTTACCTTGTGGTAGTCCCCACGATGCCGATCAACATGGCAATATTTAATACCGATATCGCGGATGAAATCATCGCCGCCCATCCGGAAATTTCCCGCTGGGTGATTGGCGGACATTCAGTGGGCGGGACGGCTGCCGCGCTATACATGTCCGCGCACCCGGATCAAATTGCCGGGCTGGCAATCTGGTCATCCTACCCGGCGGACAATTCCGATCTTTCCGTCCTGAATATTCCCGTGATTTTGATCTATGGCGGCAATGAAACGCGGGTGACCGATGAAAGCGTGGGAGCGCGCAAACATCTTCTGCCAGCCGGCACGCGGTATATAAAAATCGAAGGCGGCGACCATCATCAGTTTGGTGCGTACGAGTTGACCTCCAGGGATGAAAACCTTGCAACAACCAGCCGCGACGAGCAGCACGCGCAAGTCCTGTCCGCGACGTTCGAACTATTGCGATCCGCGGCGGAAAAAAATAAAGACGAAAAGGAGGAATAATTTAATGTTGTTTCAAATTACAGGTGTCGTCATTTGGGTAATCGTTGCCCTGGTGGTTTTGGGTTGGATTGTCCGCGCGGTCAGGGAACGCGCCCGCCTGGAGATGAAAAATCGCTGGGTGGTCATCACCGGCTGCGACTCGGGCATTGGCTTGGGTGCAGTGGAGCAACTTGCCGCTGAAGGTGCGCATATTGTCGCCTGCACCTACACCGCTGAAGGCGCGGAACGCGTGGCGCAGGCAGGTGCGAAACACTCCCTGCAATTTGATATTACTGACGAGGCAGCGGTTCAGGATGCGACAGCAAAGATCAAAAACCTGACCGGCGGCAATCTGTGGGCATTCGTCCACAACGCAGGGATGGTGCAGCCAGGGTTTGTGGAATATCAAAGCATGGAAACATACCGCCGCGTGATGGACGTGAATTACTTTGCGGTGGCGCGTCTTACGCAGCCGTTTATCCAGATGCTCAAAAAGTCGCGGGGACGCGTGGTCATCGTTAGCAGCGTGGATGGGATCGTCAGTCTGCCGGGGAACGCGCCCTACGATGGCTCGAAATATGCCGTGGAAGCCTACGCCGATGCTTTACGGGTGGAACTCTCTTTTTGGGATGTGCATGTCGCCGTGGTTAATCCTGCCACCATGCGCACGCCGCTGGCGCTCGGTTTCTTTGAAGCTCACAAAAAGGCGTGGGAGATGATGGAGAAACAGGAGCCGGATGGGGCGTGGAAAGAAACGTGGACGAAAGAATGGCTCGATGAATACGTTGCAGTCAACAGCAGGAATTTGCAGACGATGGCACAGGATCCCATCCACGCCATCCGGGATGTGGCGCATGGCGTGTCGGCAAAACATCCGCGCATGCGTTATTTGAGTGGCGCACTGGCAAAGACGTTGTTCCGCGCTCTGTGGAAGATGCCCGAGCATTGGTCGTTTACGATCAAAAAAGGCACGATCACGCCCCTGCCAAAAAACCTGGCGGAAAGCTAATCAAAGGGAAAAGCGATGACATTCTTAATCATTGTAATGATCGGTTTCCTGCTTTTGGAAGTATCCAACGTGTTTGTGTTGTTCATTACCCCGGATTCTCGGCAGGTACACGGGATGGGGATGTTCCCCGCATGGCAAAAATCCAAAAGCGACCCGGATGTGCATAACCTGATGCGCTACCTGACGATCTGGGTCGCCGGGTCAAAATTGATCCTTGTTGCGTTATTGATTGTGATCCTTGCCTGGGGTGGAAAACAATTATTACCCATTGCCGGTTTTGCCATGGCGATTTCCATGTTGCCATTCTATTTTGGGTTATTCCCAACGATGAAACGAATTGATGAGCGATATCAAGTTGAGCCAAAGGGTTTTTCCATGCGCCTGGGGTTTACGATCACGATGCTTATCCTGGCGCTGTTGATTGGGTCGATTGTTGCGCTCCTTGGCTGAGCAATCGGCTCAAGCGAGCCTTTTACCAGCCCGGGGAATTAAGCTTGCAGTTGTTCATCGGTCTCATCGGGGATAAGCGATTCGATATTCTTTGTCATGCTCTCTTTGATGCTGTTCACGGCACGCCCGTGAATATCCAGTGAGCCTAATTTCTCCCAGGCAGTTCTCAAATCGCGGTCTGCCAGTTTGGCCAGGATGGCTTCGGTCTTCATGCGTTTGACCGTATGCGGATTGATAAGAAACGGTCCGCCCGACCGATCTCCTTGATCAGGTGTCCTGCCAGTTCACCTTCGCTGATATTTATTCCGCGTGTGATGTACTTCATCATCAATAACGCTTCATCGTCGATAACTGCTTTTGCACAATCGAAAGTCTTGAGAAAAGCGGACCTCACAGCTTAGTTTTATGAGATTCAATCTTCGGTTCTGTGCGATCCGCGGTTCA
>CAYTDB010000104.1:0-17856 GCA_964436455.1 uncultured Anaerolinea sp. | reverse complement strand
TGCGATGTAGGTAAACTGCACTGGGTGTCGATGTGGGTAAACAATACACCACTCTGTCGATGTGGGTAAACAATACACCACTCTCCTTGCTCTTCCTGCTGCTTGAGTTCCCCTGCTCGTTCCCCCTTCATAAAAAACCATCTTTTGGGTTTTAGCACGTCTCATTGCAAATCTGAGCATTCTTTTTCAGCTGAACTCCCATATTTCACTGTTTTCGAAAACTATTCTTCGGCACAAGAGTGGTCGGTTTGCTACCTTTTTAGTCCCATTTCTGTCGGATGAGGTTTTTGCACGATACGGGGTAGAACTCGTTTAGATTCCCATAAGTACCATAGACTCGCTCAAGAGCCACTCGCGTCGCAACACGCCCTATGCCACCCGTTTGCAGCAGGGTACCATCGATATCGAATTATGCCAAACGGATTATTATGCCCAGAACATCTCGCCAGCTTCTTCGAAGATTACCGCTTCTTTCAATGTGGCAATCCCTTTCGCCAGTCCTTCATCAGGGGACATCATAGCATCTTCGTGCTCGATGGAAATGACATAGTCATACCCAACCAACTTCAGTGCGCTGACGATGTCTTTCCATTCCTTAACATCATGCCCGTACCCAATTGCACGGAAAGTCCATGAGCGGTTGGGGATGTCGCCATAATGCTTGTAATCGTTACATCCGTTGACTTTGGTATTATATGGATCAACATAGACGTCTTTACCATGTACATGGAAGATCGCATCACCCAAAGCGCGGATTGCTGCAACAGGGTCGACGCCATTCCACCACAGATGGCTGGGATCAAAGTTACAGCCCAGACGAGGCCCGGCTGCTTCACGCAAGCGTAACAAAGTGTGAACGTTATACACCAGGATGCCAGGGTGCATCTCAAATCCCAGAGTGACGTCGTGCTCTTCGAGCAGTGGATGAATTGATTTCCAATAGGGGATGGTGACTTCGTTCCACTGGTATTCTAGAATATCCAGAAAGTGGGGTGGCCAAGCGCAGGTAACCCAGTTGGGCATCATATCTTTTGCGGAGCCAGCCGGTAAGCCCGAGAATCCATTGATGGTTGGTACACCAAGCAATGCAGCCAGTTTGATGGAATCTTTAACAACCTTGTCGGCTTCCTTGGCGATCTCTTTGTCCGGATGGATTGGGTTGTTGTGAATACTCAGTGCACTGAGAGTCAGCCCACGATCTTTAATTTTCCCCAGCCACTCATCACGCTTGGTTTCACTCTTCAACAATTCATCGACTGGGCAATGCGGGTTACCAGGATAGCCGCCCGCGCCAATCTCCACAGCCGCTAGGCCAAACTTGACGGCTTTGTCAAGTGCCTCTTCAAATGGGAGATTGCCCCATAATGCAGTGAACACACCTATTTTCATTTTGCCTAACTCCTTTCAAAACATGGTTTGATTATGAAAACATCTTATCTTGCTGACGACGTAGTTTAATTACAGTGCTTAGCTCATCTAACTCAACATCATCCCAGGTGACGATTTCACCTGCTTTTACTGGCTTGATAACTTTTGCACCCGGACAAATGCCATTGGGAAGCGCGTTCAGATTCCGAGCCTCGTCGGCAAGTTCCATCACACCGTAGGTGGTATAACCACCGAATCGTTCAAGTACATCACCGGGGTTTAGATCACGTTTGGCGATTGTCATCACATCGGCCACAGGTTTATCAAGCGGCTCCAACCAGACTTGTTTGTGAAGGTATGCCTTAGCAATGGAAATCGGGGCTTCCAGGAACCACAGATGGTACGGACGGAAGAAGGTGAAATATTTTCCTTTGCCAACTTTCAAGTAATTCAAGTCAGCTTGAATGCGTGCATCATCAATCCGCACGGTAACAAATACCCCACCTGACATTGCCGCGCCTTGCACAAAATCCACATTACCAGGGAATTTGCTGATACCGCCATCTTCTTCCAGTGCAAATACTTCGGAAACATTACTGAGATCAGCTTCGGGACCAACCATTCCGCGCTGCATCGGACGGCATCCGGTGGCATTGGCGGCACAGGTCATCTCAAACATTGTTTTTGAGCCGTCCACATAGGAGGCCACCTGCACGGGATCTTTGTCAGCTTTCTTGGCTGATTCAGCAACCATATCCGGAGTAGCAGAAGGATCAAGGGGATTGTTCTTACCTTTGCCAATGGTGATGATCTCATGCCCCATACATTGGACAAAATCAACCAGTTCCATTAGACAGCCGGGTTCATCACCTGATGACACAGAATACAATACACCTGCTTCACTAGCCTTCTTCTTCAGAATATGCCCAACGGTTACATCCGCCTCTATATTGACCAGAACGACATCTTTGCCATGCTCGATACAGGCATTGGCAACTTCAGCACCAATAGCCGGGGACCAGGTTGAATCGGTAACGATGTCTATGGACGGCACCTGCGCAGCTAATGTGATATCTGGTGTGATGACGCGCTTACCAGCCTTAATCATGGCTTCGGCAGCATCGGGCGTATCCGCCTCGGCAATCATTTCGCGCGGAATCCCGGTAGCCAGGTAAGTTTCCATTGCTTCATCGAGGTCTGCGTTAGCCAATAACGAGAGCTCCATCCCTGGTGCATGGGACATAGCTGCGACAAAACCGCTTCCCATCCACTCAATGGCACTGGCACCAACCCGTATAGGTTTGCCCCGTTCCTGCAGCTGCTGTAATTCTCTATAGATCATCAAGACTCTTCCTTTTTTGCATCTACGGCTTTTTTACCAGCAGCTACAATATCGTCGGATGTCAGGTGATATTTCTTGAGCAAATCCCAGGGATCGCCCGATTCGACATAAACATCCCCCAAGCCAACAAAGCGCATAGGGACAGGATGGTTTTGAGCGACAATACGAGCCACATTACTACCCATTCCACCCTGGAGCAAATGTTCCTCAGCACAGACAATTGCGCCGGTTTCCCGCGCGGCTGCAACGATGGTTTCAGTATCTATGGGACGAAGAGAATACAGATCGACCACACGAGCCTCGATACCTTCTTTAGCCAGATCAACCGCAGCATCCAAGGCTGAAGCGACCATGATGCCGCAGGCAATGATGGTCAAATCATTTCCCTCACGTACCACATGACTGCCACCAACCCTGAAAGTAGTATCTTCATCATAAATGAATGGCAAAGCCACTCGACTGGAGCGCAGCCATACCGGTCCAACATAATCGGTTGCTGCTCTTACCAGAGCATGCATCGAAACCGGATCGCAAGGCACCACAATTTGCATAGTAGGCAGCCCTCCCATAAGAGCAAAATCCTCGATCCCCATCTGGGTAGGACCGTCCTTCCCCAGGGTGATGCCTCCATGACTGCCAAGGATTTTTGCATTGATATTAGACATGGCTACCGCAAGTCGAATCTGGTCATATGCATTGCACAGCAAGAATGATGAAAAACTGGTGATCCATGGGATCAGATCGCAAGCTTCTAGTCCGGCGCCGATGCCCACCAGGTTGCTTTCTGCGATCCCAATATTGAAAAAGCGATCCGGGTAATTGATGCGCACCGTTTCAGCTTTGGTCGAGTTTCCCAAATCTCCGTCCAGAACGACCACGCGTGGATTTTCTGTGGCAACATTCAACAAAGCTTCGCCGAAAACATCTCGCAATGGAACAGAGGGTTTTAGCCCTGCTTTTTCTCCTAAGTTCATGATAGTTCCTTTCGGGCAAGTTCCGCTTGATCGGCTTTCAAAGCCCGACCATGGAAAGTGAAATCAGCTTCAACAAAAGAAACTCCTTTTCCTTTGATCGTATGAGCGATAATCACTTGGGGCTTTGCAGTCGCTTCCAATTGTTTTGCTAAGACCAACTTGTCCATGATTTCCTGGATATCGTGACCATTGACCTCATGAACACTCCAACCGAAACTCTTCCATTTATCTACCAGGGGTTCAAGTGCGATCTCACGGCTAATCGGGCCGGTTTCCTGGTATTTGTTGTAATCCATGATAGCGACAAGATTGCCGCATTTGAAATGGGATGCCGCCATAGCAGCTTCCCAGATCTGACCGGCTTCACATTCACCATCCCCTAGCAAGACATACACTCTATAGTTCAGGCTGTTGAGGCGAGCCCCAAGCACATGCCCAATCCCCAACGACAATCCCTGACCTAAGGAGCCAGTGGTGGCTTCCACACCGGGCATACCCCGTTGAATTGGATGTCCTTGCACCGGGCTATCCACTTCGCGCAGACGCCAAAGCTCTTCGCGATCAAAATATCCCGCATGAGACAAGGCTGCATAAAGCAAAGGCGCAGCATGGCCTTTACTCATAATGAAGCGATCCCGTTCGGGCCACCAGGGTTCTGCTGGCCGATAGCGCATCATGCCACCGAAATAGAGTGCAGTGACTATCTCTACAGAAGACCAGGAACTTGATGGGTGTCCTGAGCCAGCTCTGGTGGTCATCTCGAGGATGTCCAACCGCAATTGTCGAGCTTTTTCGACAAGTTCTTCATGATTCAAAACGACAGGTTCTTCCATTATCTCCCTTTCTATGCCTGTTTATTTAGAAATTCATTGACCTGTTGCGCAGTGGGTAGTGCAGGAATCACCCCACGTTTTAGAGAAGTCAACGCACCCACGGCATTGGCATATCGCAACACCTGGCCAAGTTGATCAACACTGAACTCATCAAGCGGCCTATCACTCTTCACCAACTGAGTGAGCAGACCAGCCACAAAGGCATCACCACAACCAATCGCATCGATGGTTTCCACTTTGAAGGCAGGCGCATATTTCCCGCCGCCTTCGATTTGAAAGTAGCTGCCATCCTTCCCTAAGGTAACGACCACGAGTTTCGGACCCTTTTTGAGCAGGGTACGAGATGCTTGTTCTAAAGAATCTACATCAGTTGGATCAACACTCTCTTGTTCAGAAAGCAAGGCAACTTCTTCTTCATTTACCTTCAGCAAATCAACTTCAGGTAGCATTAGTTGAGCTTGTTCAAGCGCCTGATGCGGATCCAACCAAAGTGATGGCCGGTAATTCACATCATAAGAGATCAAAGCCCCAGTCTGGCGTACAATTCGAACAGCTTCGTGGGTGGCGCTACGGGCTGGCTCATCGGTCAAACTGAGTGAACCAAAATGGAAAGCTTTAGCCTTCTGAAGCAACTCATGATCCAGTTCATCCGGCCGTAGTCGGTGATCTGCACCAGGATTTCGATAGAAGACAAATTCGGCTGAATTCTCATCCGGCATAGCAATGATCGCCATGGTTGTGCGGGCTTCCTGGTCAAAGCGTAAGCCACGAGTTTCAACACCTTCCTCAGCCAGAACATCCTTCAAGAAATGGCCGAAAAGATCATCCCCTACCTTCCCAATGAAAGCCGTATTTGCTCCCAAACGTCGAGCGGCTACAGCAACATTTGCCGGCGCGCCGCCAGGTTTGGGATGAAAGGATTCCACTTCTCCCATACGCTGGCCGACTTTTCCAGGGAACATATCGATCAGGAATTCCCCGAGGGTGAGAATATCCATTGCTAGGCTTTACCACCCAACATCTGGCGCATCAACTGGGAAATTTTGACGGCATCACAGGTTTGCATTACTTCGCGCAACTCCTCGCGCGGCACCCGGTCGAGTAGTTCATAACCAAAGTGTATGTTCTTAATTGTTTCCATGACAACCTGTTTAGGATCTTCACGGTAGGGGAACAGATCCAATCCAAACCAGCCATCATAGCCCCACTCTTCCAGCCAGAAGAAGGCTTCGAGAGTTTCCCACAGGTTGACCGTGCCGACAATGATGTCATCATCGAAGAGTTTCCAGTTGTCGTTCCAGTGCGTGTGGAAGAGTTTGTCATAACGACAACATAGGGAGATAGATTCAGCCAAATTTTCCTTCATGATGAAGGCGTGGCCCATATCGATATTGACCCCAAAATTGGGGCGATTAATCTCGTTGACGATGGTCATACAGTGTCCGATAGTAGGCAGCAAAATGCGTGAGCGTGGCTCCCAAGCCTTGTACTCGACAACAACCTTTTGGTCCGGGTTGTGATCGCACCAGGCAGCCAGATTTTCAACCATGTTATCCAAAGCTGCGCGATGGTCGATCTGGAATGGGTAATCATAGCCATCCTGGGCAGGCCAATAAACCATCAGATGTGCTTCCATATGCTGGGCGATATCAGTGGTGCGTTTAGCCAGATCAAGGGCTGCTTGACGAAGTTTTGGGTCCGGGTTGGTAAATTGGCCAAATTTGAAGCGAGGATCAATCCAAAGATGCGGACAAAACTGGACAATTTCCAAGTTCAGGTCATTGGCCAGACTCTTCAAATCTTTATAGTTGGCATCTGTGGCTTCGGATGGATAATGTAATTCCACCCCGTCGGCCCCTTCAATTTCGCCAATTATCTTGAAACGGTCTTCAATCGTATTGTCTTGACGATAGCCTCCTTTGACGAAACGATCGCTGGTGGCTCCTAAGAACCAGACACCTACTGAAACTTTGATATCCTTCATTTTTAGCCTCCTCAATGGCAATTCGACAGAAAATGATTTACCCATTTAGCTCGTTGAACAACGAGTAACGGTCTCCGCGATAGTAGATACGTAAAAATTCAACCGGTATATTATTCTGGGAATAGGACACGCGTTCAAGGAAGAGCAAAGGCGAACGAGCTGTAACTGTTAGCAATTGCGCCTGGCGAGTTGATGCCCTAACCGCACGAATAACCTGTTTGGCGCGCACGATTTGAATACCATATTTGTTTTCAAGAGCTTCCCGCAAGGGACTATCTGCGTAATCTTCTGCCAAAATCCCAGGGCAATAACTATGGACTAAAAATGACTCTTCGATACTCAACGGTTCATTGTTGGCGATTCGCAGTCTTTCTATGCGCGCCATCTCAACGCCTGGCTGAAGACCCAATTGTTCGGCAACATCTTCTGGTGCAGGCACCAAATCCGAGAACAACACTTCGGTGCGAGGGATCATGCCACGTTGCTTCATATCTTCTGTAAAACTGATAATGCGGGATAATCCTTGCTCAAGCGTTTGTTCCGCAACAAAACTCCCCCGACCCTGCTGCCGATAAATCAAACCTTCATTCGCCAATCGATTTAATCCGCGCCGAACAGTTATCCGACTGAGCTTGTATTGTTCCATCAACTCTGGTTCAGGCGGGATCATTTCCCCAACCACCCATTCATCCTGCAATATTTTTCTACGCAGAATCTCATAGAGCTGCTGATGCAAAGGCAAGCTGCTGTGGCGATTGATTTTCATTTCTAGATTTACAGATCCTTCTGGGGAAGCCATCATGTGCCTCGTACCTAAACCTTGTAATTATGGTACAATTCATTATAACGTTATAACGTTATAATGTCAAACTTTCACCATAATCAATCCAACTTAAGGCGGCCATGATCTCCAATAAAAAAGCAATCACAACTTCATCCTATCTGGCGATGTTCTTCTTGGGCGTAGCCACTTCAGTTGTAGGGGCAGCAGCCCGCAATATCGGATTATCCCCCTTTCAGATTGGCATGATGCTTACCATCCAAAATGTTGGGTTCATCATTGCCGTGTCAATTTCAGGCGCATTATCAGACACTCATGAAAAACCAAAAATCCTTTTTGCAGGGAGCCTAATTCTGGCGGTATCTTTCCTGACCTTCTACATGAGCGCTGTCTACTGGATCAACTTGATTATTATGCTATTCATTGGCGTTGGAATGGGTACTTATGAAGGTGTGACCGATGCCATGTTAGTAGATATTCACACCGAGCGCGTAGGGTTACATATCAATGTCAATCATTTATTTGTCACCGTTGGTTCAGCCCTGATTGCGATCTATCTGATTTTCCTGGAGATGAATTGGCGCAGTTCAGTTGTGCAGGCTGGCATTATTGTCTTGTTGTTGGCCGCCTTCTTCGCTTTTACCAAGTTGAAAGTTAAAGCTGGTCAGTCCGAGGGGTTTGCAAAAAAAATCATCATGCTCACGAAGAATCGAACTGTTGTCATCCTATTCGTGCTGACAATTCTTGCCGTTGGAGTTGAACTGAGCACCATCGGTATTCTGACTACCTATTTGATGGATTTACGTGCATTCACTCAACTGACATCAAAGATAGGGCTAATTACGTTCCTGGCTGGTGTCGCTACAGGGCGCCTGGTCATAGGCTTATTGACACGCGAAGACAAAATCGTTCAATATCTCCTTACATTATTCAGTTTTGCAACTGTTTTCTTCCTGGGATTGTATTTTTTCAACCTGGGATGGTTCACTTATCCGGCGATTTTCCTGGCAGGCGTCACTCTTTCGGCAATGCTGCCTCTGATCATCACTTTGGCTAGCTTACTCTTCAAGGATATCGCCGGAACTGTGATTGGCACGATTAAAGTAGCAATCCCAATTGGCGGAATTTTACTGCCGTTCATCATGTCGTTGACAGCGCGCTATACCAGTTTCCAAGCATCCTTGCTGATCATGCCGTTGGCGTTCTTACTGGCATTTGGCCTGCTTCTCTTCGCCAGGGGAGGAATCAGCGCCCAAAGCGATACGCCGTAATTCCAACTTTGAATCTAAAATGCCCGAACAAGTCAAATTGGTTGACCTGTTCGGGCATTTTAGTATTTCAGGCCATTTTCAAGTTTTTGAAAGCCTCAACCTGGCCACGGATGGCTTTTTCCGTAGGTAGGCGTTCGATACTTGATGCACCGAAAAAGCCGACAATCCCTGGCATTTTCTTCAACGCAGTGCCCACATTCTCAGGCTCATCAAAGGGCCCACCATGGCAAATCACCATCAGGTCTTTTCTGACAGACCAAGCTGCTTCAGCCATCGCCATCACCTTATCGATGGCCTCATCCAAGGTGAAGGCCTCAGCCGCACCGATGCTGCCAGCTGTGGTTAATCCGGCATGACAAACCAATAGATCACAGCCTGCTTGGGTCATTGCCTTGGCCTCATCCTCCGTAAAGACATAAGGCGTGGTAAACAAGTCCATCTCATGAGCCAGGCGGATCATCTCGACTTCTTTATCATAGCCCATCCCGGTGGCTTCCAAATTGTTTCGGAATTTGCCATCGAACAAGCCCACAGTCGGAAAATTCTGCACTCCAGAGAATCCCATTTCTTTTAGTTGCTTCAAGAATACAGGCATCAAGCGGAAAGGATCCGTGCCACAAACTCCAGCTTGGACAGGTGTATCTTTGACTATAGGCAGTACCTCGGAAGCCATCTCAACTACGATTCCATTGGCATCTCCATAAGGTAGCAAACCCGCCAGAGAACCGCGTCCAGCCATGCGATAGCGACCAGAGTTGTAGATAATGATGATATCGGCTCCACCCGCCTCAGCGAATTTGGCTGAAATTCCTGTTCCAGCGCCACAGCCAACGATCGGTCGTCCTGCCTTAATTTGATCTTTCAATCGTTTTATGATTTCTTCTCGTGCAATTGCCATTCTAGACCTCCTTCATCAAATCTAAGAGCAGTTCAACTGCTTTATCAGAAAACTCAGGATCGTTAATATTATGATCTACTTCAATAACGGGAATACCTGGATTTAAGTTTTCTTTGATCGCCTGGAAGCAGGCATCGTTAGCCTCGGGATCCCAGAATTCTCCGCCGGGAGAATCCAATTGAGAAACACCTTTCAAAGGAATCAGAATCGTTACCGGACCCGTTGATTGATTGGCAGCCCTAGCGATCATTTCACCCATGCGTTTGTTCTCTTCAACATTGGTACGCAACAAAGTGATATTAGGATTCCATTCATATAGATTACGCTGCCTGTATTTCTCCGGTACCGTATCACGCGCCCAGAAATTGGCCATATCAACGCAGCCCGGCACCAAAACTGTCGGAACGCCTACCCGCGCTGCTGCCAGCATTCGGTCTGGCCCAGCGCTTAGTACGCCCCCACAGACTTCATCGGCCAATTCCGTTGTGGTGATATCAAGATTAGCCGTAATGAACCCATCAGCGATCAGAGCTTCCATGGTGCGACCACCCGTTCCCGTAGCATGAAACACTAACACTTCGTAGCCCTGTTCCTCCAGGTGCTGTCGCGCACGGGTCACGCATTCGGTGGTATTGCCAAACATGCTGGCTGTGATGAGCGGTTTCTCCTCGACTACATCTTCGATCTCCTGACTCACCATCCCGGCAATAGCCCCAGCTGCATTGGCGTAGATTTGCCGGCTGATGGAGTTTATGCCAGCCACATCGACCACCGAAGGCATCATGGTGATATCGCGTGTTCCTACATACTGAGCCACATCTCCCGCAGCAACGGTGGAAACCATCACTTTGGGAATCCCGGTTGGCAATCCCCTCATCGCCGCGGTAGCGATCGAAGTACCTCCGCCCCCCCCCATACCAAGGATGCCCCCAAGCCGGCCTTGGGCATACAGATCCGCCACAACACGGGACAAACCGTCCGTCATGGTGCGCATCGCCAGGGTCTTATCCTGTTTCTCGCGCAGCTCATTGATGCTGCTACTCCCAGCCCGGGCGACCTCGTCGCTACTGATATCTACTGCGATAGCTGGCTCTCCCAGCACGCCAAAATCGACCAGAACTGTCTGTAAGCCCCGGTCCTGGATCAGGTCTCTGACAAATTGAAATTCTGCACCTTTGGTGTCCAATGAGCCAACAAGGACAACAGGTTTTCCCATCGTTTCTCTCCTTTCTAATCAGGTGAATAATAAACAAAACGCAGTAATAATCAACAGCACAAGGATAATGCGTTCAAAACTCTGCGGATTTATTTTTTGGCTGATCGAGCGGCTTGACCTTATTCCAAAGCTGAGTTATTACTTCTTGGAACGCAAACTGTTCCAGGGGGCCTGATCGGCCATCTCTACCACTTCATAGCCGATCTCCCCCACACACGGTCCGAGGATCGCCAGAGCGTATCCCGGTTCGTCCCCCAGGTTAAAAGTGGCATGCACCTCGTCAGCCTGGATGAAAACCGCATCACCCGGTTTCAATAGCTGCATTTCTTCACCTACCCATTGTTCCAGGGTTCCCTTCACACACACAATTACTTCTTCCTGGTCCGGGTGCTTGTGGAAGTCATGTCCCTTTCCTGGATAGAGTTCGACATCGATAACGGTCAGGTTCTTGTTGTTCGTCGTCGGTGGATTGCTGAGCCAACCCAGCGTACCCCAATCCAGTTGCTCGCGGGGTGTTTCGGAGTGAATAATAAATTTTTTCATCTTGCCTCCAGTTTAGAGTGGTTTCGGAAAAGTATATCATTGCTTATCCAGGCATGTCCCGGTCCTGGATCAATTCCCTGATAAATTGAATTTCGGCCCCTTTTGTATCCAGCAATCAAACAGGGACAATTGGTTTCATTGACAACCTCTTATTATTCGAAGATCAGTAACAAAGCTGTGATTACTAACAAAATTAGAATGATGTTGTCAAAGGTATTCTTCGAAATCTTGGTTACCATCCAACGCCCAAACCAAACGCCAAAGGGGACGATCGGGAATACCCACGCAATTTGCCCGTACCGTGCAAAAACCAAGGTCCTGCTGGTCGGAGACGCCGAATTTGGCGAAGTCGAGGTGCAAAAACTGCTTGCCAGGTGGTATTAGCAGTATGTTTTGCGACAAAAAGGTCGTTATCTGCTGCACCCAAAGGGTCAATCGGCTTACCAACGACTGGATACGTTGGTGCACAAAGCGGGTCAATCCGTATGGCTGGAAGACTGCCGGTTGACGGCCAAGTACGCTTATCCGGTCAACTTTCTGGTGTACTGGAAGCCTGGCGAGAAGGATCCCTGGCTGTTGGCCACGAACCTTAAGAGCTCTCAAGCCACTCGCAAAGCATATCAAAGACGTATGTGGATCGAGGAGTCTTTTGGTGACATGAAATCGAATGGCTTTGACTTGGAAAGTACTCATTTGCTACATTTCTCTCGCTTATCTCGCCTGACCTTGGCTGTGGTTTTGCTTTATGTTTGGCTGCTTGCTTTTGGCTCTCAAGTCATCAAATCGGGGCAGCATCATCTCGTTGATCGTAAAAACCGTCGCGATCACAGTCTTTTCCGCATTGGCTGAAACATGGCTGAAAGGTTGATAACCAATGGTGAAAATCTCAAAATATCCTTCGTCTTTTACTCATGATCGAAAACTGTCCGGTAGCTAGAACTTTGTTTAGAAGACCATTGCTCATTGAGAACCTAATTTGTGCAATGTGTCGTCAAGGCGATTTACGATCACTTCAAGCACGCCCAGGGTTACTGCTGGGTTTTCCTCCATCAGTGATTGAAAATCTGCTCGTGTGATTTGCAGGGCGGTAATATCTGTCAGTGCCACACAACTGGCTGAACGCGGTTTGTTGGAAATAATCGCCATTTCACCAATGACTTCGCCTTCCCTGCTTACACCAATTTGTCCGTGGCCTTCCACAACAACGGATGCCTCTCCCACCGCAATAATATACAGGCAGTCACCCTCATCTCCTGCTTGAATAAATCTTTCCCCCCTTTTGAAGGTTACTTCCTGACATAACTGGGCTACAAGGACTAATTCCTGCGTAGGGATCTGCCGGAACAATTCCGAACCTTGCAATAGGAATACCCGCTCGATCGTGGATAATGTCATCCTCTTACCTCCTCAAGTAACCTTTTTGCGTATGTACATACCGTCTTGAATTGTGATTTTGTTTGCCGCTCCAGCAATGGTTGCAATTCATGATCAGGACCAGCATACATAATGGCCCACACAACGGTTTCCTGCACAAAGGCATGGTTGTAATCCAAATTCTGATGGATCACCTCCGACAGGGTATCAAAACCAAGCACACCGAGTTGATGAATGGCAAAAGCGCGTAAGATCGGATCTGTGTTCTGCGCCAACTCATTCAGCCTTTCTTCCACTGTTGACCTGTGTAATCCGAATTGCCTTTCAGCTATTTGTGCAATCTTCTCTGGAGGCGCTTCAACCAGCGGAAGCATGACCTCTCTGATCTCGCGGTCGGCCATTGCATCGATCAACTCCAGTGCGTTTGATTTTTGACTTCCGCTGGATTTCAATGCCCTGCGTATCGAATGCATATCACGCTCTGGATATAAAAGCGACAACAACGAAAATAAATGATCGAGAATAAACCCGAGATGGTCCTGCAGGGCTCGCCCGAGCATTGGTCCGCTATGGTTGCCAAGATCTGCCTGTATGAGATGAATGGAATAGGTCCGCTTGATCTCATCGAATGTGGCCTTCAATGTTTCGGCACGACGGATCTGTATCTCAACTCCATTTTTGTGCAGGTTCGCGAGTGCCTTAACCACGGTGGCTCGCAGATGATCATTGGAATCATTGAAATATCCTGATAGGATATGAGCAGATGAAGGTGTACGACTATTGCCAAGCGCTTTGATGATCGCGATCCTTTTTTGCGTGTTGGATGTATCAGCAAGCGCCACGGCGAGTTGTGTTTCAGCTTCGGAGCCATACATGGTCAGTGCGTCCATTGCATAACGGGCATGCCTGGGATTACCAAGCTTTTCGATCAACTGAGGCAGTAATGCGGGATGTTTCAATTCTCCTGCCGATGTTATCGCCTGTCGTTGCACAGATTGATCGGGATCGTCGAATAAAGGCAGGAGAGGTTGATAATAATTTGGTGTTTGTAATTTCCCTAATATAGCCACACCTGCTTTACGTTCGGCGGGATCGCTTGATTCAAACATCTGCTTTAAAACAACAGCCGATTCCATGACACCCGAAAGTCCGGCATACTTCATTAACCCTGTGATGGCGGCCTGACGCAGGCGAAGGTCTCTTTTTGCAAGCATTGGGGTGATGTACTCGAGGGATAGATCGCCGAGTTGAGCGCAATAGGCTTGTATTGCCGCACTGCGGACATTAGTTTCTTCTCTGTCGTTACCAATCAACTTTTTCAATAGATTGGGCAATGCTGGTTCTTTTACGAGCATGGCGCGTTGTTCGAAATAATCGACCACAAGTCGCCTTACTTCTGGCGATCTATGATCTAATAGTGGAATAATATATGGATGCCAGCCTGTCTCTTCGGATGATTTAAGCATTTCAATGATATTGATCACCCGCAAAGGATTGGACGATTCGCTCTTTAACTCCTGTATGATAAGCGCGACAGTTGTTTCATCTTTGATATCAAATTGTGTTTGTTGAAAAGCGAATTGATGACCCTTGATGCTGTTCACCAAGGCTGTTTCATACTGTTTGCGGGTGCGAAATACCAGAAAAATCCATAGGATGACCAGGATAATAGTAACGAAAGACCATGGCACAATATCACTGGCTTGTACACCCACTTGATCGATATCTTTTCGCAGGAACAGCAGAAAAGTTAATCCCAACAGGGCCATTATGGGCGGTTTGACGATACCATCCAATATGGACTTTACACGTTTGCGAAAATTTTCCGGGATTGGCAGAAACAATACATTTAGCGAAGCATCGTTTATCGTATAACGCAGGGTCATATCCGCTCCGCGTGGTAAGGCCATAGCCCAATATGCACCTGCAGAGATAATAAATGCGAGCGATCCTCCACCGACTGCGAATGGTAGTAATAACAGACCCGCCACAAGCCCGAAACGCTGTAGGATACGATTGGTAAAGAGTATTTGTATTGAAACCGCGATGATTCCCACGAAGATTTGGAATGTTCCCAAAAATTCCAGCATGCCTTGCCCATCATGTGCAAAGAAGCGTTGCAAGGAAAGATCAAGTTGAAAATCGGTGATGTTGGTAACAAGCGATGTGATGATCATTAATCCGCTGATCGTGATCAGGATAGGTTGGCGGATGATCTCGCCCAGGTTCTTTCTTGTCGATGCTGTATCGCTGTCAGAACGCCGAGACAGGCTCGGGGTATCGGTTGAAGATGTCTTTTCCTTTTGTTTGCCCAAGATCCAAACGCAGATAACCCCAACTAATAAGCTGCCGGCCACAACGAAGATCAAATCCTTGGGAAGAATTTTGTTCGATACGGCTCGTAGTCCAAATCCGGTGATTACATTCGAGAGTACGCCTCCCGCCGCGATCAATCCGAACAGTCTTTTTGCTTCACGTGGATTGAACACTTCACCGGCAAAAGTCCAGAATTGAATGCCAATGGTGGTAACGATGATCTCAAAATATATATAAAGTGATGCAAGAAACGGAAAGGTTGCCGCAAAGGTGCTATCAAGGAAGTAGCGAAAGATGAGAAGCCCTGAGATCACCAGCAGATTTGTAGCAGTGATGATCCTATACATTTGATAATGTGACACAAGTCGGTTATAGATCAAAGTTCCGGCGATAACAAAAAAAGGCGGGAGAATGAATTTGTAGGGGACTGCTGTTTCAGGCAAAAGACTCAAAAAGAGTGAGCGGCTCACGGCACGGCCGAGCACCACGCCGCCACCCACTGCCGCGAGAGAATAGATGAACATCAACATAACGCGTGTGCCTTCACCCGGCTGAATTTTGACTAATTGGAGAATACGAGAGTTCAAGATATCTCTTTTTTGTTGATAACGGAAGATGTGAGGTATTGGCCTGTCATAATGTTATATGATTATAATGTGGATATGAAAATAAAATATATTGCATCTGTACTCATTGCATTTTTTATAGTTTTGCTTGTACCAGCAAGCGGTTATTTTGTTCCGGTTCAGGCGCAGGGAGAAACATTCCAACTCACAATCCTTCATACAAATGATACGCACGGACGCATAGATCAATTCACAGAAGTGGGCAGCCGCTGCACCCCGGCAGATGCGGCTGAAGATCGCTGCGTGGGTGGTGTTGCGCGGCGGGCCACGATCATCAAGCAGGTGCGCGCTGAAGGCGGCAACTTTTTATTGCTGGATGGCGGCGATCAATTTCAGGGAACCTTGTTCTATACAAAACACAAAGGCGAGGAAGCCAGCACTTTCATGAATTTGCTTGGTTATGATGCGATGGCGGTTGGCAACCATGAGTTTGACGATGGGCCTGCAAATCTGGCGCGTTTTATAGAACGTGTAAACTTCCCAGTGATAAGTTCCAACATTGATTCATCAAAGGATTCCGATCTTGCAGGGCTGATCCAGCCTTATGCGATCTTGGAAGTGAAAGGGAAACAGATCGGCATTGTAGGATTTACAACAGAGGAAACCGCCATCCTTTCCAGCCCCGGCAACAACGTCCGCTTTTTGAATATCGAGCGGACAGTTCAGGCGGCAGTTGATGAATTAACCGCGAAGGGAATAACAATTATCATTGCGGTCAGCCATGCAGGTTATGAGCGGGATCAGCAAGTGGGGGAAGCGGTTACCGGTATCGATGTCATTGTCGGTGGACATTCGCAGATTTTACTTTCCAATACAGACCCTCTTGCGTTGGGTCCATATCCAACCGTGGTCAATTCGCCGGATGGCTCGCCTGTTCTTGTAGTGACGGATTATCAGTGGGGAATCAACCTGGGCAGGTTGGATATGACGTTCGATTCTCAAGGCCGACCTGAAAGCTGGTCCGGCGCGCCCATACATTTGGATTCATCTGTAGACATGGATCCTGAAATTCAGGCTCTTGTCGAAGAATATCGCGCACCCTTGGACGAGTTGCAGCAGACTGTTGTTGGACAGTCCACAGACTTGCTGGACGGAGACCGTGCCACTTGCCGTTTTGGCGAATGCACAATGGGTAACTTTGTTGCAGATGCAATCCTTTGGTCAACAGCATCGGAAGGCGTGCAGGCTGTCATCATCAACGGCGGGAGCTTCCGCTCCAGTATTGCCAAAGGGGATATCACCCTTGGTAGTGTTCTTGAGGTGCTGCCCTTTAGTAACACCATTGCCACATTGGATCTAAAAGGTGAAGACATCATTGCCGCCCTTGAGAACGGAGTCAGCCGTGCACAAAGCGCCGCCAGTGAAGGGACAGGGAGATTTCCGCAAATTGCTGGTATGCGGTTTGCATGGTCGCCCAACCAATTGCCCGGTGAAAGAATTTTGAGTGTTGAATTCCAAAACGCCGATGGTTCATTTGCCCTCATCGATCCACAGGAGACTTATAAGATCGCTACGAACGACTTTCTGCGCAAAGGCGGTGACGGATATTCGGTCTTTTTGGAGAAGGCAGAGAACGAATATGATGCGGGCGCCAACCTTGAAGATGTAGTGGCCGCATATGTGGAATCCCATTCTCCTATTATTCCCAAATTAGATGGAAGAATCAGAGACGAGAATCCTAATGCCAACCCTGTATTTTCGACAACGATTTTGGTCGCAGCTTTTCTGTTCGCAGCGGCAGGTGTTGGTTTGTTGATAAAAAGAAAACCAAACTAGTATTGGTTGTGAATCAAGAAGGCCTGATGAAAAATGTCGATCAGACCTTTTTTGCCATTGCTTTTTTGGGCCAACACCAGGATTTCCAAATCTTTTTCCTGATCGGATCATCGCCTGACGTGGACGATGGCTAAAAGGGTGGAGAAAATGTGTTTGAGAATGAACCAGCCCCTCTGATTTTGTGCTCCACAGTGAGAGATGGCTCCATTTTACCCACTCATTGCGACTGGAGGAAAGATGCTGTTTTTCTAGAGTAAATTACTTGGGATGAGGTTTTTGCACAGTACGGGGTACACCGAACCCCGGCGATAGCCGCAAAACTGACCGATCATCAATGGATGCCTGTCGAACTCTTCAATTTCAAAGTGCCACCACCGCGTTGGACTATCCCGAGTCAGCGCGGCAGACCCTCTGCGGCTACGCTGAAACTCGCTCAACAATGGGCCGCTTGACCACAGTTATGTGCCCTCGTACCATATGGGGGTCTGGGTCTCTTTTTTGGGAAAACTCCCTGTTTTTGCTCCTCGACCTGGACTCGAACCAGGAACATCGCG